>JBEDNE010000144.1:0-34006 GCA_041170745.1 Pseudomonadota bacterium
CACACGCGCCACGCTGACTGGCGCACGCGTACCGGCAGATCTTTTGCCCAAGGCCGATATGGACTTGGTCACCGTGCATAAGCCCAACAGCATAGCCTTGCGCATTGCAATGGTGGCCGCGGACGAGGCCGATCTGGTCGCCACCCTGCGCTGGGGGCATGAATGGGATATTGCAGCCGCGGCTTTACTCACTGAAGAAGCGGGAGGCGTGGTGACTGATGCGCATGGCCGGCCCTTGCGCTTTAATTCCACCAAGGGGGAAGCTTTTGGCGTCTTGGCGACGGGTACGCCTCTTCACACCGCCGCAGTCGCCCGGTTGAGCGCGCGCGCCCAAAGATTGTCCATTCGCTAGCGATTAACAAACAGGTGCAATGCCCAATCGACGCAGTTCAATTTTGGGGCAATGGTCCATCACCACACGCAGACCTGCCGCTTCGGCGCGGGCTGCAGCGGCGGGATTGAGAACACCCAATTGCATCCAAACGGCTTTGGCACCCACGTGAATGGCCCCGTCCACAATTGGCCCAGCAGCATCTGAGTTGCGGAAGATATCCACCATATCAATTGGCTCGGGCACATCTGCCAAACTGGCGACCACCGTCTGACCATGGATTTGCTGCCCCGCCAGCGCCGGATTTACAGGCGTGACGCGATAGCCATGGGCAAGGAGAACTGCCATAACCTCATGGCTTGCCCGTTCGGGCCGGTCCGATGCGCCGACCAGCGCGATATGGCGCACATCCCTGAGCAGGTCTGCAATGTCCTCATCCGTTGCCAATGGCATATTAGCCTCCATGCGCGCGCAGCCAGGCTGCGATTTTTTCTCCAATCGCCTCAAACACGCGTGCATGCGGTCCATTCCCAGCGGCAACTGGCTGACCCGCATCGGACGAGGTGCGAATGTCCATATCCAGCGGAATCCGTCCCAGAAAATCAATGCCCAAGGCCTTTGCAGCGGCTTCTGCCCCGCCCGACCCAAAGGGATCAGACACGTCGCCACAATGGGGGCAAACATAGCCCGCCATATTCTCAATCACGCCAATGATGGGAACTCCCGCCTTTTGGAACAAATCAATGGCGCGGGTTGCATCAATCAAGGCCAAATCTTGGGGCGTTGAAACAATGACGGCGCCTGCCGGCTTGTGCTTTTGCACCATCGACAATTGCACATCGCCCGTGCCGGGCGGCATATCCGCCACCAGCAGATTGGCCGTTCCCCAGTCTGCATCAACCAACTGGCTCAGGGCATTGCCGGCCATTGGCCCGCGCCAGGCAATGGCTTGGCCTGGGGCAACCAAATGCCCCATGGAGAGCAGCGGCACACCCAAAGGCGTGTCTACGGCAATCAATTTTTGCCCTTCTGCCTCCGGCTTACGCCCTTCAGTGCCCGTCAAGAGAGGTTGGGATGGGCCATAAATATCGGCATCAACGAGGCCGGGGTGAAAGCCTGCGCGTTTCAGGGCGACCGCGATATTGGTGGAGACCGTTGATTTGCCGACACCACCCTTGCCACTTGCAATCGCAATCAGGGGCCGGGCGACTTTCTCGCTCGTCATCGCAATGCGCACGTCTGTCACCCCCGGCAGGCGTTTTAACTGCGCCTCAATTTCAGCCGCCAACGCAGCGCGCGTCGCCACAGTGAGGCCCGACACATCAAGGATAAGCGCGGCGCGCCCCTCAGTGATACGAGGCGCACTGGCGCGGCCAGACGCAATCAACCCGCCTGTGCCGGCAGGGTCAGCAATGGCATCAAGCGATGCAGTTAAGAGATCAAGATCAGACATAAAGCGCGATTTAGGGGGAGAATCTCGCAGCGCCACTGTTTTTCGTGAAAGGGCCATCCTATATGGTTGGTCATGAGCGCAATAACAGGCTGGAGAGCGCGGGCAATCGCGCTATTTTCGGACGCGGGCGGCCCGTGGGGCAACCGCGGAAATGCTGGGTCTAATGGCGGCGGTGCGGGCGGCAATGGCCCGCGCAACCCGTGGAATGCGCCGCCCGGCGGCGGCGGCAAGCCGCGTGGCCCCTCTCCCTTTGATGATTTATCGCGCCAATTGCGCGATCGCTTTGGCGGCAATGGCGGGGGTGGTTCGTCTTGGCCGATGATCCGTCTGGTCGGCGGAGTCGTGCTGGGCCTGTGGGTCGTGTTCACCAGTTTCCATGCGATTGCGCCGCAAGAGCGCGCGATTGTGACCATTTTTGGTGCGTATTCACGCACGCTGGAATCGGGCATTGGCCTTACGCTGCCCGCCCCCATTGAACGCGTCACCAAGCTGAATGTTGCCGAAATCCGCACCGTCAACATCCCCGTCTCAAGCGAGGTGGAGAATTTTGTCCTGACGGGCGATCAGAATATTGTTGATCTCGATTATTCGGTGCGCTGGTCGATTGCCGATCCTGAACTCTTTCGTTTCCAGCTGACAGATCCGGAAGAAACGATTCGTGAAGTGGCCGAAAGCGCGATGCGCGCTGCCGTGTCTCGCGTTGATTTGATTGGGGCGATTGGGGCCAAGCGCGGCCAAATTGAAGCGGATGTTGAAAACCGGATGCGGCGCATTTTGGCGGCCTATCGATCGGGCGTCCGCATTGAAGGCGTGGCCATTAAGCGCGCCGACCCGCCCAGTGCCGTGATTGACGCATTCAAAGACGTAACAGCGGCTCAACAAGAAGCGCAATCGATGATCAACCAGGCGAACACCTATTCGCAGCAGGTGACACAGCGGGCGCTGGGTGAGGCGCAGGCTTTTGACAAGGTATATGCGCAGTACAAGCTATCCCCCAATGTCACGCGCCGCCGTATGTATTATGAAACCATGGAACAGGTGCTGGGTAAGTTGGATAAGACAATTATCGAAACCCCCAATGTCATGCCCTATATGGCGCTGCCCCCCAATGCGCGCAAAGCACAGGAACCTGCAGCCAATCCCACGCTGCGGGCAGGAGACCGCTGATGGAACGTATCTTGCGGAACCCAGCCGGCCTCGCCTTTTTCGCGCTGGCGATTGTCATCCTGTTTGGCGCGACGGTTTCCTTCGTGCCGGAAACACGCCAGGGCGTGGTGGTGCGTTTTGGCCAGCCTGTGCGGATCATCAACGCCTATGAAAAAGGCGAGCAATTTGGAAATACTGGCGCGGGCCTGATTGTCCGCGTGCCTTTTGCTGAAAAAATCCAATGGCTCGACAAGCGCGTTCAATCGATCAGCATGGACGAGCAGGAAGTTCTGTCGACTGACCAGCTTCGCCTGCAAGTTGATGCATTTGCCCGGTATCGCATTGTTGACCCGCTGAAGATGTACAAAACAGCGCGGACCGAAGAGCGGCTGGCCGAGGCACTCCGCCCGCTGTTGGGCTCTGCCTTGCGCAATGAATTGGGCAAAGAACCCTTTGCCACATTGCTGAGCCCAGAACGTGGCAAAGTAATGGAAAATATTCGCAACGGGCTGAACCGTGAAGCGCGGCAATATGGCGCGGAAGTGATTGATGTCCGCATTAAGCGGGCGGATTTGCCCAAGGGGGCCACGCTGGAATCCGCGTTCCAACGGATGCGCACCGCACGTCAGCAAGAAGCCGCAACCAAGCGGGCCGAAGGCTGGAAGCAAGCGCAGATCATTCGTGCCAGCGCAGATGCGGAAGCTGCCAAAATCTATTCAGCCTCGTTTGGCAAAGACCCCGCATTTTATGATTTTTACCGGGCGATGCAGTCCTATCGGGCAACTTTTGGCCTGGATGGAACAAAGCCGGAAGGCTCAACGAGCATCATCCTGTCCCCCGGCAATGATTATCTGCGGCAATTCCGCGGCGGGGGTGCGCGTTAAGCCACCCCTGATCGTGGCGGCCTGATCGTGGTGGCCTGATCGTGGTGGGCTGTTCAATTTCCGTTCAGCCCCGCCACGCCATCCGTGCCCAGGATATTAGGGATAAGATATAAGATAAGGAGACCAAGAGTGCGTTACGCTTATGCCCTGACGGCAGCTTTGCTACTCGGCGGAACAACGGCCACACTTGCCCTGCAATCGCCAGCGGCCTCACAAGAGGCGCAGAATGAACCCGGCCTCATGGCCAGCACTGCCCCGCGCCCTGGCGCACCCATGAGCTTTGCAGATTTGGCGGCGCGTCTCCAGCCGGCTGTCGTGAACATTTCGACCAAGCAGAAAGTGCAAGTCCCCACCAACAATCCCTTTGCGGGCACCCCTTTTGCTGATCTTTTCGGGGGCGGGGAAGGCCGCTCGGTCACGCGCGAAGCCCAGTCTTTGGGCTCTGGTTTTCTCATCTCGCCTGATGGCTATATCGTTACCAATAACCACGTTGTCTCACCCGGCCAGCGCGGTGCTGCCGTCAGCTCGATCACGGTCACTTTCCCCGACCGGACGGAATATTCCGCCAAGCTGGTCGGCCGTGATCCAGCCTCTGACCTTGCCGTACTCAAGATTGAAGGCCGCAATCTGCCTTATGTGAAATTTGGCGATAGCAGCCGGACGCGCGTGGGCGATTGGGTGGTGGCCATTGGCAACCCCTATGGGCTTGGCGGCACCGTGACGGCGGGCATTGTTTCCGCCTTGCACCGCAATATCGGCTCGGGACCGTCCGACCGCTATATCCAGACCGATGCCTCGATTAACCAGGGCAATAGCGGTGGCCCGATGTTTGATATGAACGGCAATGTCATTGGCATTAACACGGCCATCTTCTCGCCCACGGGCGGCAATGTGGGGATTGGCTTTGCCATCCCTTCTGAAGTTGCAGCGCCCATTATTGAGACGCTGAAATCTGGCGGCAAAGTGAAGCGGGGCTATTTGGGCGTGAGCATCCAGCCCTTGGATGAAGGCGCGGCAGAAGCCTTGGGCCTGCCCAAGAACCAAGGTGAACTCATTGCCCGTGTTGAGCCCAATGAAGCAGCAGCCAAGGCCGGTATTCGCGAAGGCGATGTTGTCGTGCGGGTTGGTGGCCGTGATGTCACGCCAGATCAAACTCTATCCTTCTTGATTGCAAATCAATCCGTCGGCAGCCGTGTTCCCATTGAAGTGATCCGTGCCGGCAAACGCTTAACCTTCACAGCGGTGCTGGGGGAGCGGCCCTCCGAAGACCGGCTGGCAGCGATTGCAGGCGGCAATCAGGGGCTAGACCCCGAAGATGAAGAGACCGCGCAAAATGCGACGCGGGAATCGCTGGGCCTTGCCGTCCAAGAACTGACCCCTGAAATTGCACGCCAACTGGGCCTTACCAACCCACCCCGCGGTGTTGTGGTTGCCGCTGTCGACCCTGCCAGTGATGCAGCGGCCAAGGGCCTGCGCCGTGGGGATATTATCCTGTCGGCCAACCAACAACCAACTTTGGCAGCGGCTGATTTGGGCCGGATCGCAACAGAGGCCAAACGCGCTGGGCGCACCAATGTGCTGCTGTATATTCAGCGTGGGTCCATGCCGCCGCGCTATTTGGCCGTTAAATTCCGTTAAGCGGAAACGGCGTGGTTAAACAGAAAGGGCGTAGGCCATTGGCCTGCGCCTTTTCTTTGACCTCTTAGCCAAAGGGCACAACTTTGTTTTCGGCATCATGGCCAATATCTGCCCGGCCAAGATAGGCAATGCCGCTGTGCCGACACCAATGGTGGGCCACCTCTTCCTCAGTCAGGACAAAGTCAGGATCATTATCGGGCACATCGCTGCATCGGCCCAGCATCAAGCCCGCAATTTTGCGAATGCCGGGATGAGAGGTGAGGTGAAATAAACTGCGATCAATGCGGTACATATATTCGCCCACCTCTTCGATCATCAGGACATGATCCGTCAGATCGGGCTGAAGCGCTGTCCCCAAAAGCTGGCTCAGCACGGTGAGATTAAAGGCCACCTGTTTTGGCGCGGCTTGGGCCGTCTTATGAGGGGCCATCAGCCAATCCAGCCCGCGCAGAACGGCAGCATCGCCGCCGGCGCGCTTCATATCGCTAGGCATTGGGCCATGCGCGATACGGCCAATGCCTGCCGCGTAAAGCCCCGCCAGCAAAAAGCCGGCATCGCTATAGCCCAAATAGGCTTTATCCCCTGCAGCAGACGCAAGGCGGGGCAAGGCATGGTCCACGACCCGACACGCGCCATAGCCGCCACGCGCAAACCAGATGGCATCAATATTGGGGTCATTCGCCAAGTCCACAAATGCATCGGCACGCGCGGCATCTGGCCCCGCAAAATGGCCTGCAGACAGGAAGCATTGGGGGTGAATGACAAATTCTGGCGCATCCGCGCCATAAGCGGCACGGGCCAGCGCCGGCAATTGCCCGGCAACGGCCTCTTCCAGCCGGCATGAAGGCGCCACAATCCCAATCCGCACAATCTGCCCCCTATTTTTCCAGTCGCACTGTCTGAAATGGATCACAGCGATCTGGATCTCCGGTATCAAGCCCACGCTTCAACCATGCAAGCCGATCCCGCACTGACCCCAGAGAAAAATTCTCTGGCACCAATATAGGCGCCGCGGGCTGCCGCTTTAACTTTGCGCCTTCCGCTTGAGTGAGGCGCAGCCCATTTTCCATGTCGGAGGCATTTGTAAGCGCCCCATTTTGCGCCGCCCAGACACCCGCATAGCAATCCGCTTGGAGATCCAGCGCCGTTTGCAGCTTCTCACTATCTGCAGCAGGGAGCCGCTTTTGATAGGCGCGTATCTGATCCACAATGCCGGTCAGATACTGGATATGATGGCCCACCTCATGCGCCACACTATAGGCGGTTGCTGGCTTGGCTGCCGTGCCGTGCGCTTGCGAGAGGGTTTGGAGCCATGTTTCATCCAGATAAATGGACTTATCCGCTGGGCAGTAAAAAGGGCCCATGGCGGATTGCGCTGTGCCACACCCCGTTTTGCTCGTCTGCGCGTAAAAGCGGATCTGCGCGGGCACATATTTACCAGCGGGAAAGGCCTTGGCCCAACTCGCATTGGCGGCAGCCAAAATCTGACACGCAGGGTTTGCCTGATATTTGGCATCTGCACAGCTGTTACCCGCGACAGGGCCTATCTTCTCGCCAGCCTGCGTGCGGGGCGCAGGGGGACGTGCATCCCAAAAGCGCAGCGATGGTGGCGCAAAGGCATAGCCCAAGGCCAAGATAAGCGCCCCACTGCCCATGGCGATCATTATCCGACGCATGCTATAGGCTCCTTGCCCGCACAAAATGGGCGGTGAGGCGCGCACCTTCTGAAAGGGGCGCATGATGAAGACAAATGGTCTGACGCATCCTGCCTTTCCTTCTTCCTGCCCCCTCATAAAAGACATTGCACTGCCGATCCGCGTGATGCAATCGCAGGACTTAACCAGCAGGAGTATGCCATGATCCTCAAAGGCAAAACCGCCCTTATTACCGGCTCCACCTCGGGCATTGGCGCAGCTTGTGCAACGGCGCTTGCGCGCGAGGGCTGTGCGGTCATGATTAATGGTTTTGGCGATGCCACCAGCATTGAGGCGCAGCGGCAAGCCTTGGAAGAATTGAGCGGCGCCAAAGCTATGTGGTCGGGCGCGGATATGACGCAGCCAGACCAGATCGCCGCGATGGTCGAAACCTGCCATGCTGAACTGGGCGGGCCAGACATTTTGATTAACAATGCGGGCGTCCAGCATGTTGCGCCCGTGGATGAATTCCCGATTGAGAAATGGGATCAGTTGATTGCGCTGCTGCTGTCTGCACCCTTCCACGCCATGCGCGCGGCCTTGCCTTATATGAAGGCCAAGGGCTGGGGGCGGATTATCTCAACGGCGTCCGCACATTCCATGGTCGCAAGCCCTAATAAATCGGCCTATAATGCCGCAAAGCACGGACTGGTGGGCCTAACGAAAACCGCCGCGCTTGAAGTGGCGAAACAGGGCATTACCGTCAAATGTATCTCCCCCGGCTATGTCTGGACGCCGCTGGTGGAAAACCAAATCCCCGATACAATGCGCACCCGCAACATGACGCGCGAGCAGGTGATTAACGATGTGCTATTGGGCGCCATCCCGCAAAAGCAATTTGTAATGCCCGATCAGATTGGCGCTATGGCGCTGTTTCTCTGCTGCGATGAGGCAAGTGCTGTCACGGGGAGCAATTTGGTCGTGGATGGGGGCTGGACCGCGCAATAAGGGCGCCTTGCCCTCCCCCAACCCCTCCCGCCTGCGGGAGGGGAGCGAGACTTAAGCGGCGGAACGCAGCTTTCGTCGCAGCGGGGAGGGCCTTTGCCCCAGGTTAGCCCCGCAAATCGGGCGGCGTTGCCTCTTCACGCAGCATGGCAATGGCGTCTTCTACGCGCATGATACGTTGACCTTCTTGCCCCAAAGTGCGGATGGCGACCTTGCCTTCTTCGGCCTCACGCATCCCAACAACCAACAAATGCGGCACCTTCGCCAGTGAATGTTCCCGCACCTTATAGTTGATCTTTTCATTGCGCAGATCGGTTTCGACACGCAGGCCCGCCGCTTCGAGCTTAGCGGCAACATCCTTGGCATAGCCATCGGCATCCGAGACAATAGTCGCAACCACCGCCTGCACGGGGGCCAACCAAACGGGGAAGCGGCCTGCGAAATGCTCAATCAAAATGCCAATAAACCGCTCATAAGAGCCGAAGATCGCGCGGTGGAGCATGACGGGGCGATGCTTTTCACCATCATCGCCGACATAGGTTGCGTCCAAACGCTCAGGCAGAACCCGGTCTGACTGGATGGTGCCGACCTGCCATGTCCGGCCAATTGCATCCGTCAAATGCCATTCCAGCTTGGGCGCATAGAAAGCGCCTTCGCCGGGCAATTCTTCCCAGCCATAGTCTGGTGTTGCAAGGCCAGCGGCAGCCACAGCCGTGCGCAGCTCAGCCTCGGCCTTGTCCCACACCTCGTCGCTGCCAAAGCGCTTTTCCGGGCGCAGGGCGAGCTTGATGGAATAGGTGAAGCCGAAATCCTTATAGATCCGGTCCGCCAATTCGCAGAAGGCACGGACTTCATCAACAATTTGGTCTTCGCGGCAGAAGATATGCGCATCATCCTGCGTAAACTGGCGCACGCGCATTAGGCCGTGGAGCGCGCCGTGCGGCTCATTGCGGTGGCAACAGCCATTTTCATACAGGCGCAACGGCAGATCGCGATAAGACTTAATGCCCTGACGGAAGATCAGGACGTGTGCCGGACAGTTCATGGGCTTTAACGCCATCCAATCGGCGTCACCCGAAATCACGGGTCCTTCATCATCCACATTGGGCACTTCGTCCGGAATGACGAACATATTCTCACGATATTTGCCCCAGTGGCCGGACTGTTCCCATTGGCGGGCGTCCATGATCTGCGGGGTCTTCACTTCGCGATAGCCGGCCGCGTCAATCGCCCGGCGCATATAGGCTTCCAACTCGCGCCACACGCGGAAGCCCTTGGGATGCCAGAATACACTGCCATGGGCTTCTTGCTGCAGATGGAACAAATCCATCTCATTGCCCAAGCGGCGATGGTCCCGCTTGGCGGCTTCTTCGAGGCGCGTCAGATGGGCATCCAACTGCTTCTTGTTGAGCCAGCCTGTGCCGTAAATGCGCGACAATTGCGCGTTCTTCTGATCCCCACGCCAATAGGCGCCCGATACGCGCGTCAGCTTAAACGCGTGCGGATCCAGCTTGCCGGTCGAGGCCAAATGCGGCCCACGGCACATGTCCATCCAGTCATCCCCTGACCAATAGACACTAATTTCTTCGCCTTCCGGCAATTCCGCCGCCCATTCGGCTTTGAACGTCTCGCCCTCAGCCTGCCAGCGTTCGATCAGCTTGTTGCGATCCCAGACTTCGCGGCGCAGCGGCTTATCTGCGGCAATAATCTCACGCATCTTGGCTTCGATGGCGGGCAGATCATCTTCGGTAAAGGGCCGCTTGGGCGCGAAATCATAATAAAAGCCATCTTCAGTCGATGGACCAAAGGTGATTTGTGTGCCGGGAAACAGTGCCTGCACAGCTTCGGCCAGAATATGCGCAAAGTCATGCCGGGCAAGGTCCAGTGCCTCATCCTCATCACGCGATGTGACGAGCGCCAGCTCACAATCGCCTTCAAAAGCACGCGAAATATCGCGCAATTCGCCATTCACGCGCGCGGCAATGGCAGCCTTGGCAAGGCCGGGGCCAATAGCGGCCGCAACATCGGCAGGCGTTGCGCCCTTCGGCATTTCGCGCACGGAACCATCGGGCAGGCTGATTTTGAGCATCTCGGTCATGGCGGCGGCTATGCCCTGTGTGCGCCGATCAATCAACCTCGGGCGTCGCGCAAACGCGCGTCACGGCACGAGAATTGTGTCTTGAGCCTCTGGCAGAAGCTCCGGATAATCGGTTGTAGAGTGCAAGCCGCGACTTTCCTTGCGGGCAAGCGCAGACCGAATGATCAGGTCCGCCACTTCCACCAAATTGCGCAATTCCACCAAATCCGGCGTAACGCGGAAATGGCTATAATAGTCACCAACCTCCTGACGGAGCAGATCAATCCGGTGTTTTGCGCGCTCCAACCTTTTGGTGGTGCGCACGATGCCAACAAAATTCCACATGAAATGACGGATTTCGCGCCAGCATTGCTGGATGACGACTTCTTCGTCGCTGTCCGTCACCCGGCTTTCATCCCAAGGGCGAATGTCTGGCGGCGGCGGCAGGCTATCCCAATTGGCGGAAATATGCTGTGCACAGGCTGCGCCAAACACGAGGCATTCTAGCAAGCTGTTTGACGCAAGACGATTGGCCCCATGAAGGCCAGACTGTGTGACTTCGCCGGCCGCATATAGGCCCGGCGCATCCGTGCGGCCATCCAGATCCACCACCACACCGCCGCACGTATAATGTTGCGCTGGCACAACCGGGATCGGATCTTTCGTGATATCAATGCCCAAGCCCATCAGCTTGTCATAGATATTGGGGAAATGGCCGCGCACAAAGTCAGCGTCCAAATGGCTGATATCGAGATGGACATAGTCCAACCCCAGCCGCTTGATCTCATGGTCAATCGCGCGCGCCACAATGTCACGCGGGGCCAGCTCTCCCCGCGCATCAAAGCGGGGCATGAAGCGTTCCCCTGTGGTTGGGATTTTCAATTGGCCGCCCTCGCCCCGCACGGCCTCAGTAATCAGGAAGTTTTTGACGTCCAGATTATAGAGGCAGGTCGGGTGGAACTGCATGAATTCCATATTGGACACGCGGCACCCCGCGCGCCACGCCATCGCGATGCCATCCCCCGTCGCACCGCGCGGTGCAGTGGAATAGAGATAGGTGCGGCCCGCGCCACCTGAGGCCAAAATTGTTGCCCGTGCGGTGAATGTTTCCACCAGCCCCGTTGTGCGGTTCAGCGCGTACACGCCGTGGATCCGCCCGCTGGTTGAAAAGCGCATCTGGTGACGCCCCATGATGAGGTCAATCGCCACGCGATCAGGCACCAGCGTGATATTGGGGTGGGCTTGGGCCGCTTGCTCCAAAGCCTGCTGCACGGCGAGCCCTGTGGCATCATGGACATGGACAATGCGCCGGTGCGAATGGCCGCCTTCCCGCGTCAAATGCCAATGTTTGTCCGCCCCCAAATCAAAGGGCACGCCCAGATCTGCCAGCCGGGCGATTGCCGCAGGCGCTTGTTCCACCACATGCTCGACCGTTTGCCGGTTATTCAACCCGGCACCGGCAATCATTGTGTCTTCGACATGGCTTTCAAAAGTATCGGTTGTTTCCAGAACAGCGGCAATGCCGCCCTGCGCCCAACTTGTGGCACCATCAGAAATCGCGCCTTTGGCCAGCACAATCACCTTGCACTGCTGCGCCAGCTCTAGCGCCGCTGTCAGCCCGGCTGCGCCTGACCCAATGATGAGCACATCGCCATTCATGCCCGGATCACCTGCCCTGCCAGCAGCTCCAGCTCAGCGGCCGATGGCGGCTCCCATTCGCCTTCCATAAAGTCAAACATCGCGCGGTCCACATCCATGGCGTAGGTTGGGCCGCGCTGGCTGTTGCGCTGAACAACGCGGGCCCAACGCTGCTCGGCTGGCACATCAACCCAATGCAATTTGGCTGATGTGCCAAGGGTCTTGGCAAAATCTGCAAATTCGGCCCGATGGCCCGCCTTGGTAAAGCCAAGATCCAGCACCGAAGCCATCCCCTGCTTCGCCAAAGCTGCAACTAAATCACGGATCTGCGCCTCGCATCTTGCAATACGCGCTATCGTCCATTCAAATTCAATTGGCTTTGGGCTGTCCATCCAGAACAGGCGTGTCATCCAATCATCAATGGAAAAGCGCACAGCGCCCATCTGGTCTGCCAGCGCGATGCTATACTGGGTTTTGCCGGCCCCCGTTGCCCCGGTCACAAGGTGCACCAAAGCCGGCTGGTCCGCCGCCATATTTACGCCGCCCGCGTCAGATTCAGGAAAACATGCTCCAAATCCGCTTCGCGCGTGGACACATCTGCAATGCCATAGCCTGCCGCCTGCACAGCCCCCAGCACATCCCCCGCATTGGCCTGCGCCTTGGAGTAAGTGATCGAAAGAACCCGACCTGCCTTGACTTCCACTTTCTGAAACAAGGGCGAACGCGGGGCAGTCTCCACATCGCGGTCAACCGTCACTTCGACGACCTTTTCCTGCGCCATATCCACCAGCTCGCGCGTGGGCTTATTGGCGATCAGCGTGCCATGATTGATAATGGCAATCCGCTCACACAGCTCTTCAGCTTCTTCCAAATAGTGCGTGGTCAGAACGATGGTGACGCCTTGGCGGTTCAACTCACGCACATAGGCCCAAAGCTGTTGGCGCAGCTCAATATCCACACCTGCCGTCGGTTCATCCAGCACCAGAATAGGCGGTGAATGGACCATGGCCTTCGCCACCAGCAGCCGCCGCTTCATCCCGCCCGACAGAGTTCGGGCATAAGCATGGGCCTTATCTTCCAAATGCACCGCGCGCAGCAACTCTAGCGAGCGGCGCTTGCCCTTGGGCACGCCATAGAGCCCTGCCACATTTTCCAGCGTTTCAAACGGCGTGAAAAAGGGATCAAACACAATTTCCTGCGGCACAATGCCAATAGAATTTTTGGCATTGCGCGGGTGCTCATCAATATCAAAACCCCAGATGCTGGCATGGCCGGCTGTCTTGGTGACAAGGCCTGCCAAAATATTAATCAGCGTCGATTTTCCGGCGCCATTGGGTCCTAACAGCCCAAAAACAGAGCCGCGGGGAACCTCAAAAGAGACACCTTTGAGCGCCTGCTTACCCCCGGCATAGGTTTTTTGGACATTATCGATGATAATTGCTGCGTCAGTCATAAGGATTGCTCTAGCGGTTCGGCGCGTCGGGGGAAAGTGGTCAGTCCCCGAAGAGAATACCCGCTTTTGCGCGTTGCATGCTGCCAAGGGCATTGCTATCGGCGCAGCATGAGCAAAGCACCTGAAACTGTTCGTGTCACATCGCATCGCGTCTCGTGTGATGGCGCTTCTGATATTCCAGGCGGCGCAGCCCTTGGCCATCCTCGCATTTGGCTGGAAATTGACGAAAAAGGCTTTGTTGAATGTGGCTATTGCGACAAGCGCTTTGTGCTGGTCGGCGGCCCGGCGGACGATCAGGCACATTGATCATAGCGCGCAGCGCATTGCGCAGCGGTTTCGCCCTGTTCAGGCGGCCAAGCCCTTCCTATATCAGTGGTTATGACATTTACGACTGACGCTCGCCGCTTTCTCTATCGCAACGATCAGCTTGATCCGGCCACCGCCCAGCGGTTGACGGCAGAGCTTTTAAAGAATTGCGATGATGGGGAACTCTATCTGCAATATCGCGCGTCAGAAGCCTTTGGCTTTGATGATGGTCGCTTGAAAACAGCTGATTATTCGACGGACGCTGGCTTTGGCCTGCGCGGTGTTTCGGGCGAGATGACGGGCTTTGCCCATGCCAATGAAATCAGCGCTGCCGCCATTCGGCGGGCAGGCGAAACATTAACGCTGCTCGACCCAACAAAATCAGCGATGGCCGCCGCCCCGCGACAGAATAACCGCCATCTTTATACTGATGGCGACCCAATGGGGCTGATCCCCTTCGCGGATAAGGTTGCCTTGTGTCAGCACATTGATGCCGCGGCGCGTGCGCGTGACCCGCGCGTGAAACAGGTGACGGTGGGCCTATCGGCCAGCTGGAGCGTGGTCGAAATTGTTCGCGCGGATGGCTTTGTAGCGACCGATGTGCGCCCACTTGTGCGCCTCAATGTCAGCATTGTGGCAGAGGAAAATGGCCGGCGCGAAAGTGGGTTTTTCGGGCTGGGTGGGCGCTATCTTTACGACCATCTCTTTGATCCCAAAACATGGAACCGCGCCATTGATGGCGCACTGGCGCAAGCCATTGTCAATTTGTCGAGCATTGAAGCCCCGGCAGGTGAAATGACGGTCCTGCTCGGCCCAGGTTGGCCCGGCGTGTTGCTGCACGAAGCCGTGGGCCATGGGCTGGAAGGCGATTTTAACCGCAAGGGCACCAGCGTCTTTTCGGGCCGCATTGGCGAGCGCGTGGCCGCCCCCGGCGTGACTGTGGTGGATAATGGCGCCCTTGAAGCGCGACGCGGGTCGCTTTCCATTGATGATGAAGGCACGCCGACAGGAGAGACTGTGCTGATCGAGGATGGTATCCTCAAAGGCTATATGCAAGACCGGCTCAATGCCCGGCTGATGGGGGTTGAACCAACGGGCAATGGGCGCCGTGAATCCTACGCTCATGCCCCCATGCCCCGCATGACCAACACCTATATGAAAGATGGTCAGGACGATCCGGAAGAGCTGCTCTCCCGCGTCAAAAACGGCTTGTTCGCCAAAAGCTTTGGCGGCGGCCAAGTCGATATCGTCTCGGGCAAATTCGTCTTTAGCTGCACCGAGGCCTATTTGGTGAAAAATGGCAAAATTGGCGCGCCAGTCAAAGGCGCAACGCTGATTGGCGACGGCCCGACCGTGCTGACCAAAGTCATGGGCATTGGCAATGATATGGCGCTCGACGAAGGCGTTGGCATTTGCGGCAAGGGCGGGCAAAGCGTGCCGGCTGGCGTTGGTCAGCCGACCTTGCTGGTGGACGGGCTGACGGTCGGCGGGACCGCGGCCTGAGAGGCTGAGACAGCCTGACCTTATTGGGGCCAGGCGATAATCAGGACATTGGCAAAAAGAACGAGCGCCGCGATAATCATAAGGCGCCCTTTGCGCACCTCATTCTTCGCGCGCATAAGTTTGATCCCACCCCAAATCAGGGCGGCAGAGGCCAAGACAGCAAGAGACAGGATCGCTTCAGACATCATCGCGCCTTAGCCTGCCATGACCCGATCAAACAACTGCGGATCGACATTGCCGCCGGACAGCAGCACCAGCGTGCGGGCGCCGGGCGTCACTTTGCCGGATAAAAGTGCCGCCAAGGCAACCGCACCGCCCGGCTCAATGGTGACGCCCAATGCCTGCTTGGCATGGCGCATGGCAGCAAAAGTTTCTGCCTCGCTCACGGCAACCCCTCTGGCCCCTGCGGCCTTCAGCACATCAAACGTAAGTGGGGCCACCTTCAACGTCTGAATGGCATCACAATGGGTCGGGGGCGGATTGGGGCCTACAGGCACAATTTCTCCCAATTCTAAGGATCGTGTCATATCGTCCCAGCCTTCGGGCTCTGCGACGATAATGTGCGCATCGGGGAGCGCGAGCGCCAAGCCAGCCGCCAAACCGCCGCCGCCACAGGGCATGATGACCAAATCTGGCCCCTCCATGCCCAGCGCCGCCATTTGTTCCAATGCTTCCAACCCGGCACTGCCCTGGCCCTCAATAACCCACGGATCATCAAAGCTGGGGACGAGCGTTGCACCGCGTTCCGCGGCGATGCGGCCTGCAATCTCCTCGCGGCTTTCGGTCATGCGGTCATAAAGGACGATTTCTGCCCCCAGAGCGCGTGTGCCATCCAATTTCACCTGAGGCGTATCTTTGGGCATCACAATCAACGCAGGCATCCCCAGTTTCTGCGCCGCCCAAGCGACGCCTTGCGCATGATTGCCACTGGAAAAGGCAACAACGCCTGCGTGGCGTGCCTCTTCGGGCAGGTCTGACAGACGGTGCCAGGCCCCCCGCAGCTTGAAGGCGCGCATCGGTTGTTCCGACTCACATTTGCACCAAAGAATCGATTCGCCATGCGGCAGCGGCAAAAGCGGTGTTGCGCCCACAATTTCCATAATTTTTTTGTGCGCCGCAGCAACGCCAGAAAGCGCCGGTTTTCTGTCTTTTTTCAGCGTGATTTCTGTCGACAAATTTTTGGTCCTTCTTCCGCTTTACACAGGGGCACGCACTTCATATATGCGCGCTCCGCTGCCCCATGGGGACTTCCAATAACCGCAAGGCAGCCTTTGTTAATGTATCACTGCCTTTTGGAGGTCCCTTGAGTTGTCTAAGCACCATAGCGCGCTGGGGCTAGCTACCGCCCTTCGACCGGTCCAGCCGGTCACGCTCATCCGTCCGCATGCCGCACAGCGTGCTGCTCGATTCTTTGTTGAGAAGTTTCCGGGCAAGTCGCTCTATGCCGTGAAGGCCAATCCCTCGCCTGCGCTGATTGCGCTGCTGTGGGACAGTGGCGTTACGCATTTTGACGTGGCCTCGCTGACGGAAGTGCGGCTGGTGCGCGAGAACGCGCCTGAGGCGACGTTGTGCTTCATGCATCCCGTGAAAGCGGAAGAAGCGATCCGCGAAGCCTATTTTGAGCATGGCGTGCGCGTGTTTTCGCTCGATACCGCTGAAGAGCTGGAAAAAATTGTTCGCGCAACCGAGGGCGCGACTGACCTGACCTTGTGTGTGCGCATTCGCGTGTCGTCAGACCATAGCAAGCTGAGCTTGGCCTCCAAATTTGGCGCTGACCCGGCAGACATGAAGCAATTGCTGATTGATACACGCCAGGTGGCAGACGCACTGGGCATCTGCTTCCATGTGGGCAGCCAAGCCATGACGCCCTCAGCCTATACCGAAGCTATGGAGCGCGTGCGCGCCGCCATCGTTGGTTCGGGCGTGACAGTGGATGTGGTGGATGTCGGTGGCGGCTTCCCCAGCGTCTATCCGGGCATGGAACCGCCCGCGATGACGGCCTATTTCGACGCCATTCAGCGCGCCTATGAAGATTTGCCTGTCAGCTATTCGTCCGAGCTCTGGTGTGAGCCGGGCCGGGCCTTGTGCGCCGAATATTCGTCGCTCGTCGTGCGTGTTGAAAAGCGCCGCGGGGCAGAACTGTATATTAACGATGGTGCTTATGGTGCCTTGTTTGATGCAGCGCATGTTGGCTGGCGCTTCCCCGTTGCGCTGCTGCGCGACGAAGAGTCTGACACCAAAGATATGCCGTTCAGCTTTTACGGGCCGACCTGCGACGATATGGACCATATGGCTGGCCCCTTTCTGCTGCCCGCAGATGTTCAGCCCGGCGATTATATCGAAATTGGGATGCTGGGGGCCTATGGCTGCGCGATGCGAACAGGCTTTAACGGCTTTACCAATGGCGCAACCTATGAGGTGAGCGATGAGCCCATGGCCTCGCTCTATCTCGACCAGACGGATGACCAGCTTTCGACCAATGTCGTGAAGCTATAAGCGTTCAAAAACAGTTTTCTTAAACCCTCCCCACCCCCTCCCCGCGATGGGAGGGGAATTGATATGGAGTTCGCAATGACCGACCAGATCAACGCCCAACGTAAAGCAGAGCTGCTTTCAACCACCGTTGAGCATATTGATATCAAGAGCTTTGATGCCCGCCCGATCATCGACCAGATGGGCAAGATGAGCTTTACGAGCCGTGATCTTGCACGCGCCACGGGCATCTACAACCAGATGCTGTCGGATAAGGACTGCACCATCTTCCTCGTCATCGCCGGCTCTACCTCGGCGGGCGGCTGTATGGATTTGTATGCAGAGCTGGTGCGCAACAACATGGTCGATGCCGTGGTCGCGACGGGCGCGACCATTGTCGACATGGATTTCTTTGAGGGGCTTGGCCACAAGCATTATCAAGCCAAAGAAATCCCCGATGATGATACGCTGCGCTCGCTGTATATCGACCGCATCTACGACACTTATATTGATGAAGAGCAGCTTCAGGATTGCGATTTCACGATCAACAAGATCGCGAATGAGCTGGAGCCCAAGGCCTATTCCAGCCGCGCCTTCATCCGCGAAATGGGCCGCTATTTGTCGGAACATGGCAAGAAGGAAAACAGCCTCGTCAAGCTTGCTTATGAGCATGATGTGCCAATTTTCTGCCCGGCCTTTGTTGATAGCTCGGCAGGCTTTGGCTTGGTGAAGCATCAGGTAGATCAGATGAAGGCGGGCAAGCCCTATCTGATGATTGATGCGGTGGCGGACTTCCGCGAACTGACCGACATCAAGATCAAGGCCGGGGAATCGGGCCTGTTGATGATTGGCGGCGGCGTCCCCAAAAACTTCATTCAAGACACCGTCGTCTGCGCGGAAATCCTCGGCCATGAAGATGTTGCCGTTCACAAATATGCCGTCCAGATCACGGTGGCTGATGTGCGCGATGGCGCCTGTTCGTCCTCGACGCTGCAAGAAGCGGCCAGCTGGGGCAAGGTCAACACGGGCATCGAGCAGATGGTGTTTGCCGAAGCAGGCTCAGTCATGCCGCTGCTGGCATCCGACGCCTATCATCGCGGTTTCTGGAAGACCCGCGAGAAGCGCAGCTGGGCGAAGCTGTTCGCATAAGTCACGCGACACGCACACAATTAAAAGCCCCGGCCAATGGCTGGGGCTTTTTTGTATCCCCGCCATCGGGGCAGTTTTGCTTGACCACCGGACTCAAGGCAGGCAGCTTGGCCGTCCACAACAAGTCGCAAGACATGAGGAGGGGAGAATGGGGTCACCAATTTTGGCGCCAGCAGCCGTGCTGGTGCTATGGTCAGTTGTCATGCTCTATTGGATGGCGGGCACACGCTTGCCGGCCATGGCCAAGCTGGGCAATGATTTGAAAAATGCCAAACCCGGCGGACGTGGGCAGGATCTTGAGGGCCGCGTGCCTGATAGCGTCAGCTGGAAATCGCATAACTATACGCATTTGATGGAACAGCCGACGCTGTTTTACGCCGTTGTTGCCATTCTTGCGCTTGCAGGGGCCGGCGATGGGCTGAATGCCCAGCTCGCCTGGGGCTATGCGGGCTTACGCATCGCACACAGCCTGTGGCAATCATTGGTCAACACCATTCCGGTGCGCTTTACGCTGTTTCTCGCATCCTCGCTGTGCCTCACGGTGCTGGCAATCAATGCGGTCCGCGTGACGCTGACGATCTAAATTCAACACGCAAATGGAGGGGACTATGGATATGACTGCTGAAATTTTGAAACCTTTGGCGGTGCTCGCCGCCTGGACAATGGTAATGTGGGTCTGGATGTATGCCACCCGCTTGCCCGCTATGACCGCCGCCAAGCTCGATCCAGATGAGCTGGTTCGCCAGGGCGGCAAGACGCTGGATCAGCTTTTGCCTGCGCAAACCCAGTGGAAAGCGCATAATTATAACCATCTGCATGAAGCGCCGACGGTGTTTTATGCTGTGGCCCTTGCCCTTGCGCTGATGGGCCAAGGCGATGGCCTTAACGCCACGCTGGCTTGGGCATATGTCGGCCTGCGCATCGTCCACTCACTGGTGCAGGCAACCATCAACAAGGTGATGATCCGCTTCCTGCTCTTCAGCCTGTCGAGCTTGGTGCTGATTGCTCTTGTCGTCCACACCGTGATGGCGGCGTTTCACGGCTAATCAGGCTGTTTAAGCCTTTGTAAAAGCGGCGGCCAGTTCCACATGGGTAGACCAGCGGAACTGGCCGACCGGCTGAATCCAATCCAACCTATACCCCCCTGCCACAAGCTGCGCTGCATCGCGCGCAAAGGTGGAGGGATTGCAGCTGACATAGGCGATTTTGGGCACGGCAGATTGCGCCAGCATCTCTATCTGCTCGTTCGCCCCGGCGCGCGGTGGATCAAGCACCACAGCCTCAAATTGATTTAACTCAGCAACCGATAAGGGCCGTCGAAACAAGTCGCGATGGTCGGCCTGCACATGGCGGCCGGCGCGATTGGCGGCCATTTGCAGCGCGAGAATGGCATCGCGCGCGCCTTCCGCCGCCGTCACATGGCCTGTCAGTGATAGGGCAAAGGTGCCCAGACCGGCAAAGAGATCCGCCGTTTTACGGGCCTCGCCCACAGTCTCATGCACCGCTGCCACCAAGGCTGCCTCACCATCCGCTGTCGCCTGCAAAAAGGCCCCTTCGGGCAGCGGCACGGCAATGCCCCCCAGCGTGATGGTGACGGGATCAGGCTCCCACCGCGCGGCGGCGCCAAAGCCTTCATCAATTGAAAGCCGGGCCAGTTTATGGATGTGCGCAAATTGGGTCAGCGCGTCTGCCGCGGCCAGGCCCTCTGCCTCAACGCCCGCAATTAAAAGGTCCACGCCCTGATCCGCCAATGTCATGCGGATCGTGGCGCCGCGCCTATCGGGAATGAGCTGCGCCAACAGCGCACGCAATGGCCGGACCAACGCTGCCAAAACAGGGTGCATGACGGGGCATTGGGCCAGATCAACAATCCGATTGGTTTTGGCCGCGCTAAAGCCCAGCAAAATCTGTTTACCCCGCCGTTCTGCCCGCATCGAAACACGACGACGGCTTTCAGGCGGCGACATATGCGCTGGGCGCAACATGATATTGGTCAGGCCCTGCGCCGCGAGGGCCGAGAGAATACGATCCGCCACAAACTCTGTGCGCGCGGCATCATCAACATGCTGCAATTGGCAGCCGCCGCACTCTGGCACATGGCGGCAGACAGGGGCAATATGGCGTGGTCCGGGCGTAATCCGGCCATCATCTTCCAGAATATCCCCCGGGGCAGCACCAGATGCATAGCGGCCCGACGCTGTGACCCCATCGCCGCGCGCGGCCAGCTTGATAATCAGATCACCGCTCATTTTGTGCTTTCTGCAAAAGCTGCTGGAAGCGCCAGCAGCATATCATCCGCAATCAAGGCCGGGCCTGCCAAGGCGGCTGCCCGTTTATGAAGCCATAGGGCAGCTTCCGCAGCCTCCAGCGGCGCTAAAACCCGCGCGAGCATGGCGCCAGCAATGCCCGCCAGCACATCGCCCGTGCCCGCACTCGCCAGCCAAGCTGGGCTGCCAGCACTGAGCAATGCTCGGCCATCCGGCGCGGCCACCACGCTATCGGCACCTTTAAAAATGATCGTCGCACCCGTTTGGGCCGCAGCATGGCGGGTCCGATCGAGCTTAGTGCCGCCGCCTGCATCGCCAAATAGCGCCGCAAACTCCCCCTTATGGGGGGTCAGCAAGGTCGGCGCGGACCGGTGCCGCAGCACGGCCGGTTCAACAAGGTGAAGTGCATCGGCATCCAGCACGATGGGAACGGGTGTTGCCAGTGCAGCGGCCAGCTTTTGTCGTGCAGAAGAATCGCGGCCAAGGCCGGGGCCAACAACCAAAGCGGAAAGGCGCGGATCGCTCAGAACCTCGGTAAATGCGCGATGGACAATTGCGAGCGGCAGGCCAGCCGCCTGCCCATCCGCCACCATCACATAGCCAGCCCCGGCGCGTGCGGCGGCACCTGCACTCAGGCTGGCGGCACCCGGCATCTGCCCCGCAATGATGGCAACAAGCCCGCGCGTATATTTATGATCGCGCGGCCCCGGTGGCGGCAAATATGGTCGTGCTGCGACGTGGCAATGGCTGTCCGCTGCAATGCCAATATCGGCGCAGACGATATGGCCGCACAAATGCGCGGCAGGTTGCAAAAGATGGGCTGGCTTCAACGCGCCAAGCGCGATCGTGACATTGGCAGAAATTGCCCCCAAGGCCGTGCCATCATCCGTCCCCACACCACTTGGCAGGTCCGCTGCAATGACCATGCTGGCCCCGGCCCGCAGGGCTGCTAATTTGGCGGCAAGGTCATCCGCCAAGGGCCGCGTAAGCCCGGTTCCAAACAGGCAATCGAGCAGCACGGGCGCAGGCGTTGCCTCGGCCAATGGTTCCACCGTCCCCGGCCAGCCTTGGGCCGCCCGCTGGGCAACATCGGTTGTCGGTGAGGCAAGGGCAGCCAAGCGCACCTCAAGCCCTTTATTGCGCAACAGCCGCGCGGCGACATAGCCATCGCCGCCATTATTGCCCGGCCCGCACAAGACCAGCACGGGCTGGCCACTGCCAAAGCGCCAGACAGCCTCAGCCAAAGCGTGCCCGGCCCGCTCCATCAAAAGATCGACGCTTATTCCCGCAGCAATGGCTGCAGCCTCTGCCGCCCGCATTTCTGCGGCGGTCAGAATAGGTCCCGTCAGCGGCGTCAATCAGATATCCGCATAGACATGGCTCTCAGCCTTGGCGCCGGGATGCGTGACGGCCCCCTGATAGGCCGGGCCGACATTTTGGGCATAGCGCCACAAAGCGCCCGAGCCATAATCATTGACGCGCGGCGTCCACGCCTTTTTCCGCTCGTCCAGCACCTCCGGCGCGACCAGCAGATCAATCGTGCCTTTTTCAGCATCAATTTCAATAATGTCGCCATTTTCAACCAAGGCAATGGGCCCACCGTCGGCTGCTTCTGGACCGACATGGCCAATGCAAAAGCCGCGCGTGGCGCCAGAGAAGCGGCCATCAGTGATCAGCGCCACTTTCTCCCCCATGCCAAGGCCATAGAGCGCTGCGGTGGTGGAGAGCATCTCACGCATGCCGGGGCCGCCCTTGGGCCCTTCATAGCGAATGACAACGACTTGGCCTTCCTGAATTTGCCGCGCTTCAACTGCGGCAAAAGCCTCTTCTTCACAATCAAAGACAATTGCCGGGCCCTTGAACTGGAGCCGCGCCATGCCGGCAACCTTCACAATCGCGCCATTGGGAGCAAGCGACCCACGCAAGCCGACGACGCCGCCAGTGGGCGATAGCGGCTTGGTTGCGGGGTAAATGACCTTCTGGTCCGGATTCCAGGTGATTTCATCAATATTCTCACCCAGCGTCTTGCCGGTGACGGTCAAGCAATCGCCCTTCAAAAAGCCTTCGGACAACAGCGACTTCATCAGCATATAAACGCCGCCAGCCTCATACATGTCCTTGGCGACATAATTTCCGCCGGGCTTCAAATCCGCCATATACGGTGTGGTCTTGAAGATCTCAGCAACGTCAAACAGATCAAACTCAATCCCCGCTTCATGCGCCATTGCGGGCAAATGCAGCGCGGCATTGGTGGAGCCGCCCGTGGCGGCAACAACGCGCGCCGCATTTTCAAACGCATCGCGTGTACAAATATCCCGCGGACGCAGATTGCGGGCGAGCAATTCCATCACTTGCACGCCCGCAGCGTGCGCAATCTGGTCACGCGTGGTGTAGGGGGCAGGTGCCATGTTGGAATTGGGGAGCGACAGGCCAATGGCTTCCGCCACACAGGCCATGGTGTTTGCGGTATATTGGCCACCGCACGCGCCGTGCCCCGGGCAGGCGGCCTTTTCGAGGGCATGGACTTCGGACAAGGGGCAGTTGCCCGCTGCATATTTGCCCACAACTTCGAACACATCAACGACAGTGATATCGCGATCCTGATAGCGGCCCGGCAGGATCGACCCGCCATAAACAAAGATCGACGGCACATTGAGGCGCAGCATGGCCATCATCATGCCGGGCAAGGATTTATCGCATCCGGCAAAGCCCACCAGCGCATCATAGCAATGGCCGCGCACTGATAATTCCACTGAGTCCGCAATGACTTCACGGCTCACAAGCGAGGATTTCATGCCTTGATGGCCCATCGCGATGCCATCCGTGACGGTGATGGTGTTGAACCGGCGCGAGAGGCCGCCGGCTTCATCCACGCCACGCCGGGCGACATCGGCCTGATGGTCCAGCGCCGTATTGCAAGGCGCGGAATCATTACCGGCCGAGACAACGCCAACAAAGGGGCGGGCAATCTGTTCTTCGGTCAGGCCCATCGCATAATAATAGCTGCGATGCGGCGCGCGCTCCGGCCCCACAGACACGTGGCGGCTGGGAAGTTTGGACTTGTCGAACTGGTGCGTCATGCTGGCCTCGGCAACGGCAAAGGGTGAAGGGACGGACTGTTCCCTAAACGCCCCTGCCGCGCCTGCAAAGCCAGCAAATTACGCAGATGCTGCTTTTTTGCAGCCTAAGTGATGAAAAAAGAGCGGATTACTTCCCGCGGGATGCCTTTGCCTTGCGGCCAAGCCCAATATTACGGGCCGCCGTGCTCCGCTGTTCAGCCAAAGCAGGTGCGTTCATCGGATAATCTGCCGGCAAGCCCCATTTGGTGCGATATTGATCGGGCGTCATCCCATATTGCGTCTTCAAATAACGCTTCAACATCCGCAGTTTTTTACCATCTTCCAAGCAGACAATATAGTCACGCTTGACTGACGACTTGATTGGAACTGCGGGCTCAGCACGCGGTGCTTCTGGCGCCTTTTGGCCATCAAGCTCCTGCAGTGCCGTGTAGACTTCACGCAGAAAAGCGGGAACATCACTCACCGCAACAGGATTATTCCCGACATGTGCAGTGACGACGTCGACCGCATAACGAAGCAGCTGTTGTTCAGATTGTTCCATTGTCTTATCTTTCTAAACCAAGGCCTTAGCAGATATGCCCAAATCAATCATATCGCAATAGCCAAGTGCCTGCTTTGCTTTAAAACGGCCATCCTCTTTCACTGAATGTTAAACAGACTTGACTTTTATACACTGATAAATGCAAATATGCTTTTAGTAGATATAATCAAAACTAGTCTGGATTGATTATATTTATGCGTTATAGTTAAATGTTTGGCTATATTGAATATTTTTGATCAATTGGCCGTGTTTTGTAGCGAGGCGTTCTTGTGGATCAGAATTTTATTATAAATTTGTCAGCAGATATCGTATCTGCGCATGTCAGCAATAATAGCGTGGCCGCAGCAGATGTGCCTGTGCTTATTCACTCTGTTCATGCAGCACTCATCGACATTGCGGAAGGGAATAAAGCGCAGCCATTGTCGCGCAAGCCCGCCGTGCCGATTGCATCGTCAATTCAAAAGGAGACCATCACCTGCCTTGAATGTGGCGTGTCGATGAAATTGTTGAAGCGGCATTTGGCGGCTGAACATGGCCTCTCCCCGCGGGACTATCGGGCACGCTGGGCATTGGGGGATGATTATCCGCTGGTCGCGCCCACTTATGCCGCCCGTCGGCAGGCACTAGCGGTTCAAATGGGCCTGGGCAAAGCACCACATCCCAAACGGGGCCGCCCGCGGAAATACCCCATTCAAGCCTAAGGCGCGGGGCCATGAAGCCCTGCCGAGCTCAGCCTCGTCCTTTGCCCATGGCAGCTTCGCTCTTTTCATTGCGCCGATAACGCGTTAACCATTCCCCCTAAAAAGGGGAGGCTGGCCGATGGCAGGCAAGCGGCGGTATATAGCAGGCGGATGCATTGGCCTTGTACTTGGGGCGGGCCTTGCTTGGCATGCCACAGGGCGTGCCTTTACAGATGGCGCCGTGCGCAATGGCCCTTGGTCAACATCACTTAACTATGGCGTCGCATCTGCCGATGCTTTGACGCGCGCCGCCGTGGCCCGGCGCGGCCTGCTTGCCTTGCCCAAAACGGAAACAGTCTATTGGGCCGCAACCCGGGACAGCGCCGGCGCGCTGTTGGATGGCAGTTGCACCTATCGGCTTTCTGGAAAAGCCGTGGACAGCCGCTGGTGGAGCATCACCCTCTATGACTCGCAAGGCTATTTGCAGGCCAATTCGGCCCGCCTCTGGTCGTTTAGTGGCGCCACACTGACCGAAGAGGAAGCGCGAAAAGGCTGGCAAGTCACGATCGCGCCGACCCGGCCCCGCACGGGCTATTGGCTGCCCAGTTTGGCGGGCCAGCCTTTTGAGCTGACCCTGCGTATGTATAATCCCGGCGCTCAATTTATGACGTCGCCCGGCACCGCAGATCTGCCCAGACTAATCAAGGAGAGCTGCGCATGACACGCTGGATCGGACCCTTGCTTGTCGCCATCGCCGCTACAGTGCTGGGATGGTATGGCAGCCTTGCCCTTGCGACCTATGGGCTGATGGATGTCGCCATGCGGCGCGTTGCCGCGGAAGGCGGCGTGAATGTGATGGGTCACGGCGCATTGCCAACGGCTGAGAACCAACCAATTGTTCGGCCAAGCCCAGATTTGGTGTATTCGTCCTGCGCTTATGATCTGAGCAAAGGCCCCGTGCTTATCAAAGTCACGCCAGCGCCAGACAGGTATTCCTCGCTTAGCATTTTTGATGCGCGCACCGATGTGGTCTTTGTCCGCAACGATCAGCAAGCCGGCGGCAAACCCTATCAAATTATTCTGGCGCGCGCCGACCAAGCCGTCCCCAAAGGGGCCGAGGTGGTGCGTGTTGACTATGACCGAGGGATTGCGCTGATCCGGCTATTGCTGCGCCGCCCAGCAGAAATTGGCACGCTCGACTCTGTTCGGCGCCAATCAAGCTGTCAGCCGCTCTAACGCAAGGCTCGCCAAAGCCGCGAAACACGCCAAGCTAAGGCTTGGAGAAAAAGCTGGTCAACCGGACCGCAAAGACTAGGCCTGGTCCAGCGCCTTTTCGGCCAATAGCAGCGCCCCGATGGCCCCTGCGTTATCGCCATGCACTGGTCGGCAGATTTGGTGCTGCGCGCGTCCGGGAAGATAGTCGCCGTCCAGCCGTGCCGCCTGCGCGCGGACCAGCTCGAGCAGACCGGGAGTCTGCATCACGCCCCCGCCCAGAACCACGCGATGTGCCGACAGCGTCGCAAAGATCATATGGCAAAGCTGAGCCAGATAATCTGCAATAAGGCCGCGCGCCTCATGATCTGAAGGAAGATCAGAAAGATTTTTGCCCCAGCGCGCGAAAATGGCGGGGCCAGACGCCAACCCTTCAAGGCAATCGCCGTGATAGGGGCAAATTCCTGCAAAGCTGCGGTCATTTTGCGGTCGGCGCGGGTAGAAATGGCCCATTTCGGGGTGGGCAGCACCATGAACTGGGGCACCGTTCACAACCACGCCCCCGCCAATACCTGTGCCAATGGTGACATAGGCAAGGCATGTGTCCGCCAACTGGGTCTGGGCTTCGGCGATGGCAGCGGCATTCACATCTGTGTCAAAGCCAATCGGGACGCCAAATTGCTGTGCAAAAAAACCAGCAAGGTCACAATTGGACCAGTCTGACTTTGGCGTTTGCTGAATATGCCCCCAGCTTGGGGAGGCCGGATTGATGTCAACGGGGCCAAAGCTTGCAATCCCGATCGCCGCAACGGCCTCTTGCTGGCGAAACCAGTCAGCCGCGCGCGCCAGCGTTTCTGCTGGAGAGGTGGTGGGAATGCTATGGCGCGCAACAATTGTCTGATCCGGCGTTCCGGTTACCAGCACAAATTTCGTGCCGCCCGCCTCAATGCCACCCCGCAACTGGTTTGAACGCGCCGTCACGCTGGTGACCCCGTGGTATCCAGCAGGCAATGATCGCCATCAACGCGCAATTTCAATAGCGGGGCCGGAACGCCCCCGAATTGCAGATCATGCTGCGTGGCGTGTCCAATATCGCCCCATGCATCCACGAAGCTGGCGACAATAAGATCAGCCGACACGAACCAGCTATAGGCTTGGGTGGGCGCCTGTGCAGGATTGGCGAGCACAAGCCCGCTGCCGTTTAAGGGCCGATAAGGCCCGAACAGATGATCCGCCACCATGCCATAAAGGCCAGTGGGTGCATGACGCAACTCAGGCGAAAAGGTGCAGGTCTGCGTTGCCCAAAAAGCGTAATATCGGCCTGCTGAATAGATGATATGGGCCCGCTCCAGCTCATTATTGACGCCATCTGCGTGGATGAGTGGGGGCAAAAGGTCCCACGACGCACCAGATTTGCGCGCAATCCCAATGGCGCCGTTATAGGCGCTCTTGGCATTGGCAAGCGAGCCGGTGAAGACCAAATATTCGCCGCCATCTGCGGGATCGCAAAAATAGGCAGGATCGCGGAACGCCTTGATCTTGCCCGCTTCCCCTTCATGCGCGTCGGCCGGCATATAGTCTGGGGTCATTCGGCTGATGGATGGGCGCGGGGCATCCCAGCTGATGGCAAGGCCAGCGCCATGTCCCGGTGTAGACAGCGTGCCATGCGCTTCAAACAGGGCCTGCTGATAGCCATGGGGACGGTCATGGACGCCGGCCCCGGTGAAGAAAAGTGTTACCTGATTGCCATCGAGACAGGCAGAGCCCGCCCATTCCCGCTCATAAGGCACCTTAAAGTCGGGCAGCACCGGGCCGAGATCATGCCACTTGCCGTCACGCCGTTCCAGAAAGCGGATTTTTGCTTCAAAATGGCGCAGGCTGGGATCGCCGCGGTCTGGGGCCGTTAAAGCCATCCAGATGTCGCGTCCCTGAATTTGGGCAATATGCCCGTCCCGGCGTTGGATAGGCCACATGTCCCAATAAAGGGTCGCGGGGTCAGGATAGGATCGATCGACGGCCGTGATGCGGCACGGCGTGGCGATATCTGTCAGAGAAATGCGGCGAACATCATCTGGCGTCCAGTGGGTCGTCATGTCAATTCTCTTGGAAAACTCAAAAAAATGGGGGCCTGCCGCACATGACGACAGGCCCCTTGATTGTCCAGATTAGAAGTCGAAGCGGATCGATGCCGAAACCGTCCGGCCGTTGATAGAACGGGCGCGGATGTAATTGTTGGTGTTGGCAGTGATCGAGCCTTCTTCGGCCTCTGTAATGCCCGTGACATTGAACAGGTTGTTCGCATTCAGCGACAGTTCAACCCGATCAATCGGACGATGGGAGATGAAGGCGTTGACCTGCGTATAGGCAGGGAAAATCAACTGATTATTATCCTGCGCATAAGCCTTTGTCGTGCCGACAATGTTCAGGCCAACTCGTGTGGTCTCCAGATCAACGGCAGGTGTCAGCTGATAGATTAGCTTTGCCTGACGACGTGGTGTCTTCCCCTGATTGGCGGGCGTGATGGCATCCTTAGAGATTTCAGCATCCGTCCAGGTTGCGCCTGCCCGCACATCGAAAATGCCCGAACGATAGGCAGCTTCCAATTCGAGACCCTTGGCGGTGTAGGTCCGGTCAAAGAAGCGCTGCGTGGTCGCCTCGTAATTCTGCTCCTGCGTCTTGGCATAGAATGCCGTGGCAAACAGGCCCAGACCACCCGTGCGATATTTGAGGCCCAGTTCATACTGGTTCACATAATCAATGGCATCTTCCTTGCGGACCGAGCCATTGGGCAAGATTGTGCCATACAGCAGACGATCTGCATTGGCGCGGCCGCCGCGGCTGGCGCGGGCAAAGACAGCCGCATCAGGCGATAGACGGTAATTCGCGCCGGCTGACCAAGACACGTAGTTCACGTCATAATTGACCCGGCTCGGATTGGCCTTGTCAATCAGCGAGACGCTCCGCTCAACGGATGCGATGGTGCCGTTTCCGTCCACATCATAATTGCTGACCTGCAGCGGGCCTGCATAAGTGCCACGGGCCGAAACATTGTCCCAACGCGCGCTGGCATCAAGGGAAAGATCGCCGCTTTCAAAGCCAGCCGCAACATAGGGCGCGGTGATGTCATAGTTCACGTCATAGCTGCGCTGGCAGCAATTGCCCCATTCCGGCACGCCATAGGCATAGAGGCCGTTGCGCGACAGAATGTTTGTCGTCCCCGGACTGACCAGATTAACAAGCGCCGCGTTGTTGCCACGCACTTCCATCAAGAAGCTGTCCCAGACCCAGTCCATGCTGATTGTTTGGCGCGCCTTGTACAAGCCCCCTGTCAGCGTGGTTGACCCCAGCGACTTCACCAGCTTCAGATCGTTAGTGAAACCGCCCAGATCGTTGATTTCGGTGTTGAAGAGATGCACCTGCATCAACAAGCCGTTGGCATTGTTGAAGGCCTTACCGGCATTGGGGCCATTGGCGTAGACAAGGCCATAATTGCCCGCAAAGCCCGTCAACAGCTTGCCAGCTGCATTGCCAATTGTGGCGGCATTGCCAACACTGGCTGGGAAGGGCGAGACAAAGCGGCCCGAAATATCCGACCAGCGGAACCGCTCTTCCAGCGTGAGGCCGTCCGCAACTTCAAACACCGCTTCCAAGCCGAGCGTTGTCACAACTGGGTGCATGCCATCTGTAATGTCAGTGGTGCGCCGGTTGTTGTTCCCATCCAGACCAAAGCTATTGGTGAAATAGGCGCTGTGCAGCGTGTCCTTGCGAATGTCGAAATTGGTGAAGGACTGGAATTTCGGATCGGCATTGGTGCCTGTGACCAAGGCGGGCATGGGCAAATAGCCAATCGCACGATCATTCAGGTGCTTGGCATAAAGGCGCACATAACCGCCCTCAAAGTCCTGCGTCAGATTGGCTTTGATCTGATAGCCGCTATTGCCATTATACCCGGCGCTGCGGGGGCCTTCGCCATCGCGCCAGAAGCCACCAATGTTAAAGCGAGTCTTATCGCTGATCTTGCCGCCATAGTTAAAATCGAGGCGATACTCGTCATAATCAAGGCCAGCCGTGGCAATCACGGTGCCGCCTTCCTGGCTGCCATCCTTAGAAATGAAGTTGATGACGCCACCCGGCGCGTTGGAGGCAAGCGTAGACGCAGAACCGCCGCGCACGGCCTGGATCGACCGGATGGTCTGGTCCGCGCGCAAGAAGATGTCGGCATTCCCAAAGCTGATGTCGCCGAACTGAAGAACGGGAAGCCCATCTTCCTGAAGTTGAAGGAACTTCGCGCCGCCGGACGCGACAGGAAGCCCGCGGACCGCAATATTTGCGTTCCCATCACCACCTGTGGATTCTGACCGGATCCCCGGGATCTGGCGGAAAATTTCTGCCGTGGTGCGTGGCGCAGCTTCGGCAATAGCCACGCTGTCAAGCGAGCTTACCGAAACGGAGCTTTGCAGACGATTGGCGCTGCGCGACACTGCGGTCACCACAATTTCATCAAGGCCCAGGCTATCCTGCGCATCGGCGTCTTCCGTTGCGCCCTTCGCAGTCTGCGCAAAAGCCGGGGCAAAAGCGGGCAGTGTAAGGGCAGAAACAGCAGCCCCAAGAATGAGTGCATGACGAATTTTCATAACGACCTCTTTCCTCTCCTGAATTTATGCGGCGAGTCGATGAGACAAAATGCAAAGGTTTGCAATTAAAAAATACAAACCTTTGCATTATCGATGTTCTTGTGTCAGTCCTATGGTCATAAAAAGCGGCTTTAGGGCTGTACGGGACAGAAGGGAGAGAGTCGGATGCCTGGTCAAAAACCGCGGCTATCCTTGCTGCGACTCATCGAAATGAACATCGGCTTTTTTGGCCTTCAGTTCAGCTTTGGGCTGCAACAAGCAAATATGGGCCCGATTTACGGCATATTGGGCGCCGACCATGCCACCATGCCCTTATTGTGGCTGGCCGGGCCAATGACGGGCCTTTTGGTTCAGCCCATTGTCGGCGCGATGAGCGACCGAACCCAATCTCGGCTTGGTCGACGCACGCCTTATTTCTTAATCGGCGCTATTCTGTGTTCCCTAAGCCTGTTCGCCATGCCCTATTCCAGCAGCTTGTGGATGGCCGCATCGCTTTTGTGGATTTTGGATGCTGGCAATAACATCACGATGGAGCCGTATCGCGCCTATGTTGCCGATCGCCTCTTGCCCGATCAGCAGACTGCCGGCTTTCTGATCCAAAGCGCCTTTACTGGTCTGGCACAAACGGCGTCTTATCTTGCGCCAACGCTTTTGACGGCGTTCATCTCGCAGGATATTCTGGATGCCAATGGCATTCCCGTCATTGTGAAAATCGCCTTTATCATTGGGGCAATTTTATCGCTCTCGACCATTATCTGGTCAGTCTTCCGCGTACCAGAACTCCCCCTAAGTCCGGCTGAGCAGCAAGACTTGGCGGCAAAGCCGCTCACTGCCGCTGCCACGGCGCGCGAAATCATGGATGCCGTGCGTGATATGCCAAAGCCCATGCGGCAACTTGCGCTGGCCATGCTGTGCCAATGGTATGCCATGTTCGCTTATTGGCAGTATATTAGCTTTGCTGTGGGGGTGTCGATTTACCAGAGCAGCGATGCCAAGAGCGCGGCGTTTCGAGAGGCGGTTTTGACCACGCAGCAGGCAGGCGCTCTTTATAACTTCCTCGCTTTTGTGGCGGCGCTGGCGCTGATCCCAATTGTCCGGCGCTTTGGCGCACGCAACGCCCATGTTGCCTGCCTTGCCGCCTCCGGTGCAGCAATGCTTTTCATTCCCAGTGCAGCAACACCCGGACACCTTTTCCTCCTGATGATTGGGATTGGGATTGGCTGGGCTGGCATGATGGGCAACAGCTATGTAATGCTGGCTGGGGTTATCCCTCGGGAACGCAACGGAATTTACATGGGTATATTCAATATGTTCATTGTCATACCGATGCTGATACAGACACTCACCATGCCGTTTTTATATGACGGGCTTTTGGCCGGTGATCCGCGCAATGTGCTGGTGATGAGCGGGATTATGATGCTGATTGGTGCCGTCGCGACGCTGTTTGTCGATGCCGGTGGGCGCCCGCGCCAATTGGCGGCGGATCCGGCAAGGCAGGATCCCGCATGAGTGCACGGGATGACGTAGACGATCTGTGCCAAGAAAAGCGGCCGAAAGACGCGGTGCGCACAATTACAGATTTGGCCGGTATCGCAGGGGTGTCTGCGGGAACTGTGTCGCGTGCCTTGGCCAATAGCAGCCTTGTCAAAGCCCGAACGCGGGAGCGGATTCAGGCCCTGGCGCGGGAATATGGCTTTCGCCCAAATCAAATGGCCAGCAATTTGCGACGCCAGAAAACGGGCGTTGTCGGCGTTGCCATTCCCCTTGGCCATGACCGGCACCAGCAAGTCTCTGACAGCTTTTTCATGACCCTATTGGGCTATTTGGCCGATGAGCTGACGGACAAGGGGTTCGACCTCATGTTGCGGCGCGTCATCCCCGACCGAGATGAAGACTGGTTGGATAAGTTCATCGGCTCGGGCATGATTGATGGCCTGATTGTGATTGGCCAATCAGATCAGTTTGAGCGGCTGGAGGATGTGGCCGATGGCTATCGCCCAATGGTCGTCTGGGGCAATCACCGGGAGGGGCAGCGGCATTGCGTGGTCGGCACGGACAACCACCTGGGCGGCCGACTGGCTGTGGAGCGCCTCATTGCTGGCGGCGCAAAGGCCATTGCTTTTCTTGGCGATACGGGGCCCATTGAATTTGGGGCCCGATTTGCCGGCGCGCAGGAGGCAGCACTGCGGCTCGGTGTGCCAATCAAGGCCTTTCCCACGCATTTGTCCCGCGATGTCATGCAAGGCGAAGTCGCTAAATATCTGCCAACCTTGATTAAAGATTATGACGGCATTTTCGCGGCGACGGATACAATTGGTGTCGCCTGCCTGCATCAGCTTACCAAAATGGGTGTGCGTTTGCCGGATCAGGTTCGGTTGGTTGGCTTTGATGATCTGCCGATTGCCAGCCAGACAAACCCGCCATTGACGACAATTCGGCAGGACATTCTGGCCGGTGCTCGATCCATGGTGGATTTGCTGCTGCGCCGCATTGCGGGACAGACCTCCGAATCCGTCGTCATGCCACCACAACTCATCATGCGCGGAACCGCCTAAACTCGAGCCATCCGGCGCGCGGCGCACAAAGGAGCGCAGGGTTGATCTGATCTCTGAGTCGAAGCCCTTGATTCGAGGCCCTAAAACTAGGTGCTACCTGTTCACATTGTTCTGAATGGCATCTCACCAAACATTGGAAGGAAAAACATTCCTTAATTCCAATACTTTAATGGTGAGCCGTGCTGGATTCGAACCAGCGACCTACTGATTAAAAGGTCGCACGCTCACCTTATTTTTCAATGACTTAGATGGTGGATTATAACCTCGGTTTACACCTTTTGAAATTGAGTGATCAGCCCCCCGCTGAATGACCCAGTCATGAGCTGCGCAATGGAAATGTAACTAAAC
>JBEDNE010000145.1:0-6689 GCA_041170745.1 Pseudomonadota bacterium
TGCCAAGCCGATGGCCGGGCCGATAGGCGGCTTCCACTTCTGACTTGCGGGCACCAACGACCATATCCAACTGCTCATCACGCAGCAGCGCAATCAAGCCGGGGGCAGCCGCTGCCTCATAAGTCGCATCGCCATCCGCCATGACGTAAATATCGGCGTCAACATCCGCAAACATCCGGCGGACAACATGGCCCTTGCCTTGCATCCGCTCTGTCCGAACAACGGCGCCGGCTGCCCGCGCAATCTCTGCCGTGTCATCTGAGCTATTATTGTCATAGACATAGATGGTCGCGCCCGGCAGCGCCGCGCGAAAATCAGCAATAGTCTGCCCAATAGCAGCTGCCTCATTAAAGCAGGGCAGAAGAATGGCGACCCGTGGATGCTGATTGGCAGTCATAACCAAGGCCCCCTAGCCTTGTTCGTTTCGCAGATCGATTAATTTCGTGCGATCCGCGCTGCAATATATGCAGAAACTGTGAGTTGTAGCTGATGATAGAGCATCAGCGGCAACACAATCAGCCCAGCTTGGGCGGCTGGAAACAAAATCCGCGCCATTGGTGCCCCCGTTGCTAAGCTTTTGTGCGCGCCAGAAAAGAGCAGCGTAATCCGATCTTCGCGGGACAGGCCAAGGGCCCGGCCCAAGGCCCAGCTTCCCGCAAAGGCCAGCGCCAAAAGCAAGCAGATAACACCCAACAAAAGCGCCATTTCTTGCGCGCCCAGCTTTTGCCAAAGGCCATCCACCACAGCCGCGCTAAAGGCGACATAAACCGTGATCAAAATCGTTGTGCGATCCAGCCGACCAATCCAGACTTTGTGTCGGTCTGCCCAATTTGCGAGCCACAGCCGGGCGATTTGGCCCAGGGCAAAGGGCAAAAGCAGCAGCGTGGCAATGCGCCCAATGGCCGATAAATCACCCCCAGCTCCGCTGGTGCTCGCCAGAGCTGCAAGCACCAAAGGCGTTAGCACCACGCCTGAAAGATTAGAGAGCGCGGCCGCAATAACTGACGCGGCAACATTCCCCCGCGCCATAGAGGACGATGCAATTGCGGCCTGAACTGTGGACGGCAAGGCGCAGAGAAAGAAAATGCCCAGCCATAAGTCTGCAGGCAGCATCGCGGGCATGAGCCGCGACAGGCCAAAGCCTAAAAGCGGCATCGCACCAAAAACAAACACCAACACGGCCAGCTGCAGCCGCCAATGGCGCAAGCCAGCCCACACTGCGTCATGCGCGATGCGCAGGCCATGAAAAAAGAACAGGCTGAAGATCGCGATATTCGCCAGAGCCGACACAATCGGCACGGCAAAACCCCGCACTGGCAACAGGCTGGCAACGCCGATTGTGGCAATCAGCAACAGCACAAATCGATCAGGGAGCAAACGGGCAAACATCTGGCTCTCCTAGCTTAGCTTGCCGCAACGCACAAACTAGGCTAGGGGCGGCCGCTGAACCGCAACCTTCCTCCATTTAGAGATCCGCATGAGCCTCCGCAATGTGGCCATTATCGCGCACGTCGATCATGGCAAAACGACCCTTGTTGACCAACTGTTCCGCCAATCGGGCACCTTCCGCGACAATCAGCGCGTGGAAGAACGCGCGATGGATTCGAACGATCTCGAAAAGGAACGCGGGATTACCATTCTTGCCAAGTGCACCTCGGTGGACTGGAATGGCACGCGCATCAACATTGTCGATACGCCCGGCCACGCTGACTTTGGCGGCGAGGTAGAGCGCATCCTTTCAATGGTCGATGGCGTTATTCTGCTGGTCGATTCGTCCGAAGGCGCAATGCCGCAAACCAAATTCGTAACCGGCAAGGCGCTGGCGCTTGGCCTGCGACCGATTGTTGTCGTCAACAAGATCGACCGCCCGGATGAGCGTATCCAGGAAGTATTGGACGAAGTGTTTGACTTGTTCGTCTCGCTGGATGCGACTGATGAGCAGTTGGACTTCCCCGTGCTCTATGCCTCGGGCCGCAATGGCTATGCCAATACTGACCCGAGTTTGCGTGATGGCACGCTGGAGCCGATGTTTGAAACAATCGTGCGCCATGTGCCTGAACCTAAGGCCGATGAAGATGGGCCCTTCAAGTTCTTGGTGACCCTGCTCGACCGAGATAACTTCCTGGGCCGCATTCTCACGGGCCGCATTGATAGCGGCACGCTGAAGGTCAACATGCCCATCCACGCGCTGGACCCTGATGGCAATGTCATCGAACAGGGCCGCGCCTCGAAGATTCTGGCGTTCCGCGGGCTAGAGCGCGTGCCAGTTGAAGAAGCCAAGGCGGGGGACATTGTCTCCATCGCGGGCCTCACTGTCGCAACAGTGGCAAACACCATTGCCGATACCAGCGTGAGCGAACCCATTGCGGCGCAGCCCATTGACCCGCCAACGCTCTCCATGCGCTTTGCCGTTAATGACTCGCCGATGGCGGGCCGCGAAGGCACCAAAGTAACGAGCCGCATGATCCGCGACCGCCTGTTCCGCGAAGCAGAATCCAATGTCGCCATCCGCGTGACCGAAAGCGCCGATAAGGACAGCTTTGAAGTTGCTGGCCGTGGCGAGCTCCAGCTTGGCGTTCTCATTGAAACCATGCGCCGTGAAGGCTTTGAACTGGGCATTTCGCGTCCGCGCGTGCTGTTCCGTGAGGACAATGGCGCTCGTACCGAGCCTTATGAAACTGTCGTCATCGATGTTGATGAGGAATATTCGGGCACGGTCATTGATAAGATGAACATGCGCAAAGCGGAAATGACAGACATGCGCCCCTCGGGCGGTGGCAAGACGCGCATCACCTTCTCTGCCCCGTCACGCGGGCTGATTGGCTATCATGGTGAATTCCTGTCCGACACGCGCGGCACGGGCATTATGAACCGCCTGTTTGAAAAATATGGCCCGCACAAAGGCCCAATTGAAGGCCGCAAGAACGGCGTTCTGATTTCCAACGGCGCCGGCGAAGCCAATGCCTATGCCTTGGGCCCTCTGGAAGAGCGCGGCATTTTGTTCGTCTCGCCCGGTGAAGCGCTCTATGAAGGCATGATTGTTGGCGAAAACGCGAAGACGGATGACCTTGAGGTCAACCCGATGAAATCCAAGCAGCTGACCAACTTCCGCGCCTCGGGCGGTAAGGATGATGCCATCCGCCTCACCCCGCCCAAGCGGATGACGCTGGAACAGGCGATTGCCTATATTGATGATGACGAGCTGGTCGAAGTGACGCCGCAGAACATCCGTCTGCGTAAGGTTCACCTTGATCCGCATGAGCGCAAGCGCGCCAAGCGGTCATCCGACGCCTCATAAATGGGCGCCCCGCACGCATCAGCGGGGCTTCCCCGTTTGCACCTGCTGGCCGCCGTGCTTGTCATGGCGGTCTGGGGCTCCAACTTCGTTATCATCCGCATCGCGCTGGATAGCTTTCCGCCGCTATTGCTGGCGGCGCTGCGCTATAGCTTTGCCTTTTTCCCGGCCGCGCTGTTCCTGCCGCGCCCCAAAGTGCCGTGGCGCAATTTGGCGACCTATGGCGTGTTGATTGGCGGCGGGCAATTTGGCCTGCTCTTCATCGCGATGAAGGGGCATATCACGCCCGGCCTCGCCTCGCTCGTCGTCCAGACGCAGGTCATTTTCACAATCCTCTTCTCGCTGATCCTCCATAAGGAACGCGTCCGCCTGTTTCAGATTGTGGCGCTTGCCCTCGCAATGACGGGTCTTGGCGTGATCTTGACGCATACCGATGGGCACACCACGCCACTGGGCATTGCACTGGTGATTGGCGCGGCAATCAGCTGGTCCAGCGGCAATATGGTCTCCCGCGCGGCGGGGCAGATTAATATGCTGGCCTATGTCGTCTGGGCGAGCCTGTTTGCAATCCCGCCGCTCTTCCTGCTCGCCTTTGCGATGGAAGGGGCGGATGCGATTTTCACCAGCCTCGCCACCGCCCCGATCAGCGCATGGGCGGCTGTCGGGTGGCAATCGGTGGGCAATACCATGTTCGGCTATGCCGTCTGGGGCTGGCTCCTGTCGCGTCACCCCTCGGCCCAAGTCGCGCCCTTAGCACTGCTCGTGCCAGTCTTTGGAATGCTCTCGTCTACGCTGATCTTGGCAGAGCCGATGCAGACATGGAAAATCATGGCCGCAGCTTTGGTGATGGGCGGCCTCGTCCTCTCCATCCTCTGGCCGCGCGTGGCGGAGCGGCTGGGGCGCTAACACGGCGCCCGTTATTCTGGGCTCCGGGTCAAGCCCGGAGCACATGGCGCACCACCCTTCAACCGTGCTCCGGCCTTGCGCCGGAGCCTAGGCGGCCCGCCATTTGAGCCAAGCAAACCACCCCCGCGGCGGTGGCAGTTTATCCCCCAGCGCATAGCCCCAGCGGCCGCGCTGCAATGTGCCAGTACCGGTGATTGGCTCTCCCAGTGGCATCGGTGCCTCCCAAGGTCGATTGCGGTGCGCCCCCGCCTATCGACATTCCTGATGATCCCTTGGTGATCGGGGAGTTAGCAAACCGAACCTGGTACGGCCCCTGCGACCTTTGGGCTGGAAAGCCTTGGACATACGCCACAGGCTCCCCGATCATAAGGGTCAAGGATGCGTGGACTGCTACGGGCAGCCCGACCGAAAAGGTTAGGGGATGCTAAGCCCCAGAGCCGTGCGTGGGGGCTCCGCTGGCAACTATCGATCAGTTGGCGCAGCGACGCAAGGCCAGTTTGGCAACATCTCCAAGCTATTGTTTTGGCTCTAATTGCACCCCGGCCTGACGCTGCTACAAGGCACATAGGGGAGAATTTATGAGCAACACGCGCCTCAAACCGGCTTTGGCGATCATCATCATGATGGCGGCCTATGCCAGCCCCGCCCTTGCCAAGGACGCTGCGGCGGAACCAGTTGATCTGCTGATCCGCGGCGGCACGGTGTTCACGGGCAGCGCCGCCCCGTTTGACGGCGATGTTGCCATTTTGGGCGACCGGATTGTGGCCGTTGGCCCGCATTTGGACGCCCCCGCCCGGCGCGTGATTGAGGCCAAGGGGCTGATTGTTGCCCCCGGCTTTATTGACCCGCACACCCATGCCGATGCCGCGCTAACATCCCGGGATCCGGCGGCGCGGCTGGTGCTTCCTTTTTTAACCCAAGGCGTGACAACGGCCTTTATTGGCGTCGACGGCTGGGGCGCGCCTGACCTGATCCAGACATTGGGGCCCGAAGGTTTGGGCGAGATCGGCATTAATGTTGCCGCCTATGTTGGGCTGGGTGCGGTGCGCGCCCAAGTGGTGGGGGCCGCAGACCGAGCCGCTACGCCTGAGGAAATGGCGGATATGTCCGCCCTTGTCTCGCGTGCAATGTGCCAAGGGGCATTGGGTCTATCGACTGGGCTTTTCTATGCCCCGCAAAGCTTTGCGCGGGCCGATGAGGTCATTGCGCTGGCGCGGGCCGCGGCGCTGAAAGGCGGGCTGTATGACAGCCATATCCGCGATGAATCGAGCTATAGCATTGGCCTATCTGGTGCGATTGACGAGGCGCTGGAGATTGGGCGGCAGGCCAACATCCCGGTGCATATCGCGCATATCAAGGCGCTGGGCGTTGATGTTCAGGGCCAAGTCCCAAAGATTATTGCCCAGATAGAAGCCGCGCAAAAAGCGGGCGTTAAGGTAACGGCGGATCAATATCCTTGGTCCGCCTCGGGCACACAATTGTCCGCCGCGTTGATGCCCCGCTGGGCGCAAGATGGCGGACGCGCCGCGATGCTGGCGCGCTTTGACGATCCAGCGGTGCAAGCCCGGTTGCGCGCGGATATGGCCGAAAATCTGCGCAAGCGGGGTGGGCCTGCTGCCATCTTGATTACCGCAGGGCCAAAAGCCGCACAGGGCAAGACATTAGAGGCCGTGGCGAAGGAGACGGGCCAAAGCCCCGTTGACGCCGCCATCCAACTGCTGCGCGTGCGGGAAACAAGCATTGCCTCGTTCAATCAGAGCGAGGCCGATATTGCCGCCTTTATGACGCGGCCTTGGGTGATGACCAGTTCTGACGCGTCGCAAGGCCATCCGCGCTATTATGCCTCCTTCGCGCGGGCCTATGCGACTTATGTGCGCGACAAGAAGGTCTTGACCCTGCACAGCTTTATTGAACGCAGCACGGTGCGCACGGCGCGCAGCTTTGGCCTTGCGGATCGCGGGGAGCTAAAGGCGGGCGCCTTTGCCGATGTCATTGTGTTTGACCCCAATCGCTTTTCGCCACGCGCGGATTATGCCCAGCCCAGCCTCTTTTCTAAGGGGATGCGTTTTGTGTTGGTCAACGGCCAAATCGCGCTGGACGAAGGCGAGCCCACGGGCCGAGCGGGGGGCAAGCCATTGCTGCGTCGCCCCCCGTCTGGGCAATGTTCTTAATGCGCCATTTGTTCGGGCGCGACGGCCAGTGCGCCGGGGCGACGCGGGTCTGCCGCACCTAAGAATCGGCCCTTATCAATCATGATCGATTGGGCACTGCCCATGGTTTCATCGGATGTGATCTTATGGCCCATCTGGGTCAGCAGGCGGACGGTATCCGGGTTGAAATTAGGTTCTACCCGCAGCGTATCGCTGGCAACTTGAAAGATGCGGGGTTGATGCGTGGCCTCTTCCACATTCAACCCATACTCGACCACATTCACCACGATTTGCAGCACCGTATCAATGATTGTGCTGCCGCCTGGCGTGCCCGTTAC
>JBEDNE010000146.1:0-13582 GCA_041170745.1 Pseudomonadota bacterium
CGGCTTGGCGCATCAGCCACATGGGTAGCCGATCTCCTCGCTTGCCTTTTAGCGTTGCAAGAAGGGGCTTGGTCGGGCTCGGAGGCGTGATCATCTGGGTCATTATGCTCTCCCCCTATTCAATTAATAAAGACTCTGAAAGGTTGTAGATGATTGTTGGTCGCTGGGTGGTGGGTATAAACCCTTTGTTCGCGCTTTCCCCACAGCTTGACGCAGCGCCGCGCGCCAAGGCCTGCAGAGTCGGTTTTAACCATCCCCATTATCCACATCTGGGGATGAACCGCGCGTCCTGTTGGCAAGGCTGTGGAGAAGAAAAGGCGATGTCGCTCGAATTGCGGCGCTTGCGCTTATCCCGCTTTTTTCGCTAGCCCTGTCCCCAGATTTGTCCACATACGGATATGATCTTCACACGAACAAGCGAGTGCCTGTGTCCCGATTGCATCTTCATCTGGTGTCAGACTCCACGGGCGAAACGCTGGAAACCGTGGCCAAGGCCGCTTTGGCGCAATTTGATGATGTGGAGCCTGTCCGCCATTATTGGCCTATGGTGCGCACGCCGGGCCATGTCGAGCGGATCATGGGTGAAATTGCTCAAAACCCCGGCCTGGTCCTTTTCACCATTGTAAATGCCGATATTCGCATCGCGCTGGAACAACGCTGTTCCGCACTTGGCCTGCCGCATGTTGGCGCCATTGACCCAGTGATGCACGCCTTGTCCAATGTGTTGGGTAAGCCAGTTAAGGCGCGGCCCGGCCTGCAGCATTTGTTGGACGATGCCTATTTTGCGCGGGTGGAGGCCATTCAATTTACCATTGCGCATGATGATGGGTTAAATTGGGAAAATTGGGAACAGGCAGATATTATTTTGGCGGGCGTGTCGCGCAGCTCCAAAACGCCCACCTCAATTTACCTTGCCAATCGGGGCTATAAGACTGCGAACATCCCCATTGTGGTCGAAAGCCCACCGCCAGATTTGCTCTATCGGCTGACAAAGCCCTTGGTTGTTGGCTTGGTCACCAATCCGGAACGACTGGTGCAAATTCGCCGCAATCGCTTGCTTGCGCTTAACCAGACGCCCGATACCGATTATGTTGATCAAGAGGCTGTGACGCGGGAATCTGCTTATGCCCGGCGGATGTTTTCCGATAATGGCTGGCCTGTCATTGATATGACGCGCCGGTCGATTGAAGAGGCAGCCGCTGCTATCATCACGCTGTATACGGAACGCAAAGGCCCGAAGTCATGAGGCTCATCCTCGCCTCACAAAGCGCGGGCCGGCGGGCGCTTTTAACGCAAGCTGGCATTGCGCATCAGGCCATATCGGCTGCGTGCGATGAAGAGGTGGAAAAAGCCCGGCTGAGAGCACAGGGTGTCGATGCCGCCGGGCTTGCGCTTGGCTTGGCTGAAGCCAAGGCACTCTCGGTTTCAAACCAAGACAAAGGCGCCTTGGTTTTGGGCTGTGACCAGACTTTGGCGCTTGAGGATGGCACGCAATTTGACAAAGCCCCCGATATGGCCACGCTGGCCGCGCACTTGGCAGCCCTATCGGGGCGGACCCATGTGCTGCACGCGGCCATGGCGATTGCGTGCGATGGCGCCATTATCTGGCGCCATGTTGAGCCGGCCCGCATGACAATGCGGCCTCTATCCGCCCAGTTTATTGACGCCTATCTGAAGGCAGAAGGGCCTGATCTTCTATCCGGCGTTGGTGGCTATCGTATTGAAGGGCGTGGCATCCAGTTGTTTGAGCAGATAGAGGGCAGCCACTTCACAATTATTGGCCTGCCGCTTTTGCCGCTTCTGGCCTATTTGAGAGATGCAGGAGTGATTGCCCAATGAGCCGCCCTTATGCTGAAGTCATTGGTGATCCCATCAGCCATAGCAAATCGCCGCGCATCCATGGCTTTTGGCTCGACGCGCTGGGCATCGAGGCTGAGTATCGCGCCACGCATGTCACGCCCGAGGGGCTGGCGGATTTTGTCGCCGCGCGCGCGCAAGACCCCGATTGGCGGGGGTGCAATGTCACCTTGCCGCACAAATTGGCCGTCATGGATCATGTGGGTGATCCGGGGAATATACGAGCCAGCATTGGCGCCATGAACACCATTGCCCGTGATGAAGCTGGCGGGCTGTTTGGCACCAATACCGATGCAGGCGGCTTTTATGGTCCCATTGCCGATGTGCCTTTGGCTGGCGCGCCTGTGATTGTGGCGGGCACCGGCGGGGCGGCACATGCTGTGCTTTTTGCGCTATCTCGCCTGGATGTTGGGCCCATCACGCTCCTCGCGCGCACCCCCTTAAAAGGCGCCGCCTTGCTGGCGCGCTTTGGCCTTAAGGGCGAGGTGCGGCCCATAGACGCCGCCCTGCCGCCGGCCCAATTGTTCGTCAACACAACGTCACTGGGGATGACGGGCCAACCCCCGCTTGCGCCAGACCTGTCCCCCCTGCCTGATGATGCCGTGGTTTATGATATTGTCTATGCCCCGCTGATAACGCCCCTCTTGGCAGCCGCAGAGGCGCGCGGGCTGCACATAGTGGATGGGTTGGAAATGCTGGTTGGCCAGGCAGCCATTGCCTTTGAGCTGTTTTTTGGTGCCACACCACCCCGAGATCGCGATGATGAGCTGCGCGAGATGTTGCTCGCATGATCCGCATTGGCCTGACAGGCTCAATTGGCATGGGCAAATCTGCCGTGTCGGCGATGTTCCGGCAAATGGGCGTGCCTGTGTTTGATGCCGATGCCGAAGTTCATCGCTTGCAAGGCCCGGGCGGCGCGCTGGTGGAGAGAATTGAGGCCCGGTTTCCCGGGACGACGGGCCCCAAAGGCGTTGATCGGCAAAAATTAGGCGCCGCCGTTCTGGGCAAACCAGAAGAGCTAAAGGCGCTGGAACATATTGTGCATCCAGCCGTTTATCACGCCCGGCAGCGGTTTTTGCGCCAGCATCGGGCCCGGCCTTTGGTGGTGCTGGATATTCCCTTATTGTTTGAAAAAGGTGGCGCCAAACAGGTTGATGTAACCGTCGTTGTGTCCGCCCATGGGTTTTTGCAGCGCCGCCGCGTGCTGCGCCGGGCTGGAATGACCGAGGCCAAGCTGCGCCATATTCGCCAATTACAGGTGCCAGACCATATCAAACGGCAAAAAGCCGATCATGTTATTGAGACAGGGACGTCGCGAATTGAAACGCGCGCCGCAATTCGTCGTCTCATCGCTTGCCTTCGTGCACGAAAGCGCCGATAGTCCTGCCAATGCGTGAAGTCGTTTTTGATACCGAAACGACAGGGCTCAACGCCGCTTCCGGCGATCGGCTTGTTGAAATCGGCTGTGTGGAACTGGTCAACCGGGTTGAGACCGGGCGGACATTCCATGCCTATTTCAATCCAGAACGATCCATGCCGCCCGAAGCCCAAGCGGTGCATGGCCTGTCGGAAAGCTTTTTGGCCGATAAACCGCTCTTTGGAGATCTGGTTGAAGACCTGCTCGATTTTCTGGAGGAAAGCCCACTTGTTGCGCACAACGCATCATTTGACTTTGCCTTTTTGAATCACGAGCTGTCGCGCATCAACCGGCCCGATATTGCACCGGCGCGGATGATTGACACGCTGGCCTTGTCGCGCAGCAAATTTCCCGGCGCAAAGCATAGTCTTGATGCGTTGTGCACGCGCTTTGGGATTGATCGGTCGCACCGGATTAAGCACGGGGCGTTGCTCGATGCCCAGCTATTGGCCCAAGTCTATATTGAGCTGACAGGCGGCCGGCAAATTCGCCTTGGCCTTGCAGAGTCTGCTCATGCGTTGTCCCAATCCGCGTTAGACGTGGGAGATTCTGGACGCCCAGTCACGGCCCCGCGCCCTGCGCGTCCCGCCAGGCCCCATGCGGCCACGCCCGAAGAACTTGAGCGTCACCAAGCGTTCTTGACCAAAATCAGTGATCCGCTTTGGGCGCTTGATCAGGATCGGGAGGGTTTGGCCGCCGCTTAAGTTGACGAACGGGCAACCGTTCCTAGCTAGAGTCGAGAAAGGAGAGAAGAATATGGACATCCGTGTTTCCGGTCATCAGGTGGATACAGGGGATGCTCTCCGGGCGCATGTAGGCGATCGGCTTCAGGGCATTGCGACCAAATATTTTTCACGCGCGCATTCGGCCCATGCAACATTCGGCAAAGGCCCGCATGATCATGGCTTTGTCTGTGATGTGATGATGCATGTTGTCAAAGGGGTTGTCCTCAAAGCCAGCGGCCATGCCCAAGAGGCGCATCTCGCCTTTGATGGGGCAGCGGACAAGGTGGAAAAGCAGCTCCGCCGCTATAAGCGCCGCCTGCGGGATGACCATAATGGCCCCAATGCCGTGGCCCCGCCTGAAGACAATGCCAGCTACACAGTGTTTGAGCCGCTGGAGGCGGACGAAATTGAACCGGGGGATAACCCCATCATCATTGCAGAGACGAAAGTGGATGTGCCCGAGGCCAGCGTGTCGGACGCGGTCATGATGCTCGATTTGCGGCACACCAACGCGCTTTTGTTCCGCAATGCGGCAACGGGCGTGTTCAACATGGTCTATCGCCGCAATGATGGCACAATTGGCTGGGTTGAGCCGCAAAGCTAATTTTACCTGACAGGGCCGCAAGCGCCCTTGCTTGCGGTCCTGCCTGAATATGCTAAGGGCGCGCACCAAATTCCTATCTGGACATATGATGACAGAGATTGCTTCGCTTCTTGCCCCTGGGGCCGTAACGGCCGGGGGCCATATGACGACTGCCAAGGCGCTGTTCCAGCATTTGGGGCAGGTGGCAGAACGCGAATATGGTCTGCCTGCCATAGAAGTGGTTGACCGCCTGACCGAGCGTGAGCGGCTGGGATCCACGGGCTTTGGCGGTGGCGTTGCCATTCCGCATGGCAAGATGGACGGGCTGGACCATGTCGTCGGCATTTTCGTTCAACTGGCCGAACCCGTTGACGTCAAAGCCATTGATGATTTGCCCGTAGACCTTGTTTTTTGCCTGTTGTCGCCGCCTGATGCCGGGTCAGAACATCTTAAGGCCTTGGCGCAGGCCAGCCGCTGGCTGCGTGACCGGGCCTTTGTTGCCAAATTGCGCGGGGCGGGCAGTGCCGATGCCATTTATGCCCTGTTTGCCGCCAGTCAGACGCGTGACGCGGCCTAAGGCTTCAGAGCTGTTGGGCGCGTGACACCGCGTCTTGCCACATCGCTTTATGTGAATGCGCTGGTCCGCTGTGTGAACCAAGCGGGCGGCATGGCCATGGTGCTGGCCAAGGGCGATGAAACGGCTGGCGCGCTGGTGCTGATCACGCTTGAAAATGGCGTAAATACAGGGGTTTGGGAGCGTGCGTGGACCCCGGACGGGGCCTATCGCTGGACCCAAATACACTCCCAAGTTATTGAAAATGAACAAGAAATCTCGGCGTTCTGCGCCCGCCGCCGCGCGGCCGACCCTGATTTATGGATTGTGGAACTGGACATCGCTGATGCTGCACAGTTCGCCGTGGATTTAGACGGCAAGCGTTGACTTGCCCGGCGAAAAGCCGTCTGGGCCAATGCAGATAACACGCATCGCCGTCTCGCCGCCCGCGTTTTGGGGTTTGGGGACGAATGCAGACAGGGGAATGAGCTGACCGCACCTGTTGTCGCGCGGCCCAGACCAAACCTCTGCACATAATGAAGACTATATGCGATCCAATCGTTTGACAGCCGCACTCGCGGTTCTGTCCCTCCCCATTTTGGGCACGCTTGCGGCCCTTGCTCCAGCCAATGCGGTTTGGGCCAATGAAACTCCCGGTACGCTGGATATCCGGCAGCTCCCGACCCGTCCGGTTGAGCAGCCCCAAGCGCCGAAGCCCTCGCTTGACGAGGTGAAGATTCCTGAACTGGCCGAAGCTCCGGCCGAAGCTCCGGCCGAAGCACCGACACTGCCCAGCCTTGTTGCCCAATTTGCTGGCACGGCACCTGTTGATCGGAATGCCGAATGTTTGGCAGCCGCTGTCTATTTTGAATCCAAGGGCGAAGCCTTGGACGGCCAACTGGCTGTTGCCCAGACCATTCTCAACCGGACTCGCTCGGGCCGCTTCCCCAGCAGCATTTGTGGCGTCGTGTTCCAGCCCGGCCAATTCTCCTTTGTGCGGGGCAATGGGTTTCCGCCCATCGCACGCACCAGCCGCCATTGGCAAAATGCCCTCGCCATTGCGCATATTGCCGCCAATGATCTGTGGGATTCGACAGTTGATAACGCGCTGTATTTCCACGCCCGTCGCGTGAAGCCGGGCTGGCGGATGCAGCGCATTGCTGCGGTTGGCAATCACGTTTTCTATCGCTGATTGGGGGGCTGGGCTTGCCCCGGTTCCCAATTGGGCGGATCGCGTCTAGACCGCCATCATGACGGATAAGACAGACCCTCTCCTCGCGGCAGATGTGCTGCGTGGCGTTTCGCGCCTGCTCTATCGGCATGAATATTTGGGCGTGCCAGAAGTTCCGCTGCGCAATGGCCGTCGCGCCGACATTATGGCGCTTGGGCCCAAGGGCGAGATTATGATTATTGAGATTAAGGTCTCCCGCGCGGACCTGTTGGGCGATGGCAAATGGCCCGATTATCTTGACTATTGTGATCATTATTATTGGGCTGTGCCGCAAGGCTTTGATCTAACACTGTTTGATCGCGAGGCACTGGCCCCGGACGTGGCCGGGCTGATGGTTGCCGACCGCTATGATGGCGCCATTGTGCGCGAGGCAAGCCACCGCCCCTTGGCCGCCGCCCGGCGCAAGACAGAAACATTGCGGATCGCGCGGCTGGCAACCCGGCGGATGTTGTCTTTATCCGCGATTTTAGATGTCGATTTGGCGTAGCGGGACTGGGCCCGTAACAGCGCCGATCTATGCCTGGGTTTTAAACGGCGTAAAATCCGTTCCTTCATCAAACAGATCAACGCCCTCATGGCGTTTCAATCTGTTGACGACCACATAGGTCATGGGCGTTAACACCACTTCCCAGCTGACTTTCAGCAGCCAATTGGTCACCAGCACCGTCATCACCTGATCGCTTTGCCACACGCCCCAAAAGGCAAGTGGATAGAAGATAAGGCTATCTACCCCTTGGCCAAAAATGGTGGAGCCAATGGTGCGGCTCCACAAATGTTTGCCTTGGGTCCAAATTTTCATCCGCGCCAGCACATAGCTGTTCACAAATTCCCCAGCCCAAAAGGCAATGATTGAGGCAAAAACAATGCGCGGCACTTGGCCAAACACGCTTTCATAGGCGGCTTGCCCCGTCCAGCCTGGTGCAGGCGGCAGTGAGACCACCACCCAGCTCATAAACGCCATGAACAAGAGGGCAGAAAAGCCCACCCAGATGCAGCGGCGGGCGCGGGCATAGCCATAAACTTCAGTCAGCACATCGCCAATCACATAGCCCAAGGGAAAGAAGAGGATGCCGGCCCCAAATTCCCACCCGCCAAAGCTGGCGACCTTGGCCGCGCCAATAACATTTGAAAGCAGCAAAATCGCAACAAAGGCAGCCATCACCACATCAAAGCTGCGGAAGTGATGGATGCTTTGGGCCTTGACGGCGCGTAAGGGAGCGGTGGTCATGAAGGCAGATTAGCCGTTATCGCGATTTTCGCAAATGTGAGGGCCCGTTGCGGGCGCTTACACTTTGGGCGCACAGGCCAAGGTGCCAATCCAACGGGTTTTTTCCAATTGGCAATCGCGCCCATGCCACAGCAACGGCACAGGCGGGCGGTGGCGCGCCGCCGAGGCGCGGGCGCGATTGTAAATCCAAATCACGCCTGCATCGGCTGGGCTGGCGCGTTGCAGCAGAGCATTGCCATCGCGCCCCGGCGGCAGACGAATGGCTGTCACGGGCATGTCGCGCCCCGCGCGCGCCGTAAAAAAGCCCCCCAGCTTGGCGAGTGACTGGGCATCGAGGATGCGGGCGGCTGGATGATCCCAGGCAAATACAAGGCGCTTGGCCGGGCTGTTGGCAACAAAGTTGCTGGCGGGCGCAAAGCTATAGCGGGTTTTTTCGACCAGCTTGGCCCGCATGTCAGATGGGTTAAGCGTCAATCCAAAGGCAAGTATCAGAGCCGCAAGGCACGCCACATAATAGCGGGACTGGCCAATGGCCAACACCAGCCCCAGCAAAATACCGGGGACGAGTGGCACCAAATAGCGATCCGTCAGCATTGGCCGGAGCGCGCCCAGTGCCAGCTCAATCATCAGGCCAATTACACTGGCCAGCACGGCCCAGCGCAGCGCCCGGCGCGCCTCGGCCATGGGGGCGATGGGGGCTGCTGGCTGGCGCCAAGCCATGGCCTGGCTCAGCACGATAAGGCCCGCCAAAATGCCTATATGCAGCCAGCCTGCCCCCCCCAGAACATAGCGGATCAACGCAGCGGCCAAGCTGGGTGTCATCGGCTCATACCATGCCACATCAGGCCGGGCATAATCTGCCAGCCGCGGGGCATGAATGGCCAGCCACGCAAAGGCCGGCACAAAGGCAAGGGCCGCCGGCCAGAGCTGCAGCGCGCGTCCGCGGTGGACATAAAGCAGCGCCAAACCCTGCAGGCCTGAAACGAGAAGCGCATGATAATGGGTTAAGCCCGCAAGGCTGGCAAGGCTGGCCCATATCCATGCCCTGCGCCTGTCTGGCGCTGCCATAAGCCGGATATAGGCCAAGAGTTGCGCGACAGACAGGGCCAGCACCAAGGCATAGCCGCGGGCATCCACGCTTATTTCAAACCCGGGCTGCCACAGCGCGAGCAGCACGGCAAAACACAGGGCGGCCGCGCGGCTCAAAGCCGGAACGCGCAGACCCAGCGGCAGGGCAATGGCAAGCGCTGCAAAGATAAGGCTGGGCAGGCGCAAGGCGAGGTCCGACGCGCCAAACACGCCTGTCCACACAGCCATGACCGCATAATAAAGCGGCGGATTGCAATCGAGCCAGACTTCACGCCAAAAATCTGCCCAATTGGGCTGTGTTGCAATCATGGCTGTCCAGCTCTCATCCAGCCAGAGTGGCAGGCCCAGCCCCAGCCAGACGCGCAGGCCAAAAGCAGCCATTATCAGCCCGGCAAAGACAGGCCATATAAAGCCGGGGAGGCGCTGGGCATTATCGCTCATCATCCCTGTGCATTTGCCCGCAAAAACCACGGCTGTCACGCCCCTGCGGGACAGAGGTTCCGCTCGCGCGCATTTCGCGCTATTGGCTGCTATGCGCGCGCCCGTAGCTCAGTTGGATAGAGCACGAGCCTTCTAAGCTTGGGGCCGCAGGTTCGACTCCTGCCGGGCGCGCCAAAAGGCCAAAACCTCTATTTTTATGCAGCGGGTTTTGTCCAACAGCACCTGTCGAGAAGAACAATTAATCCAGGGACCGTTGCTCAATCGCTTTGGAGTCTTTGGGCAGGCTGAGCAACAGCCCGTCATCCGCCAGCATCCAGCGATCTGGGCTTAGCTCGTCTGCGACGCCCCGCACAAAGAGCTTCTTCGTCACGATGTTATCGGGCGGAATGGGCCCCATATGGTTGAAGACGAGCAGCTTGGCTCCGGCTTGTTTTGCAAGCCGTGCGGCATCAACGGGCGTTGCGTGATAATTGCCAACTTCGCTAATCACCTTCGCCAGCTTCGCATCACCTGCACGCTGCAGCGCAGCGACCATCAGGGCACGCGCCTCTTCGCTCTGCCCTTCATGGATGAGAACATCAACGCCCTTGGCGTGGCGCAGCAAATTGCGGCTGTAGATGGTATCTCCTGAGATCAGGACCGACCGGCCTTGATAGTCAAAGCGATATCCAACGGCTGGATAAACGGGCTCATGCTCCACTTGAAACGCGGTGATGCGTAGCCCCTTATCCTCAAGAATGATTTTGCTGGCCATATGGTCGCCACGCTCATCTGCCCCAGCCAGTCCAAAGGGCTTGGCGTCAAGCGCCGCGGCCGCTGCGGAGAGGCTATGTTCTGGCGCACGATAGTTGGCATCTTGCGCATACGCCGCGTTGAAGCCCGATACGACCTGCTCCACCCCGTCTGGCCCATAAACAGGCAATGGGGCTGTGCGGCCAGCCACCCAGCTTTGGATGCGAAACTCCCCCAAATCGCCAATATGGTCGGAATGGAAATGGGTAAACAGCACGCCTGCCAGCCGCCTCATGGGGAAGCGCCAACGGCTAAGATTATTGGCAGAGCCGGGGCCTGTATCGACCACAAAGGCACGGTCCCCCGCGATAATAAGCGTGCATGATTTTGCCCGCGTCTTGCTGGGCGGTGGCGGGGATGTGCCACAAATCAATACCTGCAAACCTGTGGCTTGCTGATCAGCAAAGGCCTTTTGCGAGGCCATTTGGTCCACGCCTTTAGCCACCAACCAATCCTGCACCGGCGCAAGTGAGAGCGAGGCCCAGCCAGCGCCGCCAAGGCCGAGAATAAGGGCAGCGGCCCAAATAGATTTGCGTGCCATAAAATCTCCTTGAGCTCGCGCGCCTTAAGCTGCGCGGACGACCGTGCGTTGGCGGCCCAGATCCATCTGCCCATCAGTAGTCGCAATACCGCATTCCACGACATCGCCAGGCTTTAGATAACGGGGGTTTTTCAGCTGGCCTTTGAGGAACATCATGAACCTTTTCTTGGGCGACAAGAATTTGCTGATGAACATCTTGGCCTTGCCCGGCACTTTCAGGGCGACGCCGGCCGGCGTGCCAGTGGCAATCATATCACCGGGCTTGAAATCACGTACCCGCGACAATTCCGTCAGCGTGGCCACAGGGCCAAAAATCATATCAGAGGCCGGGCCGCGTTGACGCTCTTCACCATTCACGCTCAGCGTCAGGATCAGATCTCCATAACGCGCCATTTCCTCAGGCTCGGGCAGCAGGAGAAAGGGCCCGGTTGGGCCAAAGCTGCGATAGGATTTGGCCTTGCAGAATTGCTCATGGCTAATCTGCACATCGCGCGCCGACACATCATTAGTGACTACAAGGCCCCAAATCCATTTATGCAGCGTCTGCGGCGAGGGATCTATTGGGCCAGTGATGGGTGCGCCAATCACAAGACCCAGCTCGACCTCATAATCCAGCAACTGGACATGGGCTGGCTTCACAATGTCATCATTGGGCCCTGAGATGCACGAGGAGGCTTTGTGGAAAATGACGTTATTCACTTGGCTTGCTGGGTCACGCCCAACTTCAATCAAATGGCCTGCATAGTTTGTGGCCTGGCAGACATAATCGCCATCCGAGGTGACGGGCGACAACAACGCCACACGGTCGAGCGCAATGGGTTTGCCACTGGCGGCGCGGGCCGCGTCCCGCCCACCCTCTTCAAAAAAAGCACGGGTGGTTGCCCATTTGCCTTTTAAGGGCAGGATACTGCCTGCCTGGTGCACGCCCCATTGCGGCGCGCCTTTGCCTTTTTGAAACCGTACAATTTGCAATGCCATGGCTTAGTCCTTTTGTGTCCAGCTGCGCGCGGGCGCATCAATTGCTTTTATGAGCTTGGCGAGGCGTCCAAATGTGAGTTCGCGGCTTGCGCGGACATTTTTTATCGTGCGCCAAACGAAGCCTGGGGTGATTTTGGGGCTTTCAAAATCGGCTGGGGGTTGCGGACCCCATTGATAGAGGCCGCCGCTCGTCAAAGGGCTCACGCCCGTTGGGCAATCTGCTGTGAAGCGATCTGAATCACAGAAATGCTCAAACTTATCGCCCCAGGGGTCGCGCCAATAATCAAAGATTTGGCTGCCCAATAAGTGGCGGCCCACGCCCCAGGCATGGCGATGCCGACGCGACAGCAGATATTCCTGCCCCATGGCGACATCATCTAGATCAATCACTTCATAGGCGGCATGGCTGTAGAGATTATCGGCATTTTGGGCGATGACCACGCTGTGATGATCGGCAGGTTCCGCCCCCCGATCGCAGCGCATAAAGGCCAGTACGGGCTCCCCATCGCCAACGGTTTGGATATCGGAGGGGATGAGGCCAAACATATCCATATACCAGCGCGCTGTGCGGAAAAAATCGACCACCCCCATGACAGCATGGCCCAGTTTCAGCACTGTGGATGGGCGCAAGGGCGGCCTTTGGCCTTCGTTCAACCGCAATGTTTCTGCGCGCGCATTCTGCGCCAGCCGCGTACGCACGGCAGGGTGATCGGGCTTGGGCCCGTGGACCACCCGCACCTCAAACCCGGCTGGGTCGGTCAAGCGCACTTGCTCAGCCCCTGGCCAGCCTTCGGCTGGCTCAATGGCAGAAGCGCCCGGCTCTTCGGCCAGAAGCTCCAAATCGGCACGTGCTGCCACATATAGGCCAAGGCCAAGAAAGCGTGGCTTGGGCCCTTTGCGAATGATGCAGCACGGGCCATAGCCTGCCTCTGCATGCAGCCTGACAGTATCGCCCTCGTAAATGGGCCGGGACAATCCAAAGTCGCTTAAGAAAGCAACGGCCTTGTCAAGGTCAGGCCGCTCAAAGCTGACGCTGGCAATATCATAGGCTTTGACCAGCGGTTTCAGGGTACGTTGCAACCGCGGATCGATGGGTGCGGATTGCCCAAAATAGTCGCTCATGCAGCGATCCTTTCGTGTGTCAGGGCGCTTTCTTCTGGCCGAATGGCATAAGCGCGCTGCATCCATGCAAGGTTGGTGCGGGGCTGTGTGGCGGGGATTTGATCTATGAGAAAACGGTCGGGCCGAACTAGCAAGACGCCTGCCGAAATGCCGGCCCAGCTGGCCAACTCCTCTGTGTGAGACGTCAATGTTACAAAACGAGTTTTCAGCCGCTTAAGCAGGGCAAGCCCCTCGCTATCAAAAACGCTGTGCGGATCACAGCTCAGTCCAATCGCGGAAAAGCCGGGCCCGAGCAGATCGTCCAAGCGGCATTTGCGACCCTCATGGTCCAGCCAAGGTTGCGGGATCATATCGCCTATTTTTCTGCCGGCTTTTGCATTGACAAGACTGGAGCCCTTAACTGTCGGGATAGGCCCTATATCTCCCCCTTCAAATCGGTTCCGATAGGGCGGGATCTGCCATAGCGTCTTCATGATCACATCGCGCAAAAATGCGCGGGCTGGGTGCGTTGGCATAATGGCGGCACCCAATTGATTGGCCAGCCTAGTTGTGGCGGCGGTATGGTCACGGCGCTCGGTTTCATAACTGTCAAGCAATGCCTCGTCGGCTTGGCCTGAACAAATGGCGGCCAGCTTCCATGCAAGATTGGCTGCATCGCGAATACCGCTGTTCAGCCCCTGTCCGGCAAAGGGCGGCATCACATGCGCAGCATCTCCTGCCAGCAAAATGCGTCCCGCACGGAACCGCTCTGCCATGCGCGCATGGAAGGTGTAGATGAGACTGCGTTCAATCTTGCCGGGCTGCGATCCTCCAAATGACTCCATGAGCGCCCGCGCATTTTCAACATCAGCAAAGCGCGCTTCATCATCGCCCGGCATTAAGAGAAATTCCCAGCGGCGCCGGCCTTTACTGACTGGCAATGTTACAGCTGGGCGGCGCGGGTTGCAGAAGAAGCGAATGTCGCGATGCGGATAATCATCGTCTTCCACGTCAACGACCAACCATTTTTCTGCAAAGGTCGATCC
>JBEDNE010000147.1:0-9696 GCA_041170745.1 Pseudomonadota bacterium
GTCACGCCGCGCAAGCGCATAGGCCGTGGCCATGCCAACGACCCCCGTCCCGACGACCAAAACGCTCTGGCGCGCGCCGCCTTTCCCTCTACAAATATTCGATGTCATGCGCAGCACGCTAACATGTGGAAAAGCGGCAGCAAGTTTCACCTGTGAAGAAATATGGCCCTTAGCCATAGCCAAAGGTTAAGGATTGGGCAGGCTATGGCTGTCTTTCAGCACGGCTTCGACTGATCCCACAAATTTGGTTCCCAATTTCGATAAGGGGCGATCTTCCAGCCAGACTGCGCAAACGCCAAAGTTCAGTTCAGGCGTGAGACGCAACACGTCCAGACTGTCCGTCGCCATGGCCTGTGCCGTAAAGGCGTCCACAATCGCGACGCCCGATCCATAGCGCACAAGCGCCGCTGCAATATAATAGGTGCTGACAGATACAATCTCGCGAACATCCACTTGCGCGCGCTGCAAAGCATTGGCCACCAAATCGCCAACTGGGCCGCTGCCCGTGACGCTAACCACATCCATGCCCTGAAGTTCGCGAACAGCCAAGGCATCTCGCCCGCTGCCAAACTGCCCCTTTGGAGCCAGCACGCAGAGTGCGGCACTGGCAAGCTGTTTCTGTCGCATCCGGGGGTGATCCGGCGGGTCATAGCCAATCGCCAAATCACATTCCCGTTCATATAACGCGCGGGCCACATCATTATGATGCAGCGTTCGCACGCCAAAGGTCACGTCTGGGTTTTTGGCGCGAAAGGCTGCAATTGCACGCGGGGCTATTTCCAGCCCAAGCGAGGGGACAACCCCTATGCGCAAATGGCCCGCCCCGGAGGCGCGCAAATTTTGTGCGGTCAATTGCAGCGAGGCGATACGATCAAACACCTCATCCACTTCGCGGAACAAGGCATGGGCCTCGTCAGATGGCACAAGCCGACCGCGGACAAGATCAAATAATGTGATGCCCAATTGCGCTTCGGTATGTCGCAGCACCTTGCTGACCGCGGGTTGGGACACATTCAGCGCCCGCGCAGCAGCACTGATCGAGCCATTCGCGTAGACCGCGTGAAAAACTTCAATTTGGCGTAGCCGCATGACTTAGGATTAGCGGCGCCAGACCGGCGCCGCTACCCCCCACTCCCCATGCGCTGTTGCGCGTGAGATCAGAAATCCTTCGACAGTTCGAAATAAACGAACCGACCGAGCGAGTCATGCACTGACCCAAGGAACCCATAGTTAGTTGATGCCAAAGGTGGCGCCTTGTCAAAAAGATTGCGCGCCCCAACCCGGACGCGCGTGCCCGAGAGCATACCGGCCGATTTGTCAAAGCGATATTGGACATAGCTGTTGACCGAGGTGACGCCCGGCAAGGTGTAATATTCGCCATTGATCAGGGCAGGCCCCGTATCAAAGACTGGACCAACATGGTTCACCAGCACGCCCGCAGTCACGGGGCCTGAATTCCATGTCAGATTGCCTGACAAACGCCATGCCGGATTGCCATTGACCTTCACTTGGCTTCCAGCCTGGCTGATCGCAATGCCCGTGCCGAATTTGCCAGCCGCATTTGCAGCAATGAGCTGCGCCTGCATGTCAGACGCATCCTGCTGCCATTTGATCAGCTTTGACCCGGCCAGATCGAGGTTAAATGTCCCAAGCGGGGTATCGCGCAACGTGTAGCTGACTGCGATGTCCAGGCCGCGCAGCGTGCGCGGGCCGAGGTTGAAATAATCATCCTGCACATAGGCCAGATCACCCACAACCTGCGTGCCAACAGGCGCCAAGCGCACAACATTGGGGTTGGTGCGGCCATTTTGGCGTTCCAGCAAATCGAACAGAATTTGGTTCTGCGCGCCTTGCAGGCCGACCACGCCCTTTTCCTTCAGCGACCAGCGATCAACCGTGACCGTCAAATTGCGGATGGGCTGCAAAACCACGCCGAGCGACAACGTGTCAGCGTTTTCAGGCTTTAGGTTCTTATTCCCCGAGCGAACTTCCAGCGTGCTGACGCCAGAGCAGGTGGTGTTGTTCAACCGGCACGCGGCAAAGTCGGTCCGCGTGTTCGACACTTGGACGCCCGCGCTATAAAATTGCGCCAAATTTGGTGCACGGAAGCTTTGCGACCATGACGACCGGAAGCTGAGGCCTTCAAAGACGGACCAGATACCCGCGACCTTGGGCTTCAACACATTGCCAAAATCGGAATAATATTCATCGCGCGCGGCAAGCTGGACATCCAGTGATTTGACCAGCGGGACGTTCATATCTTCTGAGACCACAGGTACCGCAAGCTCAACATAAGCTGAGCTGACCGTGCGCCGACCGCTGACGTCTGGCGAGGGGCTCGCCCCCATCAGGTCAGTGCCATATTTAATGCCAGTCACGCTGTCGGTGTACGTGACCGTGCCGTCCAAGCGCTTGTCGCGGTTATCAAGATAGGTTTCCCGACGAATTTCAACGCCACTGGCAAAGCCGACGCTGCCGCCCGGCAGTTCAAAGATTTGCGGGTTGGAAATGCGCAAATCCGCTGTGGCCAAGGATGTTTCGCTGATGCGGTGCGCATCGACCAGGAATGACTGAATGGTGGCCGCATTGCTTGGCGTGGTATCGCCCAGCGAATAGGCTGTCTGATTACCGCCGTTGAATGGATTATAGGCGTCCGGCGTCGACTTGGCGAGCGCGGCTTGGAACAGCGTATTGCTGATCAAGTTCATTGTATGGTCGTCCGTGCGCGCCCAGGAATAAGAGGCAGCGGACTCCCATTTGAAATCGCCCCATTGGCCGCGCACCCCAATCAGGCTGCGAATGCTGTCATCCGTCACCTCAAAGGTGCGCGGTCCCGTATCGACCGGGCGGTAGGTTGTAATGCGCAAGGGCAAGCCAGCATCTGGCACGCCCGTCAGGCCGGGCAGGCGGTTCGGGTTGGCGACGCCGTTGATCGTCGTCGCACCAAAGGGGTTATAATAGTTGCTGGCCGGAATGGTGATGACTGCGCTCGTCAGCGGGGCAGATTGCTCCCGCTGGCCTTGCAGCTTGGCATGATAATAGCCTGCTTCTGCAAAGAGTTCGACATTCCCAAGATCTTGGCTGAAGGTCGAAAAGATGTTGATACGATCAAGGCCACCGCGGTTGGTGCGATCTGGATTTTCATCATAGCGCAGCACACGGTCTGCCGTACCGGTGATCGTCCCGCTCTTCAGGCAGAGATTGCCGGCATAAACCGTGCTCGAGCAGCCTGCCGCTGTGTTTGATGTCGGCTCGACATGGAAGACACCGCTCGACGTCAGCGTGGCCGTGCCTTGCTTGACCGTCACGACTGGAACCGTTGTAAAACTGCCCCAAGGCGATGACGTGGACCGGTTGTCAAACGCAGTATCGCCTTCCCACGGCGTGCCGACCATGCCGGCGCGATGATCTTCACTTGCCGAAAAATCACGCTCGCTGGCATAAAGCGGGGTACGGTGCGTATAGCTGCCAAAGACCATGAACCGGCCACCGGCTGAGGTTGTAATCCCGGCCTTTAAGGCTGCCGTGGCTTCGCTCGTGCCATCGGCAAAGCCATAGCGCGCATCGGCCCGCAGGCCAGTAAACTTGTTATCCAGAACCACGTTGACGACGCCAGCCACAGCGTCAGCGCCATAAATGGCGGCCGCGCCATCACGCAGCACTTCCACGCGCCGGGTGGCCCCAATAGGAATGGAGTTGGTGTTCACGGTTTGGACAGGCACAAAATTTTCGGTCTGCGTGCCCGGTGTCAAAATCATGCGGCGGCCATTGAGGAGAACCAAGGTGTTGCCCGTGCCCACACTGCGCAAGTTGATAGAAGCATTGTCACCGCGCGCATCATTCAAATTGCCCGTGGTGCGGGCTTCCTGAAATTGCACGTCGCCAGCCTGCGGAAGGGACCGGAACAGATCATCGCCAGACACACTGCCCGTTGCCAAAATCCGGTCTTCCCCAAGAACCGAAATCGGCAAAGCCCCCGAAATCTTGGCACCTTCAATGCGGCTGCCCACAACAACGATTTCTTCAGTCTCTGCCTTTTTGGCGGCAGGCCCGGTCGCGGCGCCAGAAGCAGACTGAGCCAATCCGGCGGTGGGAGAAAGTGCTAACAACGAACAGCCCAGATACAGGCACGCACGACCCCGATTTACGAAAATGCTCATAATCCCCCCAGATATTTTATTTCAATTTGCCTGAATTTAACGGAGACTGATCGCACCAAAAAGCCCCGCTGCCAAGCCAAGGTCAGTATATTTATGTGGGCTAACCATATCCGGTGGTTATGGATAATCGCCTAGGCCGCTGAAAACCAGCCTATTGGCTCCGCCCTCAGGAGGTTAGGTTTTTGCGATGTCGCTGGCGGCGTCGAGAGCCGCAAGCCCAGTTTTGGATTGCCAATCTTTCAGCAGACGGTCCAATGGCATTTCATTCGCGGTCAACGCCGGTTGTTGCCAACAAACGCCTCGCCTCGTGCCGCTGAGTATAATATGTAAATTTTGTATTTAAATTGAGCAAGCGATCAATCGCATCATCTCGTCATGAGGTGCTGAGCCATAAAAAAGGATCTACAAACTTCCCTCGAGGACTGAGTACAACTTGATGATATGCAAAACGGTTCAATTTAACTCATGACAAGCATAGCTCACTGCCCTATCAGAAGTAATTATTGGTATTAATTTAAGAGTCGTTACAATGATCGGCCTTTACCATACAACGCGTCAAATTGAGGCAGAACTGAACGTTCGGGCACTATCGCTCGAGTTTGAGATTGTTTTGTGCCTGTTTGAACAAGGCCCTTTATCGGCAAGTGAAATCATTGGCATTATTCATGCGTCGCAAGCTGGGTTCAATCATATCGCCCGGCGGCTTTTGGCAGATGGCATCCTCATTTCCACGCGGAGTGAAGTTGATCGGCGTATGACGCTGTATTCTGTGTCGCCGCAGGTTGTAAAAGTCCTGTCTGGAAAATTATCGCGGTTCAAGCGCGCCTGATGTGCTGCATTCGGCCGGTCTTTCGGTCGAGGCTGGTCATGCCCCCTAGAGCCCTACCGCACACTTGCAAGACGCTGAATTCGAGCTTGCATGCATGAGTGCAGTTCGGACTTAGCCTCATAGCCCGACATTGGCGTCCGACTGCCGCTGGCAGCCCTCTGCTTTGCCATTTTCGCGGCTATTTTCGCGATCGGGAAGATGAGCGACGGAGACGCTCCCTCAAACATAATAGCGCTTATACCAGTTCCGAAACTGCGGGATTGGGCCGTCTCCATCACAGATGATCGGATTGGCCTCAAACTTCATGCGATCCCAGATGATCTTGTCCTGATCCAATTGTTTACAAATGTCGCGGATCAATGCTTTGGCGAGGCCTGAACCCGGCCCCTCGGCCTGCGCCTTTGGCTGTGTGAAGCAATAACGAACCCGCAGCACATCTTCTTCGACCGGCGCAAGGCTTGCCACCAACAATGTCTCAGAAATGCCCGTAAAGCGCGTCCAGCTTTGCCCCGGGCCCATGGTGTCATAGCTGATCAGGCCATCGACCATGCCACTGGGCGTCCCCATTTGCGCCTTTACATCCGCGCCTCGGCCCCAATCACCCCAGCGCAATTCAGCCGCCGGCACATTGGCGGTGCCGTGAATATATTTGAAGTGTGCGACATCAACGCCATTTTCAGCCATATTCTGGATCGAGCCATAAACGACCCACTCATGCATTTCATAGGCGGTCCAATCAGGGTCGCTGGCTTCGGGATGATGCACCACCTCCCACATGGGCGCTTCGCCTTTGGGATGATACCAGACCCAAATCCAGCCATTTGCTTCGGTCACAGCCCAAGTGTTGGTGCATTTGCGTTTCACCTGCGGCGGAATGGCCTTGGCATAGGGGATGTCTTTGACCACGCCCTCTTGGCCATCATAGCGCCAGGCGTGAAATGGGCATTCGAGCAGATTGCCATGCACTTTGCCGCCATGGCCCATATGCGCGCCCAGATGCTTGCAATACGCATCCATCACGCGGACTTGCCCATCTTCGCCACGCCAAATTGCCAAATCTTTGGAGAAATAGCGAATGGGCTTGGCCTCGCCCTTGGCCACAAATTCGGCACGTTCAATGGCGTACCAGCCAAAGGGAAAGCCAATGTCTAGGCCGCGTTCTTTGGCGCTTGGCAGTCCCTCCACAGGGGCGACGCGCCATTCCGTCAAAGCATCACCACGCAGCTTATCCAGCAATTGCCATACGGCAACCGGGGGCGTGCGGGCATCCGTTGCCGCGTGATCGAGAACTTCGGTCATCTCATGCCTCCTTCAGGCAGCTTGCGCGCTTGGGCGACGATCAAAAGTGACATGCACGCCATTGACGCGCGTCTGAAACTCTGGCGCGCGCGTGCGGGGGTTGTAGAATTGGCGATACCAAATCCGCTCTTTATGGAAGGGGCCATCATCCGGCACTTGCATGATGGAAAGCGCAGGCTGCTTGAACTTCCACAGCTCAAAATCCTGGGCAAAGGCCTCAAGCGCGGTGTCTTGATAAGACCGCGCCATGGATACATCCGCTTCTGTTGGCGTGGTGTTGGAGGTTTTAACCATCAGCGCATACCAAACACGCACTTCGCCATCTTCCACAGGGGTGTGGCAGATCATGATGATTGACGGGAACTGCCCTTCCATCCGCGACAACAGGATGCCCGGGCCCGTGTACCAGGTATCGGTTTCCAGAACCTCTGCCCCATCAATCAGCGTCCGATGGCCCGCCCCAAAACGCTGCATGATGACATGGTCGCGAAACTCATTTTCAAAATAAACGACATCGCGGCTGCCATGGACGGGCACGAAATGCGCATAATCCGCCATGTTATCGACAATTTCCTGCGGGTGGATGGGAAGCGTGCCCAAGGGATCAATGCGCCAGCGCACCCAGCCCGTCATATCCCATTCGTCAAAGCCAGGCAGATCATAATCCGGCTTGCCGCCTTCGGGATCATGCCACATCCAGATGCAGCCTGCCTTTTCCTGCACAGGGAAGCTTTTGATGCACGCCGCCTTGGGCACACCCCGGGTGGAATAGGGAATATCATCGCACTGGCCTTCAGGCGTGAACCGCCAGCCATGGCCGGGGCAGCGGATGGAATCGCCCTCAATCTGCTCACCATCGCGGACAATGTAAGAAGTTGTGTTGCGGGCAATATGCACGCGCATATGCGGGCAATAGGCTTCCAGCACGACAGGCCGGCCGCTCTTGCCCCGATACATGATCAGATCTTGCCCGAAATAACGGATCGCTTGTGGCGTCTGTGTAATGTCTGCCGCGTCTGCGATCATGAACCAGCCGCGTGGAAAATCAAATTCCCCCAGCCCATAGTCTTTCGTGGTTGCCATTGCCCTCTCCTCTTCCTGTCCCGCAGCTTAGATGAATGTGTCAGTATTGGGGTTGCCCAGCATGAAGCCGCCATAATTGCGGGCCACTTTGAACGGGTTGTTCGCGATGTGCGTGCGCCCGGTGTGAATATCGACAAAGGTTCGCACCAACGGGCTTGAGCGATAGGTGCCTTGCGCCCCACAACTGTAGAACAGGCGTGAGATAAGCTCAGCACAGCGGTCCAATATCTGGCCCGATTGGAAGCGGAACATCAGCCGCTGCTCAAGATCATACGGCGTGTCGCTGCGCGCTTGACCCATCAGCACGCCAAAATTGCGATTGAGCGTCGTCTTCATTTCATCAATGGCTGACGCTGTTTCGGCAATCACAACTTGCGCATCGGGATCATCCGAGGTGCGCGAAAAATCATTGCTGCTTACCCGTTTGGACGCATAACCGCGGAATGCATCCAAAGCGCCTTGCAGCGCGCCAATGGACGAGGACGAGACGGCGCGCACAAAAATCTGGCCAAAGGGCAGCTTGAACAGCGGCGCATCATTGACCTTCAGGCCGGGGCTGGTCGCGGCAAACCCATCTTTAGAACGGTGCGTGCGATAAGCGGGCACAAAGGCATCACGCACCACGACATCCTGACTGCCCGTGCCGCGCAGGCCCATTGTGTCCCACACATAATCAATTTCAAAATCACTGCGCGGGACAAGGAAGGTGCGATAATCGGGGGCACCGCCCTCGGGATCGGGCACGAGCCCACCCAAAAACGCCCATTGGCAATGGTCCACGCCGCTGGAGAAGCCCCAACGCCCGCTAATCCGATAGCCGCCTTCGACAGGCGTCACTTCGGCGCGCGGCATATAAGACGAGGAGATGAGCGTGCTTGGATCTTGCGACCAGACATCTGCCTGCGCCTGCGCATCAAACAGTGCCAATTGCCAGTTATGGACTGCGACCACGCCCAGCACCCACGCAGACGACATACAGCCTTCTGCCACCTTCATCTGGACGGCGTAGAACACCTCTGGGTCCATCTCATACCCACCCCAGCGCTTGGGCTGGAGGATTTTGAAAAAGCCCGCGTCTTGAAAATCACGAATGGTTTCATCTGCCACTTTGCACTCTGCCTCGCACTGCATGGCGCGGGCGCGCAACGCGGGGATCAACGCCTCAGCCCGCGCAATCAGGTCAGCGGCTGTTACACTGGATTTTGTTTGGGATAACTGCATCGTCTTTCTCCCTTTTTAGGCCGCATCGGCCAATTGCTGTGCCTCGGCTGCCCCAAAGCCAACGCTAAAGTCGTGGCCCCACAGGCTGACGGACGTGCTTTCAAAAATTGTGTGGCGATCCCAATTGATGGTGCGGCCGCCATAGCCATATTCCAGCGCAAAACCGCCGGGCGTCTCCATGTAAAAGCTCGTCATATGGTCATTGGTATGCTTGCCCAGCGTCGCCATCAGCCGGACGCCAGCCTTTTGCATTCGGTCATACGCGCGACCGACTTCGTCCATGGTTTCGACTTCGACCATCAGGTGCACGCAGCCGCTCGGCACATCGCCTTCAAACAGCGCCAAACTGTGATGACGGCCATTATCGCAATGCATGAAATAGATGCGCTGCGCGGGCCCGCCGGGCCCAAGCGGACGGTGAATGAGAATATCCGAGACGCCAAATTCAAGGATGTTTTCCAAAAAGGCGCGGGTTTCTTCAATATTGGGTGCGGGCAAAACCATATGGCCCAACCCCAAGGCTCCCGTCACAAAGGCTGGAACCCCAACGGGAGATTGAAACCGATCAAAGCTACTGACGAACCCTAGGGCAAGCTCATGCCGGTTGCCCGATGGATCAAGAAACCAAACCATATCGAACACATGGCGCAACGCACATTCCGCGGGCGTGCCCACCCTATAAGCGGCCCCAAAGGCTTCCAGTCGCGCCACAGCGGCCTCAAACTCTTTGGCATTGGCGACTTCCCAGCCACTTGCGAAATAGCCATCCTCATCGGCAGGTTCGATAAAGAAGCGGCCCGCGCGATCATCAAGGCGCAATGCCAAGCCACCCGGCACATGATGCGCCGACATGCCAACCACCTCTTCGCCAAAGCGCCGCCACGCCTCAATCTGACGCGACTTGATGACCACATATGCAAGTGCTGGAATCGCCATTGCTGCCTTCCTTTTCCACATGGGAAAGGTGAAGCCCCTGCAGCGAAGGAACATTGACCTAGGTCAAAATTCACGTCGTTATTCGTTATTATATCTGTTCTGAATAACGCAATATCATGTTTTTTGTGATCATGGATTAATATTTGCGTATCATAATGATTATAAATC
>JBEDNE010000148.1:0-10332 GCA_041170745.1 Pseudomonadota bacterium
GAATATGATGCCTTGGTGCGCGAAAATAATGCGCTGGAGACGCAATTCCCGCATTTGATCCGCGCGGATAGCCCCAATCGGCAAGTCGGCGCGGCGCCAGCCAGCCATTTGTCCAAGGTCACGCACGCCAAGCCGATGCTGAGCCTCGACAACGCCTTTGCTGATGCTGACGTTGAGGACTTTGTTGGCCGGGTGCGGCGCTTCCTCAATTTGGCGGCTGAAGAGGGGGTTGCGCTCACTGCGGAGCCCAAGATTGATGGCCTCTCTTGCTCTTTACGTTATGAAAACGGCCAGTTGGTGCTGGCCGCGACGCGCGGTGATGGGCAAGTGGGCGAGGATGTGACGGCCAATGTCCGGACCATATCCGATATTCCGCAACAGATTAGCGGCGACATCCCCCAAATTTTCGAAGTGCGTGGTGAAGTCTATATGGCAAAGGCGGATTTTGCCGCGCTGAATGCCAAGGCGACCGAAGAGGGGAGCAAGCTCTTTGCCAATCCGCGCAATGCAGCCGCCGGATCCCTGCGCCAAAAAGACCCTGCCATTACGGCGGCTCGGCCCTTGCGCTTTCTGGCACATGGCTGGGGGGAAGCCTCGGCGCTGCCGGGGGACACGCAATTTGACGTCATCAAGGCGATTGAAAGCTGGGGCATCCCCGTTGACCCGCGTTTTGTGCGGCTGACCTCAACGGATGAGGTTTTGGCGCATTATCGTGCGATTGAGGCGCTTCGGGCGGACCTGCCCTTTGATATTGATGGCGTCGTGTACAAGGTCGATCGGCTGGACTGGCAAGCGCGTCTGGGCTTTGTGGCGAAGGCGCCGCGTTGGGCCATTGCCCATAAATTCCCCGCAGAACGGGCGGAAACCACATTAGAAGCTATTGATATTCAAGTAGGCCGCACGGGCAAATTGACGCCGGTGGGTCGGTTGACGCCGGTTACAGTCGGCGGCGTTGTTGTCTCCAACGTGACGCTGCACAATCGTGATGAAATCATGCGGCTGGGCGTGCGTCCGGGAGACCGGGTGGTCGTGCAACGCGCAGGCGATGTCATCCCACAAATTGTCGATAATCTAACGCGCGAAGAGATGCGGCCTGATTATCATTTCCCCGATCATTGCCCCGAATGTCAGTCTGAAGCTGTGGCAGAAGAGGGCGAAGTTGATGTGCGCTGCACTGGCGGGCTGATTTGTCCGGCGCAACGCGTGGAGCGGCTTAAGCATTTCGTTAGCCGTGCCGCGCTTGACATAGACGGGTTGGGCGAAAAGACGATTGTTGAATTTTTCGGGCTAGGCTGGCTCCATAGCCCGGCTGATATTTTCCGGCTGAAGGCCCGTCGCAATGAGATTATTGGCCGGGAGGGCTGGCAGGATAAGTCTGTGGATAACCTGTTGGCCGCGATTGAGGCAAAGCGCACGCCTGACCCGGCACGGTTGATCTTCGCGCTTGGCATCCGGCACGTCGGGGCCGTGACGGCGAAGGATTTGCTTAAGGCCTTTGGAACTGTTGAGGCTGTGCGCGCTGCCGCAACCAGCGATGAGGCCATGACGGTTTTGACGCAAGTGGACGGCATTGGCCCTGTTGTGGCCGAGGCCTTGGTGGAGTTTTTCCACGAGCCGCACAATCAGGCGGTTTGGGACGATCTGTTAAGTGAAGTGTCTCCGCCGGCTTTTGTCCATAATGTTCGCGCGTCCGCTGTGTCGGGCAAAATTGTTGTCTTTACCGGCAGCTTAGAAACCATGAGCCGCGATGAAGCCAAGGCACAGGCCGAATCATTGGGGGCCAAAACGGCAGGGTCTGTCTCTGCCAAAACCGATTTGCTGGTGGCCGGGCCAGGTGCCGGATCAAAGCTCAAAAAGGCGCAGGAACTGGGCATTGAAGTCGTGGATGAGGCAGGATGGGCCGCAATTGTAGCGGCTGCTGCGGCTGACGCGGCCTAGGGCTTTTCGCATCCCGCTTGACCGTTGCGAAAGGCCTCGTCAAAGCAGGGACATGACCGATCAAACGGACCTTTCCGCATTAAGCTTTGAACAAGCATTGAAGCGGCTTGAAGAGATTGTCGCGCGGCTGGAATCTGGCGAAGCGGCCTTGGATGAATCGATTACGCTCTACACTCAAGGTGAGGCTTTGCGCGCCCAGTGCGAGGCGCGGCTTAAAGATGCGCAGGCACGCATTGAGAAAATCACCCTAGGGGCAGATGGCGCACCGACGGGCACAACGCCCTTTGATGCAGGCTGATCCCTTAAATGGGTGGGGGCGATATCTTAAAGCCAGCCTTGGCAGAGATGGCGGCGGATATTGACCGCAGCTTTGATCTGTTATTGCCAATTCCAAATGATGGCCGTGCGCGGCTGTATGAAGCCATGCGCCATGCCGCGATTGGTGGGGGCAAGCGCCTGCGTCCTTTGCTGGTTCTGGCCGCGTCCCAGCTTTTCAATGTGAGCCGAGAGTCGGCTTTGCGCGTGGGCACAGCCATTGAATGCATTCATGTCTATTCGCTGATCCATGACGATATGCCGTGCATGGATGATGATGATATGCGGCGGGGCAAGCCGACGGTGCACAAGGCATTTGATGAGGCAACCGCGGTGTTGGCGGGGGATTCGCTTCATGCGCTGGCTTTTGAAATATTGGCCGATGAAGCAACGCATCCGGACCCCTTTGTTCGATCAGAATTAATTGCAGAAATTGCGCGTGCATCTGGCCCTGCTGGAATGGCGGGTGGGCAGATGATGGATTTGATGGCCGGGGATGTTGCGTTTGATCTTCCAGCTGTTACCCGCTTGCAGCAGTTGAAAACGGGGGCGCTGATCTCTTTCTGCCTCGAAGCAGGCGCCATTTTGGGCCGGGTGCCACCTGAAGGGCGCAATGGGCTGCGCGGCTATGCGCGGGATGTTGGCCTAGCCTTTCAGATTGCCGATGACGTGCTGGATGCTGAAGGCGATGCAGACCTTGCCGGCAAAGCCCTGCAGAAAGATGCTGAAGCCGGTAAGGCAACGTTCCTGTCCTTACTGGGCATTGATCGCGCAAAGGCGCAAATGCATCTTTTGGTCGATCAAGCGATTGCCCATCTCCATGGTTTTGGCACAGAAGCAGATTTGCTGCGGGCGATTGCGCGCTACACAGTGGAAAGGGATCGGTAATGGCAGACCGCATCGGTGTTTATCCGGGCACTTTTGACCCGATTACCTTGGGGCATATGGATATTATTCGCCGGGGCGCAAAGCTGGTGGATCGGTTGATTGTGGGCGTGACCACCAATGCCAGCAAATCGCCAATGTTTTCAGATGATGAACGTATTGCCATGGTGAAGCGCGAAGTCGCCACTATTGGTGCGGGCATTGATGTGGTGGGATTTGACTCGCTGTTGATGGACTTTGCAGAAGCCCAAGGGGCGTCTGTCATTATCCGCGGCCTGCGTGCTGTCGCCGATTTTGAATATGAATATCAAATGGCTGGCATGAACCAGCAGTTGAACGATCGCATCGAAACCGTGTTTCTGATGGCAGATGTCTCCTTGCAGCCCATTGCATCGCGTCTGGTAAAAGAAATTGCGATTTATGGCGGTAAAATCAGTAAATTTGTGACCCCAGCAGTCGAGTCCGATGTGCTGGCACGCATAAAAGAAACAGGACGGCGGGGCGGGTGATCTGTTCATCCGCAGCTAAGCCAAGTGCCGCTATGATAAGCGGCGAGGATTGAGGTGTTTGTGAAGAAATTTATTGCAGCGGCTTTGATGTTGCTTGGATTTGCAGGGCTTGCGCACGCTGCGGACAAGCCAATGGCCGCGCCCGTCTCGACCATCCCGGCGGCTGAGCCTGAGAATATCTGGGTGCTGCAGTTATCGACAGGCGGGCCTGTGCGTATTCAGTTGCGGCCCGATAAGGCCCCCAACCATGTGGCGCGGATCAAGCAGTTGACGCGTGCAGGCTTTTACGATGGTTTGGTTTTCCACCGCGTGATTGAGGGCTTTATGGCCCAGACGGGCGATCCGCGCGGCAATGGCACGGGTGGGTCCACGCTGCCGGATATCAAGGCTGAGTTTAATGATCTGCCGCATTTGCGCGGTGCCGTCTCTATGGCGCGCGCGGATAGCCCGGATAGCGCCAATAGCCAGTTTTTCATTGTCTTTTCGCCAGTCATGCGGCTCGATGGGAAATATACCGTTTTTGGTCGTTTGCTGGGCGGCATGGCCTTTGTGGATGCGGTGCCCCGTGGCGAACCGCCAGCGGCCCCTGCGACCATTGTAAAGGCATGGATTGAGGCGGATGGGCCAGATGCGCCCCATGTGCCCCTCCCTGCGCCTGCATTGGATGCTGCACCTCAACCAGGGCCGGTGTTGACCGACAGCGCGCCCAAACTTTAACCGCGCCCCATGCGTGTTGACCTTTTTGACTTTGATTTGCCGCAGGAGCTGATTGCCCTGCGTCCCGCATCTCCGCGGGATAGCGCCCGCCTGCTGCATGTGCAGGGCGATGTGTTTGCGGATAAAATTGTGCGGGATCTGCCCAGCCTGCTCAACCCAGGCGATTGCCTGGTGTTTAATGATACCCGCGTCATTCCTGCACAGTTGGAAGGCCGGCGAGGCGATGCCAGAATTGGTGCGACGCTGCACAAGCGCGAAGGCCTGCGCACATGGCGCGCCTTTGTGAAGAACGCCAAGCGCCTGAAAGAGGGCGATCAAGTTATCTTTGGCGGTGGTGTGACTGCGCTGGTGGGGGAACGCGGCGCCGATGGCAGCCTTCTTCTCCATTTTGAGGGCGATGATGCTGTTGAAGTGTTGTTGGAGCGCGCAGGGACAATGCCCTTGCCGCCCTATATTGCTGCACGCCGCGCCATAGACGACCGGGATCATCAAGATTACCAAACCATGTTTGCGCGTGAAAAAGGGGCGGTGGCCGCACCCACGGCGGCGCTGCACTTTACGCCTGAGTTGATGAACGCACTTGCTGCGCGCGGCGTACGCCATGAAACGCTGACGCTGCATGTTGGGGCAGGGACGTTCCTTCCCGTTAAAGCCGATGATACCAAGGACCACCAGATGCACGCCGAGTGGGGCCGCATTGACGCCGCCACGGCGGATCGGCTCAATGCCATGCGCGCGGGCGGCGGGCGGGTGATAGCGGTGGGAACCACCTCGCTACGGCTTCTGGAAAGTGCGGCAGGCGACGATAATATTATCCGGCCCTTTGAAGGGGATACCGCCATCTTCATCACCCCTGGCTATCGGTTCAAAGCTGTTGATGGGCTGATGACCAATTTTCACCTCCCCAAATCCACACTGATGATGCTGGTGAGCGCATTGATGGGGCTGGAGCGGATGCAGAGCGTCTATGCGCACGCGATCGCGCACAGATATCGCTTCTACAGCTATGGGGATAGCAGTTTGTTGTTGCCTTGAAGAGTTTTTAAACACTTTGGGTTGATGGAAGAAAAGTAAACGAAATCCTAACAATCAGCGTCAAACTGTCCCATTATAGGACGAGACACGCGGCTCTATAGTCATCTAATTAGCGCGCACTCACAACAAGAGGAGTTTGCGTGATGACAATGGTGGCCCCTGTCCCTAGCAAAGTTCGTCCATTCCGGGCAGACTTTGCTTCTGTTTTCGATGGTGTGAATTATCCAGAATTCGTTGGGCATAGTGTCCATAACCGACTTAAGGTTACTGTGAGCCCGTCCATCAATTACGGCATCATCGGATCATATTTCAATCTCGCAGGTGACGGCTTTGTAGGAAAAATCAGTGAAAGGTTAAACACGCCAGCGATTTCGTTCCGCGGCATGAACGCAGTGGATGCAACTTTTTCTGCCGGAAACGATATAGTCACCGTCAACATTAGTGATTTGCGAAATGCTCAGAAGCGGTACTTGCGTCTTGATGCCGGAAAAGGCCGAGACCGACTTGATTTGAAGATTGGCTTCGATAATTTTTCGTTCGACTCGCGGGGTTCTGGCGCTCCGGTCACCTCATTCGGGGCCAATTGGCAATTCCTCAATTTTGAAGTCTACAAGATCTGGACCGCTGGCGGGAAGAACCAAATTTATACTGGCGACAGTGTTGACATAATCATACTAAGTGGAGGCGCAACGACAAGGAACATTGTTTCCACGGGCGCAGGCAATGACCTCATACATTCGGCGGGGGGAACCGATATCATTGATGGCGGGTCGGGTTACGATACTTGGCATATCCAGTGTGACGACAGCTCCAAGGTAGCCCTTGTTCTTTCTTATGATGCCACCACCCACTCTGGTTCTTTCATAACAAAGGGGAAAGTCGCGGGCCAGAGTTATGAAACGCGCTCAACTGCCAAAAATATTGAGTTTATCGAAACAATTTTGAGTGAAGGGAACGACAGTGTCACTTTGAAGGGCAATATTGCCGCGGATATTAGTGGCGGAATGGGCGTTGACACGCTGGTCATAGACCAATCCGGGGTCACGAGCACAGGCGCGGTAAACTCTATCATGGTCGATGGTTATTCTGGCATACTCTCCGGGCATATTGGCGCCGTGGCGTTTATGGCTTTTGAATCAGTCAACGCAAAATTAAGCCAAGTCACGAGCGGCGGCTGGGGCGTGTTCAAGCTCGATGCGTCAGCGTTCTTTGAACCCCAACGTTTTTCGACATTAGATACTACTCAGCTAGGCATTGCGATGACAATCGATGCCCGAAATGCTGGAAATTACGAATTGCAGCTCGATTTGTCCGGAATGGGCAGGGCGATTAGCCGTGAAGATTTTCAATTTTCTAGCAAAGAAAACCTGATCACATTTTGTTCCAATCAGGGGTCCCAGCGGCTTTTCTACGGGTTCGAAAAACTTACAGTCATTGGCACTGGCTTTGACGACGTGATTTCTGGGACGCCGTATAAGCCGAATGATATTTCGGGCATGGACGGCAATGACCGACTTGTTGGTGGCGCTTTTGCGGATGTCCTGAATGGTGGAAACGGCGACGACACGCTGGGCGGTTCATTGGGATCAGACATCTTGATCGGTGGGGCTGGCCATGACAAATTTGCGTTTGACTTCGATCTTAGAACGGGTGACGTTGATCATATCGTCGACTTTTCTACTGAGGACGATATGATCTTGCTTGACAGCAGGATATTTGCAGGGCTGGTCGATCCTGGCATTGGTTCCACAGACCTTAATTCCTCGTCTCTTGTCGTCGGTGCCGCGCCCCAAGCCAGCGGGACTAAAGCGCAACTCCTTTATAACACCACGACAGGTGGGTTATGGTATGACGCGGACGGAGCTGGTGGGAAGGCTGCGCAGCTATTTGCTATTTTGGACAGCAAGCCAAATCATATCGACGTCACGAATTTTGCTATCCTCGGATGAGTCCGATATCGCAGTGGTTCATTTATGTAGGCTTGCCCAATCCCCCAAAATCCGCTCTCCTCTTCTCTGCCCGCATCCAGACGGGCGAGGAGAGGGGATATGTCTGACGTAAATTCGGGCGCGGCGTCTGCTGCGTCGGCGGAAGTGCCATCGCCTTTGGCGGGGCTGGGGATTGTGGCCGTCGTTGCCATTGCGATTATTGGCTGGGCGATCATTGGCGGCCGGCTGTTTCAGGAAACGTCGCTGTTTGGCGGTTTTCTGATGTTGTGGCATTACGCCAATGTCGAGCATCTGGAGATTAAGCGTCTGCCTCAGGCTTTGGCGGGCGCGGTGATGGGCATTGCGCTGTCATGGCAGGTCGTCGCGCTGACACAGGCGATGGGGTCACAGGGCACCGTCATTGGACTGCTCGTCATGTTAGCTGCAATTTATCTTCAGATTATCGCGGCACTGCCCTTTGTCTTTAATGTGGCGGCGATGCTGTATCTTACGGTGGCTGCCGCGCCCTTGGTGCAACTCAAGGTCGATTTTGTCGATTTCGCGCTGGCAAGTGTTGCTGGCGGACTGTTCTTTGCAGGCTTTGTGGAAAGCGTGAAGTGGCTGGCAGCACGCTTTGCCAAACCAGCGGCAGCTTAGGCGGGTTACGTCCTCAATAGATTGTATAGCCGCCATCAATGACCAGTGCGTCGCCCGTGTGGAAGCGGGCGGCGCGGCTGGCGAGGTAGACGGCGATGCCGCCAAAGTCTTCAGGCTCGCCCCAGCCGCCCATAGGCACGCGGCTGATGACGCGTTCGTTAAACCTATCCATCGCTTGTAGGCCTGCCGTCATGTCGGACTTGATCCAGCCGGGCAGGATGGAGTTGACGGTGATTTTGTGGCGCGCCAGTTCCACCGCCATGGCGCGGCACATGGAAACCACGGCGCCCTTTGTTGCGCCATAATGTTCATTGCGGGCAGCGCCATGGACCGCAGCAGTTGAGGCGATGCCCACAAGCGAGCCACCACCATCGCCAGCCTTATCCCGCTCGATCATATGGCGGGCGGCTTCGCGTAGGGTGAAGAAAACCCCATGGACGTTGATGGCTTCCAGCTTCTGGAAATCTTCGGCACTAATGTCGAACATATCCCGGCGCGATTGGCCGATGCCTGCATTGGCAATGGCTTGATCAATTCGGCCAAATTCATTGAGGATATCGGCCATGGCGGCCTTCACCGCCGCTTCATCCGACACATCGACGCGCGCGGCGCGGGCTGTGCCGCCATATCGCGCCAGCGTTTCAAGCGCGGCGGCGTTCTTCGCCGCGTTGGTGCCCCAGATGATGACAGTCGCCCCATGTTGGGCCAATCCTTCCGCCATGCCCAGGCCAATGCCCCCATTGCCGCCAGTCACCAGCGCGACTTTGCCTGTCAGATCAAATAAATTTGCCATTGGCCTCTCCTGCATATGGGGTGAAGCCAAGAACATCAGCACGCCACCGATGTCAAACCACATGGGGAATGCTTGGCAAATTGATCAATGGCTCTATAGGCGCGCTCTATGACTGCCCCACGCTTTGATTTTTCGATTGCCGCAACGGATGGCAAGGCCCGCACGGGCGTGATCCGCATGATGCGGGGGGAGATTAGCACACCGGCCTTCATGCCAGTGGGGACGGCAGCCACCGTGAAGGGGATGAAGCCAGCCGATGTCCGCGCCATTGGGGCAGATATCATCCTTGGCAACACTTATCACCTCATGCTGCGTCCGGGGGCGGAGCGGATGGACCGGCTGGGCGGGCTGCATAAATTCATGGGCTGGGATCGGCCGATTTTGACCGATAGCGGCGGCTATCAGGTGATGAGCCTCGCGTCTCTGCGCAAAATTACCGAAGAAGGCGTCCGCTTTGCGAGCCATATTGATGGATCGCGCCATATGCTGACGCCGGAACGATCCATGGAGATCCAGCGGCTCTTGGGATCTGACATTGTGATGGCGTTTGATGAATGCCCCGCACATGGCGTGCCCCGCGATGTCGCTGAAAAATCCATGCTGATGTCTATGCGCTGGGCCAAGCGTTCGCGCGATGCCTTTGATGCGGGCGGCGATCATGCCGCGCGGGCGGCGCTGTTTGGCATTCAGCAAGGCTCACTGGACCAGGAACTGCGCCAACGATCGGCCGAAGCGCTGCAAGAGATTGGCTTTGATGGCTATGCTATTGGCGGCCTTGCGGTTGGAGAGGGGCAGGAGGCAATGTTCGCCACTCTGGACTTCGCACCTGACCAGCTGCCCTTTGATAAGCCCCGCTATTTAATGGGTGTTGGCAAGCCCGATGATCTGGTGGGCGCGGTGGAGCGCGGCGTGGATATGTTTGATTGTGTTCTGCCGACACGGTCTGGCCGCAATGGACAGGCCTTTACCTGGGATGGCCCCGTGAATATCCGCAATGCCAAATATGCTGAGGATTTAACACCGCTCGACCCTGCGTCGCCTGCGGGGCAGTGGAGCAAGGCCTATTTGCACCATTTGGTCAAAGCAGGTGAGATGCTGGGGGCGATGCTGATGACCGAGCATAATCTGTGGTTTTATCAGCAATTGATGGCAGCGATGCGCGATGCCATTGCGCAAGGCGAATTCGCGGCCTTCGCTGCGGAATTCCGTGCGCGGTATAAAAAGGCGGGGTGAAATCTGGGGCGCTGCGCACCGGCTTTGAGGCGGAGTATAGACAGTTGAAAGCTGGGCTCCGGGTCAGGCCCGGAGTACGTGGGTCCCGCGATCCGTGCTCCGGCTTTGAGCCGGAGACTAGCCTGGCACTGTCATTTGTTAACTGGGCTCCGGGTCAGGCCCGGAGCCCCTAAGTCAGGCTGCTTACTTCTTGGTGCCGGCCCAGGCCTTGGCGGCCTTCAGCATAGACGGCACATGCTCACGATAATCGAGATCGGAATGCGCAGCGACAATCTTGCCCTGAGGCGAGATGAAGTAAGATGTGCGGTTGGATTTGCCGAAA
>JBEDNE010000149.1:0-6252 GCA_041170745.1 Pseudomonadota bacterium
GCTGGGCGATGTACAAATTGCGGAACCCAACGCGCTGATTGGCTTTGCCGGACAGCGCGTTATTCAGGACACGATCCGCGAAAAGCTGCCCGAAGGCTTTCAGCGCGCGGAATATCTGCTCGAACACGGCATGCTCGACATGGTGGTAGAGCGCAAGGATATGCGCGAGACACTGGGTCAGCTCATTGCCTATCTGATGCCGGAAAAGGCTGCGGCCTGAGACAAAGTGGCTGACCACGCCCGCTCCGACCACCCAGCGGTTCAAGCGCAACTGGACCGCTTTGCCCAATTATCCCCGGGACGGGACATTTTGGGGTTAGAGCGCATTGCCCAGTTGCTGGCCGCTCTTGGCAATCCGCAAGACCAGCTTCCACCCGCTTTCCATGTCGCGGGGACGAATGGCAAGGGCTCTACCTGCGCGTTTTTGCGGGCGGCGGTGGAAAGCGCCGGGCTAACCGCGCACGTCTATACGAGCCCACATTTGGTGCGTTTTAATGAGCGTATTCGGGTGGCCGGGCGTCTGATTGACGATGAGGCTTTGGCCCTGCTGCTGAAAGACGTCCTTGATGCAGCGGAGCAGGCCGATATCGGCCCCAGCTTTTTTGAGGCAACAACTGCCGCAGCCTTTCTGGCCTTTGCGCGCACACCTGCCGATGTGGCAATTATCGAAGTTGGGCTTGGCGGCCGGCTCGATGCAACAAACATCATTGCATCGCCCGTTATGACGGGCATTGCGCAATTAGGCCTCGATCATGAGGCGTTTCTGCTAGATCCCAGCAATGGGCCTGCCTTCCCCCCGCTCGAGCGCATCGGATATGAAAAAGCGGGCATCGCCAAGGCCAGCGCGCCAATGGTGACGATGGATTACCTTCCTGCTGTCGCCGCGCGCGTGGCCGAGGTTGCAGCAGCGGCAGGGACACACGTCGTGGCCCGTAAATCAGATTGGGACTGTGCCGTTTATCAAGGCCAGCTCCATTATCGGGATGCGCAGGGCAAGCTCAGCCTGCCCCTGCCCCGGCTCGCAGGCCAGCACCAAGCTGATAATGCCGGGCTCGCCATTGCCATGCTTCGCCACCAGAGCGCCATCCCAATGCCCGAAGGCGCCTTGCGCGCCGCGATGGGCTGGGCACAGTGGCCCGCCCGGATGCAGGTGTTGGCGGATGGGCCGCTCAAGGCCAATATCCGTTCTGCGCGCACTTTGTGGCTGGATGGCGGGCATAATCCCAATGCTGCGACCATGATCGCCCAATTTTTTGCCGATGGGGATAAGGTGGATCTTGTTCTGGGCATGTTGGCAAATAAGGATGCACAGGGCTTCATAAAGTTGCTTGCGCCCATTGCCCGGTCCGTGACGGCCGTGCCTATTCCCGGACATGACTGCCATCGCCCGCAAGACTTATGTGCAATGGCGCAGTCCATGGGCATCGCGGACACCGCAATGGCCATGGATGTGGCAGACGCCTTACGCCAGATTGACGCTAAGGCGACCGGAAGCCCCAGCGACGTTGCAATTTTGGGATCGCTTTATCTCGCCGGAGTGGCGCTGGCAGAAAATGACCAGCTGCCCGATTAATCCCGCGCGCCAGCAGAGCCCATTGCGCTATCCACCAGTCCGTTCCGAGACATCAGCCAGAAGAGCGCAATGCCCGGCAAAGCGGCCAGCGTGGTGAGCAGATAGAAATTCACATAGCCCAGCGTTTCAATCAGCGCCCCAGCTGTGGTGCCCGTTAAGAAGCGCCCAACAATGCTCGCCCCGGCGGAAATCAGCGCATATTGCGCCCCAGTAAAGCGCAGATCACACAGGGCCGAGAAATAGGCGACCAGCACGACGCCCCCAAATCCGCTGGCAGCGTTTTCAAAGCCAATGGCGCCTGCCATGGCCCAATTGCTGTGTCCGCTCGCGGCCAAGCCTGCAAAGCTGAGATTGGAAAAGGCCATAAGAACCAAGGCAATGATAACTGAGCGTTTTAGGCCCAACCGGGCAAAAGCAACGCCACCAATGAAAATGCCAATCAGATAGGCCCAAAAGCCGACGCCAACGTCGTAAATGGCAATCTCGTCATTGGTATAGCCCAAATCGTCGAACAACAGGCGGAAGGTAAGGTTCGCCAGCGTATCGCCAATTTTATGAACAAGAATGAACAAGAGGACGAGCCACGCCCCTGCCCTTTGGAAAAACTCTACAAAGGGGCCGGCCACCGATTGCCATATCTCTGCCAAGGCCCGCTTTTCATTCGAAACGACATGGCGGTCAGGTTCCCCCATCACCAACCCCGTCAGCATCGCAGGCAAGGCAAAGGTGGCACAGGCCATATAGGCGGCCTGCCAACCAATTCGATCTGCCAAAATCAGCGCCAAAGCGCCTGCCCCAGCTGATCCAATCCGCCAGCCATATTGTGACATGCCAGACCCGACACCAAGCTGATATGGCTTCAGTGTCTCAATACGATAGGCGTCAATCACAATGTCAAAAGTGGCGCCCGCAACGCCGACCAAAATCGCTGCCAGAACAGTCGCGCCAATGCTGGCCGCAGGATCAACCAGTGCCAAATTGATGACTGATGCAATGACCATCAGTCCCGAAAAAATCAGCCATGACACGCGCTGGCCGAGCCGCCCGATCAGCGGCAAGCGGACGCCATCGACAATCCATGCCCAGAAAATCTTGAGGTTATAGACAAGGAAGGCCAGCGTGAACGCCGTGACTGTTTTCTTATCAATGCCATCTTGCGCGAGCCGTGTGGTGAGCGTGGCCCCAATCATTGCAAAGGGAAAGCCTGAGGAAACACCGACAAAAAAGGCCGCCAGCGATTCCTTTTCCACATAAGGCTTGATTGCCCCGGCCCAACCACCAGTTACGGACGTTACGGTCTGGCTTTCTTTGCCCATGCCCCTTGCTCCCCACTCGATTTCGCGCGAACCTAGCGCCTTAGACGCAGAAAGGTAGCCCTGTCATGACCTTGATGACACCCACACCCGGCCAAATGGCGCTGGCGCGGCAAATTGCTGATGGGTCAGGCCGAACGGCCCAAGGCATCAGCCATGTGCCGGCGTCGCGTTATACCGATCCACACTGGTTTCAGCGCGAAAAGCAGGGCCTGTTTGATCAACTGCCGCAGGTGATTGCGCCCTCGGCCGTGCTGCCAGAGCCGGGCATGGCTGTGCCGCATGACGGCTTTGGCCGCCCTCTGCTGTTAACCCGCGATGCGGAGGGCAAGGCCCACGTCTTTCTGAATGTATGCCGCCACCGTGGGACACGGCTTGTGGAAGGCGCAGAGCGCGTGTGCGCGCCCCGGCTCATCTGCCCCTACCACGCATGGAGCTATGCGCTGGATGGCCGCCTGACGGGCCTTCCGCGGCCCGATACATTCCCTGGCCTTGATAAGACTGGTTATGGCTTGAAAGAATTGCCCAGCTGTGAAGCGGGCGGCCTCATTTGGTATGCGCCCACAGAGACCGCCGATTTCAGCCATGCCGAGGCTTTGGGTGCCGATTTTGATGCCTTTGGGATGCGCCATCTTCATCTCTACAACCGCCGGGTGCATGATGTGGCAGGCAATTGGAAACTCATCATGGATGCGTTTCTGGAAAGCTATCATGTCGCGCGCCTCCATGCGACGACGATTGGCCCGTTTTTCAAAGATGGCATCACATCGGGCGATTGCATTGGCCCGCACCAACGCTCGGCCGTTGGGCGTGCCGAAGAATTGGCCGAGATGGACTTGGGCAATTGGCCCAAATTACGCGCGGCAGTAACCTTTGCCTATCAACTATTCCCCGCCACAGTCATTGTTGTTAGCCCAGATTATGTGAACATTCTGGTCTTGATGCCGCAATCTGAAGGACGCACCTTGGTCGAAGATTTCATGCTGATCCCCGAAGAGCCAAAAACCGATAAGGCGCGCGACCATTGGGCGCGCAGTTGGGCATTGTTGGACGGTGGGGTCTTTGGCGCGGAAGATTTTCGGGCGGCTGCTCTGGGCCAAGAAGGGCTCTCTTCAGGCGCACTTGCTGAGATCACACTGGGTACGCTGGAGACGGGCATTTCGCGCTTTCACGAGCTTATTGAGGCGCATCTGAGCAGCTAGGGGTATCGCGGAGACGATCTTCCACAAGACATTGCGCTCCAATTGCTTTAGGGGCGCGGCTATGACCAGTTCAGAACCTCAGCGCATCGCCAAACTGCTTGCGCGCGCCGGCATTGCCTCGCGCCGTGAAATTGAGCGGATGATTGCCGATCGCCGCATTGCCATTGATGGCACGCCCGTGGAAACGCCTGCCACAATTCTGACCACGCTTGACGGCGTGACTGTGGATGGCAAGCCCGTGCGTCCGCCCAAGGCGGCCCGCTTGTTCCGTTTCTATAAACCCATTGGCGTCCTGACCACCGAGCGCGACCCCAAGGGCCGCAAAACCATTTATGATGTCATGCCCAAGGGGCTGCCGCGGCTGGTGCCTGTTGGCCGGCTCGATTACAACACCGAAGGTCTGTTGTTAATGACCACCGATGGCGGGCTAAAGCGGGCGCTGGAACTGCCCTCGACAGGCGTCCCCCGCACCTATCGCGCACGCGCCTTTGGCCAAGTAACGCAGGCCCAGCTGGAAGAGCTGATCCATGGGATTGAGATTGAAGGCGTTCGCTATGGCTCAATCGACGCCAATATGGAGCGGCGAACGGGCGCCAATGTTTGGGTTGAAATGACATTGACCGAAGGCAAAAACCGGGAAGTCCGCCGCGTTTTGGAATATCTGGGCCTCGAAGTCGCCCGCCTCATCCGCACCAGCTATGGCCCCTTCCAACTGGCAGGTTTGGAAAAAGGCCAAATCTCTGAAGTGGACCGCAATGATCTCTTCCAGTTCCGCAGGGCTTTGGGGGCATGAGGATCATCGCTGGGCAATGGCGCGGCCGTCCGCTCGCTGCGCCCAAAGGAGATGCCACACGCCCAACGGCTGATCGCACACGTGAGGCACTGTTTTCCATGCTGGTCAGCCGCTTGGGTGGGTTGGAAGACTTGCGGGTCGCCGATTTATTCGCAGGCTCTGGCGCTTTGGGGCTGGAGGCTTTGTCCCGCGGCGCCGCGCAGTGCATTTTTGTTGAGCAAGATCGCGCAGCACTGGATGCTCTGCGCGCCAATATCGCCAAACTCGGCGCGCAAAATGCCGAAGTGCGGGCCGGATCAGTCCTGGCCCTGCCCCCCACACCAACCCCGCTTGATCTCGTTATGATGGACCCGCCTTATTATAGCGGGGCAGGCTCCGTGGCGCTCGACAAGCTCCATCGCTTAGGCTGGATTGGTCCGGCAACTTTGGTCAGCATTGAAACGTCACGCACCGAAGACGTCGCTGTCGATGGCTTTGAGATTGAGGCCCAGCGCGACTATGGCAAAGCGCGGATTACGCTTTTGCGCGCAGCCCCATAAGCCCAATCAGGCTTAATCCCGCGCATACAGCCAAATAGACGCCAACTGCCCCCAGACCATTTTGATCTGACAGGCGTTGGGCAATTAACGGGGCCAAGCCGCCCCCCAAGATACCCGCCATGTTGAAAGCGACAGACGCGCCCGAATACCGCACCCGCGCCGGAAATAGGCTGGGCAGCCATGATCCCAACGGCCCATAGACCAAGCCCATCGCAAATAGGGCTAAGGATAGAAACACCGTCACGCGGGCGGGATCGCCACTGCCCAAGGTTGGAACGATGAGTGCTGCAACTGCCATTGTGAGCCCGCAGCCCAGCATCAACACTTTGTCTGCGCCAAATTTATCCGAAGCTGGGCCAGACACGACAATCCCCAGCGCCAAAAACAAAATGGCAAAAAGCTGCAGGCTTAAAAACTCCTCGCGCGCCATGCCCAATTCTGTGGTGCCAAACCCCAGAGCAAAGGCCGTTGCGAGGTAAAAAATCGCAAAACAGGCAATGGCCGCACATGTCCCACCCAGCACTTCAGGCCAATGATGCCGCATCAACTCTGCGAGCGGGACACGCGGCGGTGGCGCGGCTTTCAGGGCTTCTGCAAAGGCTGGCGTTTCTGTCAGCTTCAGCCGCACCCACAGGCCCACGCCAACCAATAGCGCACTGCCCAGAAAGGGAATGCGCCAACCCCATTCTTTGAAATCTGCATCACTCAGCCACAGGCCCAGCAGTAAAAACAGGCCATTAGAGGCAATAAATCCGACAGGCGCGCCCAGTTGCGGAAAAATACCATAGCGCCCGGCTTTGCCCGGCGGGGCGTGTTCCGTCGCCAATAAAGC
>JBEDNE010000150.1:0-5328 GCA_041170745.1 Pseudomonadota bacterium
GCCAATCTTCATGCTGACCCCGATCCAGCAGCAATTGCAGCGTGGCTACGCCCAGCGCCAGTGCGGCAAAACCCAGCCCGTCAAAATATCGTTTGTTGATCGGCCGGCCCGGAAGCAGCCACAAAAGGATCAGAACAGCTGGAATGCCAATGGGCAAATTAATGTAAAAGCACCATCGCCAATCATAGCTTTGCGTCAGCCAGCCGCCAATCATAGGCCCAAAAATGGGGGCCACCATAATCCCCATGCCCCACATCGCCATGGCCTTTGCCGCGCGTTCAGGCGGGTTGATATCCAGCAAGATGGATTGCGACAAAGGGGCAATAAAGGCCGCGCACACCCCCTGCAAAACCCGAAAAATCACCATCTCCGTCAAGTTGACGGCAATGCCGCACAGCATAGAGGTGATGATAAAGCCAATCACGGCCCCAATGAACAATTGGCGTGAGCCAATGCGGTCGGCCAGCCAGCCCGTAATGGGCATCACAACTGCACCTGCGACAATATAGCTGGTCAACACCCAGGTCACTGTGTCCTGCGTTGCCCCAAGGCTTGTCTGCATATGCGGGATGGCGACATTGGCGATCGTTGAATCCAGAATCTGGATCATGGCCGCACCCATGATGGCAAGCGTCAGCAGCCCCTTGTGCTGAACCGCCAGCAAGGGCTTGCCCATTACGGGCGCTGCCAAGGCAGCCGGGTTATTTGCTGGCTGTGTCGATGCGGACATGCGTTGATAGGCCTGCAATCAGCGGACGCGCGGGAACACCATCAATGGCAATCCGTACCGGCACACGCTGGGTTACCTTCACCCAATTGCCATTGGCATTTTGCGCCGGCAGCACCGAAAATTCAGACCCCGTGCCCGCGCCAATGCTGGCAACATGGCCCGTCAATTTCATCGACGGATAAGCATCAAATGTCAGCACAGCCGATTGGCCGACTTTCATATGATTAAGATCCGTCTCTTTAAAATTAGCTTCTACCCAAGATCCCGACCGCGCAACAATGGTCAGCGCGGGCAGCCCCGACACCATCGTCTGGCCAACCTGCAACCGCTCTGCTTGGCTCACCACCCCGTCCACAGGCGCGCGGACGATGGTGCGCGACAAATCAAGCAGGGCCTTTTGCTTTTGCACTTGGCCGGCCAGCACTTGCGGATTGACGCCAGGCGCGGCAGCCCCCGTCGCCAGGGCAGCACGTGCCTTTTGCGCCTCCGCCTCAGCCGCGGCCAATTGGCTGCGCGCTTCCGACAGGGCGTGCTCGGCCTCTTGCAGCCGGGCCTTCGTGGTAAAGCCCGTTTGCATCAAAGCGGACTGGCGCTGATATTCTTTGGTATAAAAGGCAACAGCTTCGCGCGCCTTAGCAATATCGACGCCGCGGCTTTGGAAATCGGCTTCCAGCGTCGTCACACGCACCTGCGCTTGCGCAATCGTGGCATCTGCCTGCGCTGCAGCAATGCGATAGGGGGCAGGATCAATGCGGAACAATATTTGCCCCGCCTTTACCGGCTGGTTTTCGCGCACCAAGACGTCCACAATCTTGCCAGTGACTTCTGCAGACACCGACACCTTATCCTGCTGGACATAGGCATTGTCGGTTGAGACATAATGATCATTGGCAAGATAATAAGCGCCGCCGGCGGCCACGAGGGCAAGCGGAACCGAAATCATCAGCACAGGGCGCAGCCAAGGGCGGTGCGCGCCTGGCCGCCCCATGGAATGGGCTGCGCCTTGGCCAGCGGAAATTTGCGGGTCACGATCAGCCATGCGCCATCACCTCCTGCGGCGCCCGCCGCGACAAATTTGTGCGCACACGCGCCAGGGCATGGATAAGCCCATCCCGCTCATCTGCTGAAAGGCCCATCATCGCCTCGTCAAACAAACCAAGCGCAAGAGGCCGCATTTCATCTAACAAGGCACTGGCACGCGCGGTCAGAAATAGCCGCCAGGCCCGACGATCCATTGGGTCTGCCCGGCGCTCGACAAGATCTGCTTCTTGAAGCCGGTCGACCATGCGGCACAAAGTGATCGGCTCCACCTCAACCAGCTCGGCAAGCCCACCCTGATTAATCCCCTCATGACGGCGCAGCATTGTCAGCACCCGCCATTGCGGGCGCGAAAGCCCAATGTCTCGAGCGCGTTCGTCAAAGGCGCGGCGCAGCAAATGCGATACATCGGCGATTAACGCCCCAAGATTATCCGTTTCAGTCATAGCCACGCATAATATAGCAGTGCTTATTATTTTCAAGACTTGATGCACATCAATACGTACCCTGCGCCAGACGCTATACTGACGCCACCGCAAGTGGCTGAAGGAGAAGGGTCAATGCTCGACGTTAGAGTGGATGAGGAAGACGGCTTTCTGGAAATCACCGTCGCAGGTCGCATTCATGATGTGGATTACACACATGTGGTGGCCGCCATTGATCGGCTGTTGGTGCGCCACAAAAAACTCAATGTGGTGCAGGTCATTCAAGACATTGGATGGATTGATCCCAGCGTCTGGTGGAAAGACCTAAGCTTCCACCTTACCCATCACAATTTCCTCCGTCGGGCCGCTTTGGTGTCCGACTCGCCCTGGGTGGCGCCGCTCACCAATTTTTTTGCGCCCATATATCCCGCGACCATCAAATATTTCCCGCTTGCCGATTTAGAAGCGGCCCGCCGCTGGGCGCGTGCGCGTGATGGGGAAGATGTGACGACGCCGCCCTTGGATTTTGCCTAGCCCAGCACACCACCATTTAGGGGCCCCCGGTCGCGGTTGGGGGGGGAGGTCAATCAATTTGTCCGCGACCGGAGGAACGGAAATTTTCTGGGTTACGCGGCCTTTGCCGTTTCCACCCACTGGGAAATTTCGTCCATCAACAACAGACGCTGCTTTTTCAGATCTTCCGCACGGGCATCAGAACTTGGCTCTACTTCCGCCTCAATCCGGTGAATTTCGCGGTTCACCACATGATAGCGTTCAGCGAGCGCAGCAAAATGCGCATTGGTGGTTTTCAAATGATGGAGAATGTCTTGTGCATCGGGAAATTCATCCCGCAGCTCATGGGGGGTATGGCTCATTATTCAGACTTACCCTGACGAGCATCCGTGATCGAACAGAACAGCAGAATGGCGGCGAACATCGCCGCTGCCGCCAACGCACCGAGAACGGGGGCTTGCATCAAATAAGGTGACATGGGGGTTCCTCCTTTTGCGTGGAGGATGATCTGCGCAAACGACGCCGTATCGTCTTTGATTTGGGTCAAACACCAAAAATAACGGCGCGTGCCGAGGAAAAAGGAGGAAGGAGAAGCATCGCCCTCCTTCCCCAAATTTACTGCTACACCAAACCCCGTTGCAGGAGCGTTTGAGAGCAGGTCTTCACAACAAGCTCGCTCTAAATGTCGTCTTCATACAAAGGAGTCAAGGCAGTGCGTTAAGAAATATCGACTGAAAAGCGCGCTTATTTTCGGGGCCTTCCTCCCTTTGAGTGGCGTTGATTGCGCCATCATCAAACTGCTCTTTGCAGGGCAGAGATTATGTTAACCAAGTTTCCTACGGCAGCTTGGGCAGTTGTCTGGCCCTGCCGATGCGGCGTGGCATGGGCTTGCCCCCGCTCCTCGACACACGGACGACACGCGGCAGGCAGACGCCAGGCGAATTCAACTTGTGCAAAAATATGGTCAGATGCGGTGCTGAATACCACGCATAATCGGCGAACGGCGATACGACTCGGGGGTAAGGCCTAGCCTTCATCCCCCATGCGCAGCGCCGCAATAAAGGCCTCTTGCGGAATGCTGACCGAACCATATTCGCGCATCCGCTTTTTGCCCTCTTTCTGCTTATCCAGCAGCTTGCGTTTGCGGCTGGCATCCCCGCCATAGCATTTGGCCGTCACATCCTTGCGCAGCGCGGCAATGGTTTCGCGCGCAATCACCTTGCCGCCAATCGCCGCTTGGATCGGGATTTTGAACAAGTGGCGCGGAATGAGGTCTTTCAATCGCTCGCACATCCCCCGGCCACGCACTTCGGCGGAAGCGCGGTGGACAATCATCGACAATGCATCGACTGGCTCATTGTTGACGAGGATGCTCATCTTCACCAGATCACCGGGGCGATGGCCGACTTGGTGATAGTCAAAGCTCGCATAGCCGCGTGAAATGCTCTTCAATCGATCATAGAAATCGAAGACGACTTCGTTGAGCGGCAGCTCATACGTCACCTGCGCGCGGCCGCCGACATAGGTCAGGTTTTTCTGAATGCCGCGCCGATCCTGACACAGCTTCAAGATGCTGCCGAGATACTCATCGGGCACGTAAATCGTGGCTTCAATCCAAGGCTCTTGAATTTCGGCAATACGGTTGGGATCGGGCATATCCGCAGGATTGTGCAGCTCAATCGCGCGACCTTCTGCCTCGCCTGCTGCCTTGGTGAGCTGCAATTGATAGACAACCGACGGGGCGGTTGTAATCAAGTCGAGATCATATTCGCGGGTCAGGCGCTCTTGAATAATTTCAAGGTGCAGCAGCCCCAAAAAGCCGCAGCGGAAGCCAAAGCCAAGTGCGGCGGATGTCTCCATTTCAAAGCTGAAGCTCGCGTCATTCAAGCGCAATTTGGAAATGCTTTCACGCAGCTTTTCAAAATCGGCCGCGTCAACGGGAAAGAGGCCGCAGAAGACCACCGGCTGCACTTCCTTAAAGCCCGCAAGAGCCTCTTCGGCTGGCTTTTTGGCGTCGGTCACAGTGTCACCGACGCGCGCCTGGCTCACGTCTTTGATTTGCGCGGTGATAAATCCGATTTCGCCCGGCCCCAGTTCGGGCAGATTTTCAATCTTGGGCCGCATACAGCCAACGCGATCCACCAGATGGGTCGTGCCCGCCTGCATGAACTTAATCTGCTGGCCCTTTTTCAGCACACCATCCATGATGCGCACCAAGATGACGACGCCCAGATAGGGATCATACCAGCTATCAACGAGCATCGCCTTTAAGGGCGCATTGGGATCTCCCTTGGGCGGCGGGATGCGCGTGACAATGGATTCCAGAACATCATCAATCCCAATGCCTGATTTGGCACTGGTCAACACCGCATCTTCAGCCGGCAGACCGATAATCTCTTCAATCTCGGCCTTTACCTTGTCCACTTCGGCAGCAGGCAGGTCGATCTTGTTGATAACGGGCACAATCTCATGATCATGCTCAATCGATTGATACACGTTCGCCAGCGTCTGTGCCTCAACACCCTGCGCGGCATCGACCACCAGCAACGCCCCCTCACAGGCAGCCAAGCTGCGCGAGACTTCATAGGCGAAGTCCACATGGCCCGGCGTGTCCATCAGGTT
>JBEDNE010000151.1:0-37779 GCA_041170745.1 Pseudomonadota bacterium
GATCAAGCAGTTGGATGAGGCGGAATATCGCACCGAAGTGATGGAGCAAATTCTGCGCAGCCAAACTCAGGCTTATTACAGCCCGCAAAATGCCGGGCATTTTGGCCTCGCTCTTGGCTCATACGCGCATTTCACATCGCCTATTCGCCGCTATTCTGACTTGATTGTCCACCGATCGCTGGTTGATGCCTATGGGCTGGACCCAGAAGCCAAGGCCACTGCGCTCACCACGGAAGATGCGCAGCGGATGACATTGATTGGTGAGACGATCTCCGCCTGCGAACGCCGCGCAATGGAGGCAGAGCGCGAGACTGTGGACCGTTATGTCGCGGCCTTCCTGGCCACGCGCGTGGGCGAAATTATTGAAACGCGGATCACGGGTGTGACCAATTTCGGCTTTTTCGCCACTGTGCAGGGCCTAGGCGGGGATGGACTGGTGCCGATTTCCACCTTGGGGACGGACTATTTCCATTTTGATCCCGCGCATCTGACCCTGACGGGCGAAAACACGGGCGAGCAATATCGCGTCGGCCAACATATTCAATTGCGGCTGGCAGAGGCGAACCCCATTTCGGGCGCGCTGCGCTTTGAACTGCCCGAAGGTGCCAACCATCTGCCCATGCGGCGGGATCGAAAAGATAAGGTCCGCCGCCCCGTGATGGGCAAACGCGGCCGCCCCGGTAATATCCGCCACCAAGGCCGCCGCCGTTAAAGAAAAAACGTCATGCCCCTTGATCTGCCCCGCCTGTTTATCGGCACGCTGATTTACAATGAGCCCATGGCCGCACTGGATGATCTGCGCTTTGAACGCATCTTGCGCGGCTTTGCGGGGCATTATCTGGTCCACCCCCTGTCGCAAACACAGTTTGCCTTTGAACGGGGCGAGGGATTTGACAGATTTGAACGCTGGGACGCCTTTGCCTATGTCGATGGCGGCACCGTAACCCGCCTGCGCGGCGTGGAGCCCGTGCGCATCGAAACCAGCGGCAATATCCGCCACTTCCCCGCGCCATGGGCGGCCCTGCGCTTTGAACTCAATATCCGCGTGGTGCTGATCTTCTGGGCCTTCACCCTCATCATCGCGCGGAGCTTTATGGGCGGTGACTGGCTGTTCTGGGGACTAGGTTTTCTGGCGCTCTATGGCGCGCATATTGCGCTGATCCGGCGGAGCTTAAGGGCGAAGTTGAGGAAGTGGGTGGTGAGGGAGAGTGTGCATTAAGATTTTACTATCGTGCGAATATTGTAAAGCGCGACCTTTGCACTCTTTCATCGCTCAGTAGCCTACCTGATTTTCTTTTGGTCGAATTTCCCTGTCTTTGGTTAATGCTATGAATTCGGGGTTTTAAGTCCATTCCGGTCCGTCGTAGTCGGCCGGAGGCGTAACACGCGGCCACATCGTCGCAGCCTCTCGGCACGAAGACCTGACATTGGTTCTGAATGTACTCTGCGAATCTGTAGCCTTCACTAGTTCTCCCCCAAAAACGTCAAATGAAATACAGAGCCGCGGCAGAGGCTCAATGTTTCCTTGATCTCCGAGGCTCCAAAGGATCAGTGACGACACCTGACGTCTTCTTAGCTCGATGTTCTTTCGAGATTCCGGGGTTTTTGCATGAAAAAGCACTATTCCTCCTGAATTCAAATGTTGGTTTTCAGTTATTTGCGTAATGGTAGCGTCAAGGCGGACGTTAATTGCCACCCCTTCCACTTTCAGCATAATGTCGGCGACGGAAGGCCCGAAGCGGAACATATTCCAGCGGCGTTTGCTGTAGATGTTTTTGAACGCCTCAATTGCTTTAATGCACCTAATCGCTTCGTCGCGAGCAAACTCATCCCGCCGGGCCTTAGTTGCCAGGCGGCTTAACGGTTCGTCAAAAAAGGAAATATCGCCGTTTCCATGGGAAAAGAATTCCTGAATCGCTTTTTTCGACTGTTGATACAGTGACACTGGAATTTTTTTGGGGAACTTTGCGTCTCGAATTATATTTTCGCGTTGTTTCGCGTTGGCGGTTGACAGGTACTTGGTCAGGTGATTCACGGAAAATCTAGGTTGCCGATTGAGGCGATAAAGAGGAGTGTCTCGCATGGATGACCTCGATCTGTGTGCAAAGATTGATTCATACACTACAATCAGAGTGAGTCCAATAGAGGAGGAGACCGATGCATCGTATATGGATGAAGATGTACTTGGTGGTCAACAGGGTTATTTTATTCTGAGACAGTCAAATCATTGTGATCGCAGTAGTTTTGAGATATTGGCAAAGGCGTCCTCATATGAAGCCGCAAGCGAGATTTTTAGTATGATAGTCTCGCCTAGGCGCAGGTTAGAGTCCGTCTAAGTGCCAATATGATCGAACTGGCAGCTAGTCGGAACGAAATTTGACACCTCACTGCCGGTTGCACGGTCCGCTCTAGCAAAACGACTTTTCGCCTAATTATCGAAATCGAATTTATGCCTCACGGGGTGGTTTGGACCCATTTGGGCCTAGTCGCTCCCTCACCCCTCCACCAAAAACGTCAGCCCCGCATTCTTTTCCAGCCTTGCCAATAACGGCGCGGCCATCACGGCGCCCGGTGTGGTCACGCCGCCCGCTGTGTCATTCTCCAACAGCGTCAGGGCGCTTTCGGCGATCATCTTGCTGGTGGAACCATAGCCGGGGTCTTTATCGCCGCTCACAGAGACGCGGACGGACGTGCCATCGGGATATTCGCCGATGAAGAGCACATCGTAAAAGCCATTTTCGCGCTCTTCCTTGCTGGGGCCTTCGCCGGGCTGGAGCTTAGAGTCGCCAAAGGGGCTGGCCTTGGCCATGGCTTCGGCCATCGCGCGGCCGGCATCGCCAATGGTGGTCATGATCATTTCATCATAGACGAAATCGCGCCCATAAGGGTGGCCGAGCAGGAAGTTGCTGCGGTGGACATTTTTGGTGTTGATGGGCGCCATCACAAACGGCGCGGTCCATGTGCCGGTGGCGCTATCATATTCGGGCAGCAGGCCAGAGGGTTGGGATGGCCCTTCAAAGCCGGGGGTGAGGCCAAAGCTGCTTTTCAAAATGCCAATGATCTTGGGGTTCTTGGCGGCCGCCTTCATCGTTTCCGTCAGGCTGGCAATTGTGCCGCCAGAGGCGCCGCCCTGCATTTTGCGCACACGGCCTTTGACGCGCGGGGCGGGCTTGCCATGGCGCTTATTCGCTTCCTGCTGAAGGAACCAGACGCCCAGATCGAACGGGATTGAGTCAAAGCCGCAGGAAAAGACAATGCGCGCGCCAGTTTCGCGGGCCTTATCATCATGCGCGTCAATCATCTCGCGCATCCAAGCGGGTTCACCGCACAGATCGACATAGTCCGTGCCCGTTTCGGCACAGGCAGCGACCAGTTCTTTGCCATAGAGCTGATAGGGGCCAACCGTGGTGAGGACAACGCGGGTGCGGTTGCACATGTCAATCAGCGAGGCGGGGTTGCTGGCATCGGCAACAACCAAAGGCGTGTCTGATGCCAGGCCCATCTCATCGCGCACTTGGGCGAGCTTGGAGAGGCTGCGCCCCGCCATCGCCCATTTGCCGACGCCCTGTTTCGCCAGATATTCAGCAACAAGGCGGCCGGTAAAGCCACTGGCGCCATAGACGATGATGTCGAATTCCGCTGTCTGCTTGGCCATTCTTCTCTCCTGTCGTCGTGGTGCGCCGGTCTTTCGGCTTTGATGATGGTGTAGCGCGTTACAGCCGGGGAAGCGTTACCCCTTTTTGGCCCATATATTTGCCCGCGCGGTCGGCATAGCTTGTCTCGCACGGCTCATTGCCTTTGAGGAACAGGAATTGGCACGCGCCTTCATTGGCGTAAATCTTGGCGGGCAAAGGCGTGGTGTTGGAAAATTCCAGCGTCACATGGCCTTCCCAGCCCGGCTCCAGCGGGGTGACATTCACAATGATGCCACAGCGGGCATAGGTTGATTTGCCAAGGCAGATGACCAGCACATCGCGCGGCACGCGGAAATATTCCACAGTGCGCGCCAAGGCAAAGCTGTTGGGCGGGATCACGCAAACGTCGGTCTTGCGGTCCACAAAGCTGTTGGCGGCAAAGTCCTTTGGGTCGACCACCGCGCTGTCAACATTGGTGAAAATCTTAAACTCATCCGCCACGCGCGCGTCATAGCCGTAGGAGGACAGGCCATAGCTGATGCAGCCATCGCGGCGCTGGGCCTCTACAAAGGGCTCAATCATGCCGTTGGTGGTGGCTTGTTCCCGAATCCATTTATCAGACAGGATGGACATAGTTTCTCCTAGGATAGCCCGAGATCAGCCGGGCCAAAGGCATAAGGCAAAAGCGTGGAAATGTGGTGCTGCTCTACCGCGTCGCCTTCGGCACCCGCGCAGTGGATGACAATATCATGGCCCGATAGGCCCGCGGCTTCATTAATCACTTGCCGACAGCGGCCACAGGGGCGCACCGGATCATGCCCCTTGGGTGTGCCATTCACCAGCGGCCCGCCAATCACCGCAATCTCGCGCACGGCGCGCAATTTGCCTTGGGCATTGGCCGTCGCCAGCGCCACAGTTTCGGCGCACAAAGTCAGGCCATAGCTGGCATTTTCAAAGTTGCAGCCGGTGATGATGCTGCGATCGTCCAGCAGCAGGGCGGCCCCCACGCCAAAGCCTGAATAAGGGGCATGGGCAAAGCGGGCGGCCTCACGCGCGGCATAGACAAGACGGCGGGTCTGATCAGTCATGCCGCATCGATGCCCTGTGCGTTTCCAAATGTCTATGCCTCCAAATGCCCTGCTGAACAGAGCCGTGGATCATCCTTTGATGTGCAGCACGCAGATGAGCGTGAAGAGACGGCGGGCGGTATCAAAATCCACTTCGATTTTGCCCGTCAGCCGCTCTTTCAGCAGCTCGGCTGCTTCATTGTGGAGCGCGCGGCGGGCCATATCAACCGTTTCAATCTGCTGGGCCGTTGCGACTTTAATTGCCTGATAATAGCTGTCACAAATCGCAAAATAATCGCGGATAAGGCGGCGGAACCGGCCCAGCGCCAAGATGACGGACTCAAGCGCACCATCATCTTCGCGCCGCACTTCAAACACCAACCGGCCTTCTTCCACACGCAGCAGCAGCCGATACGGCCCGGCATAGCCATCCTCATGTGCGCGCTGCGGGGCAAAATAATTGCCTTCCAAAATGTCAAAAATGGCAATCCGCCGTTCCTGCTCAATATCCGCAGAACGCCAGATGATCGTCTGCTCGTCGAGCTTGATGTCGATAATGCGCGGATCGGCCATGATTGTTCCCGCATATCGAATGGAAGGGCACAAGGGAAGACAAGCGAATACAGAGTTATCCCCGTTATCCCCTTGGCCTGTGCATTGCGTTCCAATAGCATTGCGCCATGAGGAACTTATGGCTGATCCTATCCGATTGATTCACGAGAACGAACCCACGGTTCAATTGCCCCATAATATTGAGGCAGAGGCCGCGCTGTTGGGCGCGCTGATGATTGATAACCGCGTGGCGGAAGATATTCAGCTGAAGGTCCGGGCCGAACATTTCTTTGAGCCCGTTCATGGCCGTATTTACGATGCGATTATGCGGCTGATTGATCGGTCAATGGTCGCCAACCCTGTCACCCTCAAGCCGATGTTTGAACAAGATGAGGCGATGAAGGCGCTGGGCGGCCCCGCCTATCTCGCGCAATTGACAGGCTCTGGCGCGGCGCTGCTTGGCGCGCGCGACTTTGCGCAGCAGATTTACGATCTCGCCCTGCTGCGGGAATTGGTGAGCGTGGGCCGCGATATGGCGAGCCGCGCGCTCGACATGAGTGAAGATGTCCAGCCGACCGAGCAAATCGAAAAAGCGGAAATGGCCCTCTACCGCGTCGCGGAACAGGGGGGCGAGCAGGGCAGCACCAAAAGCTTTGGCCAAGCGACAAAAATGGCAGTCGAACTGGCGGAAAAAGCGCTGAATGCCGGCGGTGGCCTGTCCGGCGTGACGACGGGGATTGAAGGCATCAATGCCAAAACCGGCGGCTTGCACCATAGCGATTTGATCATTCTCGCTGGCCGTCCCGGCATGGGCAAAACCTCGCTGGCGACCAATATCGCGTTCAACGCCGCACGGCGCTGGGCGCGTGATATTGAGGATGGCATCGCGCCCGAAAAATCAGTGGGCGCGCCCGTTGCCTTTTTCAGCCTCGAAATGTCGGCCGATCAGCTGGCAACGCGTATCCTGTCGGAACAATCTGAGATCAGCTCTGAAAATCTGCGCATGGGTAAAATCAGCCAGAGCGAGTTTCGCAATCTGGCCCGCGCCGCGGCGGAGCTGGAATCGCTGCCACTTTATATTGATGACACGGCTGGCCTGACGATTGCCGCCCTGCGCACCCGCGCACGCCGGTTAAAGCGGCGGCATGATATTGGCCTCATCATCATTGACTATCTGCAGCTTCTCCAAGGCTCGCGCAGCGGGGGCGGGGACAACCGCGTGCAGGAAATCTCTGAAATTTCCCGCGGCCTCAAAACACTGGCGAAGGAGCTAAACGTCCCCGTCATCGCGCTGTCGCAGCTCAGCCGTGCGGTCGAACAGCGCGAAGATAAGCGCCCGCAATTGTCAGACTTGCGTGAATCAGGCTCGATTGAACAGGACGCGGACATCGTTCTCTTCGTCTATCGTGAGGAATATTATATTCAGGCGCGCGAGCCCAAGCGCCCGGCAGAAGGCGATGACGCGAAGATTTTTGACGATCACGCCAAATGGGCGATTGAAATGGAACGGGTGTTCGGCCTGTCCGAACTCATTGTCGCCAAGCAACGCCACGGTGCGACGGGCAAAGTGAAAATGAAGTTCGACGCCCGCTTCACGCGCTTTAGCGATTATGTGGATGACAGCTATTTGCCAACGCAGATGGGGTAGAGCTAGGCCAGTTGGCCCGACGACCTCGTAGTTCATGATGTGCTGGATTGAGTGGTTGCTCTCTTGTGCAATACAAAGAGGCGGCGTATTTATACAAAATTGGTGATGCAGATGCCGTTGAGCCTGTTCGCGGTCACAAAGATTAGGGCGCCGTCATGCGGATATTGGCCGCGAGTGTGTGTTGTAGTCTTTTCGGTTGCTCGCCTTCTCCCGCGCCTTCAGCGGATTTGGAAGGACGCGTGGATGAGAAGATGGAGGCTGCAGCCGCAGCGTTAAAATACCCGCCTGGTACATACATCACTGTTGAAAGCTATGGCGGTAAAACTGTTTCTGGCTATCGCATCGCTAAAATCCTTCGGCAGAAGGGTCTCGGTGTTGAGGTGCGGCATCTTTGCTTATCGGCTTGTGCCTCGATGATATTTGTTGGCGCACCCATGCGGCGCATTTTGCCGGGCGGTATTGTTGCACTGCATGGGTCGGATGCTGGATTTTTATTATTTTCTCGACAATCTGTGGGCGCAAATGTGCCCCCTGTTCATCCGCAAACTCATATTTTAGCTGGTCAGGAACTCGCGCTCTACCGCGAGGCAAAGGTGCGGCCCGATTTTTTATACGCTCAATATGTTAAGGCTGGCAGAGTTTGTTATTCCTCAGATGAACGGGACAGTCCGTTTAAAGGAAGTTATAATCTTGGAACGCAGGTAACGGCCTACGCACCATCAGCGGCAACATTTCGTGCTTTCGGTGTCGAGGTCGAGGGCGAAAATGCTGAGGGGCATAACGGCCCGGGCTTCTACCTGCCGGAAAACCCGTCAGTTTCCATTTCTCTGGACAATGGCACGCCGCTGACCCCCCCAAGCGGTGGACGCACAAGTCCGGAACATGAAAATTTATCGTTGTTGATCGCTGCTGAACCAAGTTCAGCATGACGAGGTGGGGACGGCGCTGATCCATCCCCACCCAGTCTGATCAAGGGTTACTCCGCCTTGCTGGCCGCAACCCCACCGTGCTTCGCGAACCAGCCCAGAATATAAGTGGTCTTGGCAACCAAGCGGCTCGGCCGGTCAATCATGCCGTGGGAAGAGTCCGGTATGCGGACTTGCGCGGTCTCAACGCCGTTTAGCTTGAGCGCCGTATAATATTGCTCTGTCTCTGAAATTGGCGTGCGATAATCCTGCTCGCCCGTAATCAGCATGGTTGGCGTTTTCACATTGCCGACAAGGCTTAAGGGGGACCGCCGCCAATAGTCTGCCTGTGCGCCTGCTTCCCAAGGGTTTTTGCCAAACCAATAGCGACCAAAATAGGCCGGATTATCGGCGGTCAGCGCAAAGCTGGTCCAGTTGATGACAGGCTTGGCCACCACAGCTGCGCGGAAGCGATTGGTTTTGCCCACAATCCATGCCGTTAAAACGCCGCCGCCACTGCCGCCCGTGACGAACAGGCGCGCCGGATCAACATAGCCTTTGGCGAGTACGCCATCGACTGCTGCCATCAGGTCATCATAATCGCTGCCCGGATAGGCTTTGTCGATCATATTGGCGAACTTGTCGCCATAGCTCGTCGAGCCGCGCGGGTTGGAATACAGGACAACATAGCCTGCTGCTGCATAGGCCTGCATTTCGGCGGAAAAGCGTGCGCCATAATTGGTGTGCGGGCCGCCATGAATTTCGAGGATCATTGGGTATTTTTTGGCGGGATCAAAATTGGCCGGCTTCATAATCCAGCTTTGGCTCTTCACGCCATCAGCCGCCGTGGTCCAGATTTCTTCGACACGCGCCAAATCGCGAATGGCAGCCACATCATCGTTCAGGCGTGTCAATCGGCGCAGGTTATTGCCTTTGACCACAGCAACATCGCCGGGCTGATTGGCGCTGGTGATATTGGTGGCAATGGTGCCATCGCCTGCAATCGACATGCTAACACCTGAATAGGGCCGCCCAATGTCTTCGCCGCCCAGACCAGAGGCAAGCACGCGGGTGCCGCCTTTGGGCGTGGTATAGGCCAGCTTGGTGGTCCCTTGCTGATCATAAGCAAAATACAGGCCGCCGCGGCCGTCCCAACCAAAATCAGTCACCCCCACATCCATGCTGGCGGTTAGGGAGCGCGCGTTGGAACCATCGCGGTTCATGACCCACAGGCTGAATTCCTGATTGCTGGTATAGCGATCAGTATAGCCCAAAAAGGCAATCAGCTTGCCATCTGGCGAGAGTTGCGGGGCAACGCTTGGGCCTTCGCGCTTGGTGAGCTGAATCAGCGCGCCAGTCTCTAGATTGATTGAGAAAATCTGCTCGCGCTGGGGATGGCGATCTGGGTCGTCCTTACGGTTGGCCGAAAAGAGCAGGGTTTTGCTGTCATTGCTCCAATCAATCCGCCCACCATGGTCAAAGGCGCCGGTCGTCACCTGACGCGGCGTGCCGCCTTCAGCTGGCACGGTGAAGATATGGTCATGGCCCTGGGCAGCATAGCCTGCCCCATCATTGCGGTAATTGAGCCGGTCGATGACCACGGGCTTGCCTGCCCAGCGTGCGCCCTGGGGCGTGGCGGGCATGGAGGCAAAGGGCTTTGCGTCTTCCGGCACAAACATCGCAAAGGCCAATTGGCGACCATCGGGCGACCAGCTAAGGCCCGCCGGGCCTTGGGTTAGATTGGTGACACGGGCTGTCGCGCCGCTATCCATCCAGCGGACATAAATTTGGGCACTGCCTTCGGCGCTGCTGACATAGGCCAGCCGCTTGCCATCGGGCGACCAACGGGGGCTGGAAAAATTTGAGGCGCCAGAGAGCAGGGGGCGATGTTCGCCCGTTGCGACGTCCACAATCCAGATATTGGCGCGCGCGCGATCGGTCATGATGTCAAAGCTGCGGCGGGCATAGGCAATTTTTTTGCCATCGGGCGAGATTTGCGGGTCAGATGCATATTCCAGCGCAAACAAATCAATTGGCTTATAACTGCGGCTTTGCGCGCTAGGGTCTGCGGCTTGGGCCAAAGTGATGGCGGGGCACAATGCCAAGGCAGCCACAGCGGTTAACATGCGGAATCGGGTCATCAAATCGCCTCCTATATCTGCGTCTGGCATAGCCGCCGTGCATCGTCGGGAAAAGCCAAGGGCGATGGATAAAGTCGTTCTGGCAGCGATTATTCTGCTGCGCTGCACAATTTTGTTGCGTGGTCGGATCGGCGCAGTCATTCATGCGATATGACTGCTCATCGGACAATTCTTGAAGCCATCGCGACCAAGCGCTGCCTGACCGCCAGCTATAACGGCACCGCCTTTGTGCTGGCACCGCATATTCTCTATACCCGGATTGATCTGGTTTATTTAGATGCGGTGCCCATCACCAAAAATGGTGCGCCGCCCCGCGAAGTGAAAATGGCGACATTCAAGGTGGATGGCATGTCCGACATTCAACTGGCGGATGAGGTGTTTGACATCAGCCCGCTCTATGAGCCGTGGCTGGACAAATATCGGGATAAGACCCTGTTTTCAGTGCCGGAATAAGCCGAAAACTGTTTCTAGATCATAGCAAACGGCCCTCTGCATCGCAGGGATGCAAAGGGCCATTTGGCTTTATGCCGCGGCGCTCGCGCGTTCTTTCAGCTCCTGATTGAGCATTTCGGCAATCAAGAATGCCAGTTCCAGCGATTGGCCTGCATTTAGGCGTGGGTCGCAATGCGTGTGGTAACGATCCGCCAGATTTTGCTCCGTCACATCAATCGCACCGCCCGTGCATTCCGTGACATTCTGGCCCGTCATTTCAATATGAATGCCACCGCCATGCGTGCCTTCAGCCCGGTGGACCGCAAAAAAGCCACGCACTTCAGCCAAAATCCGCTCAAATGGACGCGTCTTATAGCCATTTTGCGCCTTGATGACATTGCCGTGCATCGGATCACACGACCAGACAACAGGGTGGCCCTCGGCCTTCACCGCGCGCACCAGCGCAGGCAGATGCGCCTCAATCTTGTCATGGCCATAGCGGGTAATCAGCGTCATCCGCCCTGCCACACGATTGGGGTTGAGCGTATCGAGCAGACGCAACAGGGCGTCGGCCTCAAGGCTTGGCCCACACTTCATGCCAATCGGGTTGCCAATGCCGCGCAGATATTCAACATGGGCTGATCCCACAAAACGCGTCCGGTCGCCAATCCACAGCATATGCGCCGAGGTGTCATACCATTGGCCCGTCAGGGAGTCCTGACGCGTCAGTGCCTGCTCATAGGGCAGCAACAGCGCCTCATGGCTGGTGTAGAAATTGGTGCCCTTCAACTGCGGGACCGTATCTGGATCAATGCCGCACGCTGCCATGAAATCCAGCGCTTCGCCAATGCGATCGGCAACGTCTTGGAAGCGTTTCGCCCAAGGCGAACGGCCCATAAAGTCATGCGTCCAAGCATTGACCTGATGAAGGTTGGCATAGCCACCCTGCGCAAAAGCGCGCAGCAGGTTCAGCGTGGCTGCCGATTGAGAATAGGCACGCAGCATGCGTTGGGGGTCAGGGGCGCGCCCTTCGGCTTCAAACGCAATGTCGTTGATAATGTCACCGCGATAGCTGGGCAGTGACACGCCATCAATATCTTCCATATCGGCCGAGCGCGGCTTGGCGAATTGGCCCGCCATGCGGCCCACTTTGACAGTCGGCAGCTTAGATGAGAAGGTGAGCACCACGGCCATCTGCAACAGGACCTTGAAGGTGTCGCGGATGTTATTGGGGTGGAATTCGGCAAAACTCTCGGCGCAATCCCCGCCTTGCAACAAAAAGCCTTTACCATTTGCAACTTGGGCAAGATCAGCCGTTAGGCTGCGCGCCTCGCCAGCAAAAACCAGCGGTGGAAAGCTCGACAAAGTTTGCGTGGCCGCGTCCAAAGCTGCGGCGTCGGGATAGGTCGGGAGCTGACGTGCCTCATGGGCAGTCCAGCTTTCAGGGGTCCAGTTCTGCGTCATAACCCCTCGCCATTGCGCAAAAATCACACGAAGCGCAAGGATTTCACGATTTTTCTATAAAAACAGAGACACGCTGTCTCAAAACAAGCTGATGATATGGAGCCGGGGGAGGAGGGGGCTCCCCCGGCTCAATTTGAATTAGGCTGCCTGACGTGCTTCTGTCGCGTCAATCAGGGAGGCGACGTTGGAGCTGCCAATTTCAATGCGCCGTGGCTTCATCGCCTCGGGCACTTCGCGCACAAGGCTGATGGACAGCATTCCGTTTTCGAGATGCGCGCCGCGCACCTGCACATGATCTGCCAGTTGGAAGCGGCGCTCAAAGGCGCGAGTGGCAATGCCGCGGTGGAGAAATTCGCGGGGCTGCGCGTCTTCGGCAGGGCTCTCCGCCTTGCGGGCACGGACAACCAGCAAATTCTGCTGCGCTGTCAGCTCAATCTCGTCTTGCGCAAATCCGGCGACGGCAATGGTGATGCGATAGGCATCTTCGCCAGTGCGCTCAATATCATAGGGCGGGTAATTGCCGGCATTTGTCTCAACCTGCGTCAGGTTTTCCAGCGTGTCGAACAGGCGGTCAAAGCCAATGGTGGACCGGCGATAAGGCGTAAAATCAAAAACAGTCCGCATCTTGAATGTCCTTTCACTAAGCAACATCTAAGTCGGACAGCGATGCACGCGTGCAGCGACTGTCCCGCCGGGCCCGGAATGGCACCCGGTCAGCCTGAAATGGGTGGGACAGTTGATTTTACAAGTATTATGTTAAATAAATTTGGGTGGGCGCCTGGATCTTAACCCAGCGAATATCCCGCGCTGCGCACAGTGCGGATAACATCCTTACCGCCGCCGATGTTTAGCGCAGCGCGCAAGCGTTTGATCTGCACATCCACAGTGCGCTCCTCAATATCGCTATCATTGCCCCAAACGCCCGTGACCAACTGGCCACGCGTCAGCACGCGGCCTGGCCGCTCCATAAAATGCTGCAGCAGGCGAAATTCGGTTGGCCCAAGATTAATCTCGACGCCCCCTCGGCGCACGCGATGTGCCGTCGGGTCCAACTCAATATCCTCAACCTTCAATGTCTTGCCCACCAAAGCGGGGCGCGACCGGCGAAGAACCGCTGCCAATCGGGCAATTAATTCGCGTGGGGAGAAGGGCTTGGTGACATAGTCATCGGCCCCAGTATCCAGCCCGCGAATGCGATCTTCCTCTTCGCCGCGTGCCGTCAACATGATGATGGGCACGGCGCTCGTTTCGGACACACGCCGTAAGCGGCGGCAGACTTCAATTCCCGAAATATTCTCAATCATCCAATCAAGGATGATAGCATCTGGCGTCTCTTCTGCGGCCAGCAACAGCGCTTCTTCGCCATCCGCTGTATGGCGGACTTCATAGCCTTCGGCTTCAAAATGCCAGACAAGTAACTCGGCTAAAGCGGGATCATCTTCGACAATCAGAAGCCGGGCGGCCATAGTCTATGCTCCTCGTGGCATATCGCGATCAGTGTAATATTCCCCCGTCGCAGCGTAATAGACGAGCTCCGCAACATTTGTGGCATGGTCGCCAATGCGCTCCAGATTGCGCGCAACGAACAAAAGCTGTGCAGCTGAGCTGATCGTCGCTGGGTTCTCCATCATATGGGCAACGAGATTGCGGAAGATGCTGTTGTAAAACTCATCCACCTTTTCATCGCGGTCCACGACTTCCACGGCCAGCTGCGCATCGCGCGCGGCATAGGCATCCAGCACATCCTTCACCATGGATTGCGCAATTTCTGCCATCGTGGGGATAAGCGTCAGCGGTTCAATCTTGGCCCGGCCTTCCACTTCGCCCACGCGTTTTGCGATATTTTTGGCATAGTCGCCAATGCGCTCAATAATCCCGGAAATTTTGAGTGCGGAAATCACATCACGCAAATCGTCGGCCATGGGTGCGCGCAGGGCGATGATACGCACGGCAAGGCGATCAACCTCAACTTCCAGCGCATCCAGCCGTGCATCATTGCGGATGACTTCAGCGGCCAGATCAGTGTCACGCTTCACAAGCGCCTCAACGGATTGGGCAATGCCCACTTCCGCTAGACCGCCCATTTCGGCAATCAGACCGCGCAGTGCGCCGATTTCATCATCAAAGGCTTTGACGGTATGTTCCACCATGTCTGCGATCCTTAGCCGTAACGTCCGGTAATATAGTCTTTGGTCCGCTCTTCGCGCGGATTGGTGAAGATGTCTGATGTTGAGCCATATTCCACCATAGAGCCGAGGTGGAAAAAGGCCGTGCGTTGCGACACACGGGCCGCCTGCTGCATGGAATGGGTCACGATAACAATGGCGTAGCGACCACGAAGTTCATCAATCAGCTCTTCGATGCGTGCCGTTGCAATTGGGTCAAGTGCCGAGCAGGGCTCATCCATCAAAATGACTTCGGGGCTGACGGCAATGGCGCGCGCAATGCACAAACGCTGCTGCTGTCCGCCCGACAAGGCCGTGCCGGCATCTGCCAGCCGGTCTTTCACTTCTTCCCAAAGGCCAGCGCGGCGTAGCGACTTTTCAACAATGGCATCCATCTCTGCCTTGGTAGAGGCAAGGCCATGGATGCGCGGGCCATAGGCCACATTTTCGTAAATGGATTTGGGGAAGGGGTTCGGCTTTTGGAACACCATGCCCACGCGCGCGCGCAGCTGCACAACGTCCATTGTATTGCCGTAAATATCTTCGCCATCCAGATTGATCTGGCCTTCAACACGGCAGCCCGCAATTGTGTCATTCATGCGGTTCAGCGTCCGCAGAAATGTTGATTTGCCGCAGCCAGATGGGCCAATAAAGGCCGTGACGTGCTCCGTCGCAATATCAATTGAGACGTTATCAATAGCCTGTTTCGCGCCGTAATAGACGTTCACATTCTTGGCCGAGATTTTAACTGTTTCGGTCGACATGGATCACCAGCGCGTTTCAAATTTGTTGCGAAGATAGATGGCAAAGCCGTTCATCGCGAGCAGGAAGACCAACAAGACAATGATGGCGGCAGAGGTGTTTTGCACAAAGGCCCGGTCCACTTCGTCGGACCACAGGAAAATCTGCATCGGCAGGACGCTTGATGGGTCAGTAATGCCTCCCGGAGGGGCGGGCACAAAGGCGCGCATCCCAATCATCAGCAGTGGGGCCGTTTCGCCCAAGGCACGCGCCATACCAATAATAGCGCCCGTCAAAATCCCCGGCAAAGCAAGCGGCAAAACATGATGAAACACTGTCTGCACCCGGCTGGCACCAACAGCGAGCGCGGCATCGCGGATTGAAGGAGGAACAGCCTTAATGGCGTTGCGGCCAGCAATCACGATGACAGGCATGGTCATCAAGGCCAATGTCATCCCGCCAACCAGCGGGGATGAGCGTGGCAGATTAAGCGTGTTGATAAACACTGCCAGCCCGAGCAGGCCAAAAATGATGGAGGGAACAGCCGCCAAATTGTTGATTGAGACTTCAACAATATCGACCCAGCGGTTCTTCGGCGCAAATTCTTCTAGATAGATTGCCGCCAAAACGCCCATGGGCAGCGCCAAGACAATGGTCACAATCATGGTCAACAGCGATCCTTTGACCGCGGCCCAGACGCCCGCATTCAGTGGATCAGTCGAATCGGAAGACGTTAAGAACTGCCAATCAATTCCGCCCACGCCCTTGGCGAGCATCGAAACAAGCAGAAACGCCAGAAATGTGAGCGAAAGAAGCACAGCTGTAAAGCCGAGCGCCTTAAAGCGGCGTTCTGCCGCATAGCGCCGGGCGAGGCGCTTGGCCGTTTCTGGCGATTGCCAGTTAATAGCTGTCTTACTCATAAGCTTCCCGGAAGCGCTTTACGACGCGCAGCGCGATAACGTTCAGAGCCAGTGTGACAACAAATAGCACAAGGCCAAGGGCAAAAGCCGATAGTGTCTTCGGGCTGTCAAATTCTTGGTCGCCCGTGAGCAATTGAACAATTTGGAAGGTGACGGTTGTCATGCTGTCAAATGGGTTGGCAGATAGGCGGGCTGCAGCCCCTGCTGCCATAACCACAATCATGGTTTCGCCAATAGCGCGGCTAATGGCGAGCATAACGCCTGCCACAATGCCTGGCAGAGCGGCCGGGATCAGAACTTTCTTGATGGTTTCAGACCGAGTGGCCCCCATGGCAAGCGATCCATCGCGCATGGCCTGCGGCACGGCCGCAATGCTGTCATCCGCCATGGACGATACAAATGGGATAATCATGATGCCCATGACGAGGCCAGCGGCCAAGGCGCTTTCAGTGGACGGATTGGCAACGCCAATTGCGCCCGCAAAATCGCGGATCAGCGGGGCCACAGTCAGCGCGGCGAAATAGCCATAAACCACCGTTGGAATACCAGCCAAAATTTCAAGCATTGGCTTTAGCACACGCCGCATTTGGGCGCTGGCATATTGGGTCAGGTAGATGGCACTCATCAGGCCGAGCGGAATGGCCACAATCATGGCGATAATCGCGCCAATGAAAATGGTGCCCCAAAACAAGGGAACAGCCCCGAAACTGCCATTGGCCGGGCTCCAATGCAGGCCCGCCAAAAACTCCACTGGGCTTACTTTTGAGAAGAAGATCCCCGTTTCGTAAAGCAATGAAGCAATGATGCCGGCCGTGGTCAAAATGGCAAGCAAGGAGGCAATTAAAAGGACTCCCAAGACCACTCGCTCCACGCGGGCACGGGCAGGGTAGCCGGCTGTAATTTTGGTATAGCCATAAGCCCCGCCGGCAAAGGCCAAAAGCAGAGTGATCAGCGCGCCGATGAGGCCAAATTTGGTTTGCGCCGCTTTGACTGCTCCAACCAATTTCTGGGCATCGGGGTTGAAGACGGCTGCATTGGGATTCGCGGCAAGCGCATAGGCGTCTGACAGGACAGCATTGCGCTCCATATCCATCATAGGCAGGGTTGCTGCAGCCGGGTCTGCCAGAACAGCATTATGAACAAGGCCTGGCGATATATTTGACCAAGCACCAAGCCCAATCAGCGCCGGGACCATGATCCACAGCGCCATATTCCAAGCGTGATGGCCGGGGCGTGAATGCATCGCGCCCCGGCCAGTGTTCAATTTCTGCGCCTTAGCTTTCGCGACAAGCCAGCCAATCAGGCCAAGCCCGGCGACAAGAATGAGGAGAGCAGAAAAAGTCATAGCAGGTTATTTAAGTGTCGAAGGGTCCATCAGCTTCATGCTGGAAGCGATTTCAGCATTCGCCTTTTGCACATCGGCAGGCGCAACGACCATCCCTTTCTTCTTGAGGTAGCCGTCCGTACCCCAAGCCTTGGAAAATTCAACGGCAAATTCGTTAATGCCCTTAATTGCCTTCAAATGCGCCGCCTTGATGTAGATATAAAGCGGACGCGCACCCGGATAGCTGAAGTCTGAGACCGTCTGATAGGTCGGCGCAATGCCGTCCATCGGAATGCCCTTTAGCTTATCCATATTCTCTTCGAGGAAGGAGAAGCCAAATACGCCAATTGCCTTGGGGTTGGCAGCGATCTTTTGAACAATCAGATTGTCATTTTCTCCGGCATCCACATAAGCCCCGTCTTCACGGACTTTGGTGCAGATTTCCTTGTGCTTGTCCTTGTCGCTGTCCTTCAGCGCCTTCATGGCTGGGTCAGTGTCGCAGCCCTTTGTCAGGATCAGCTCAGCCAGCGCATCGCGCGTGCCGGATGTCGACGGCGGACCATAGACGTTAATGGGAATGGCGGGCAGCGCGGGGTTTACATCGGCCCAAGTCTTGGCGGTGTTGGGCTTGCCAAAGGGGGTTGCCGCCAGCGCCTTATAAACGTCAGCCGGGGTCAACGTCATCTTGGGGCCACCCGTTGCTTCTGCAAAGGCGATACCATCCAGACCGATCTGAACTTCCACAATGTCCTTCACGCCATTCTTGGCGCAATCTTCATATTCCGACTTCTTGATGCGACGCGAGGCAGTCGCGATGTCAGGATGGGCGACGCCCACGCCTGCGCAGAACAGCTTCATACCAGCACCAGTGCCCGTCGATTCAATCACGGGCGCCTTGACGCCAGTGGCCTTGGCCGTGGCTTCAGCAACAGCCGATGCAAATGGATAAACCGTCGAGGAGCCGACGATGCGAACGAAATCGCGGCTGTCACCAGCCCCGTTTTGGCTGCCACAAGCGGTCAGTGCGATGGCGGATACGGCCAGAGCCGCAAAAGTAGGAACGAAACGCATGAATTTAGTGCCCTCCTAATCGAGTCGAGACCGAACTATGACACTTAAATGACACTTCTGTGACAGCGCCTCAAAAGGGCGGAAATAGGCAGGTTGCAGTTGTCCCTTGGCCAACGCGGCTGGCAATATCAAAGCGCCCACGATGCCGTTCGACGATATGTTTCACAATAGATAGGCCGAGTCCCGTTCCGCCAATTTGGCGGCTCCGCCCCGGGTCAGCCCGGTAAAAACGTTCGGTAAGGCGGGGCATATGCTGGGCAGGGATGCCATCGCCTTGATCGATGATGGAAATCACAACCCAGCCTGACGCGCCTTTTTCTAGCTTCGCGAGAACCGGCGCATCCGCAGCTCCATATTTCAGAGCGTTATCAATCAAGTTACGAATCACCTGCGCCAGTTGCCCGCGATCTCCAGCGACCAGCGCTTCAGTGACGTCGCTTTGAAGAGATACCCGTTCAGGATGCCCGCATTCCGCAACGCATTGTTTGGCAACGCTTAACAAATCCACCTTGTCGGTGGGTTGCTGATGTTTGGTTGCCTCAATACGAGATAGCGACATTAGGTCTTCGACCAACGCCTGCATTCGATTGGCTTCTTTGGCAATAATGTCCAGAAAGCGCAGGCGCGTGGTTTCATTCTCGCCTGCTTTTGGGTCTTTCAATGTTTCGACATAGCCCAAAACCGCAGCCAAAGGCGTTCGCAATTCATGGCTGGCATTGGCAACAAAGTCGGCGTGCGCTCGCGCGACGCTTTCTTGAACGGACAAATCCGTCAGCGTTACCAGTCGTGTGCCATCTTCCAAGCTGTTGCAATCGACATGCCAAAGGCTGCCCGGTGTCGATAGGCCCGTGACGCGAATGCTGTCATTTCGAGAGGAGGTCAGCAATCGGACCGCGTCTGGATGGCGCAGTGCCATGCGGACATCCTGCCCCTCAACATGACGGCCAAACATAGCAAGCGCCGGCGGATTGGCGTGAATAATCCGGTCGCCACGCAACAGCAGCGCTGGAATATCCAGCAGATCAAGAATTTCTGTCGAGGCAGACGGAGGAGAACTGGCAGGCATGATATCGCCCTAATGCCCAATTATGACAATTTGATGCCAGTTTTCGGTCAAGCGCGTGTCGTCATTTGTGTCAGCATCTCCGCCATTTTCTGGTGGAGCATATTCACTGCCTTTAACGGGCGCACCATCACTTTAAAATTGACGATCAACCCAGCATCATCCCACGTAATCATATCAATGCCGTCAATGGCAATGCCATCAATCTCGGCATTAAATTCCATGATAAGGCTATTGGGGGCGTGCCATTCCCCCACATAATGAAAGCCTGTATCGCCAAAGACCTTGCCTGCACTCGCCAGATATTTCTGGGTAATTGGCTTGCCGCGTTGGGGGGTGTGGACCACTGGGCTTTCAAACACGGCATCGTCATGCAGCAGTGCCGAGATCGCCGCTTCATCACCCGACAGGGCAACGGCGTGCCATTTTGCGGACATTTCGGCAGGAGTCATCATCAATATCCCAAATCGAGGTTAACACGCGGGCTCAGCGGTTCACCCGCCTTATAGCGCGCCAGATTTTCAAGGAAACGCTGGGCCGAGCGCAAGAACATTTTATCCTGTGCCCGGCCAGACAAGTGCATTGTCACATGGGCATTGGGCAGATCCCATAAAGGATGATCTGCGGGCAGGGGTTCTGGCGTGGTAACATCCAGAAACGCTTCAGCGATCTGACCTGATTTCAGCCCAGTGATGAGAGCCTCTTGGTCAATCACCGATCCACGCGCAATGTTCACGAGCCGCGCCGTTGGCTTCATCGCTTCCAGTTCAGCCGCGCCAATCATACCCTCGGTTTCGTCCGTAGCGGGCACGGCGAGGATCACCCAATCAAAGTCTCCCAGTTTTCCGCGCCATTCCTCTGGCCCAAGTGTGCCGGGCCCGGACGAACGGCGGACAATCGTCACGTCGACATCAAATGCCTTGAGCCGCGCTTCAATCAGTTTGCCAATCGCGCCATAGCCAAGGAGCAGCGCTTTGGATCCGAAAAGTTCGACCTTGCCGGGCGAATCCTGCAACCATTCATGCCGGGCCTGCGCGTGAACAACCTCACGATAGCCTTTGGCCATGGTCAGCATGCCCATCACGACATATTCTGCAATCGTGATCGCGTTGATCCCCGCCCCATTTGTCACAATCACATTGCGCTCTTTGAGCAGATCAAGCGGCATCCCATCAACGCCTGCGTAAATGGAATTCAGCCATTTAAGGTTTGTGGCGGCGCTGATGGCTTCGGCCATATCGGCCTTGTCATACATATCAAACCAGCCAATTTCAGCCAATGGCGCCAGCGCCAAGGCTTCGTCTTTGGTGGTGAACCAGCGGACGTCAACATCGCTGGGCAAGCGCCCCTCAACCAGCGGGCGGATCAATGCGGACATTACAGCGATGGTCATGATTGGAAAAAAGCTCCGATAAAAACGATCAGCAAAAGGGGTAATCCGATTACATCGATGCGTGCAATTGTCCGAAGCGCCTTGGGCGAACCAGACGTGCAGTAAAGCCAAAGAAAGCTCAGCATCGACAGCGTAACCATAAGAGCGGCCAATGGCCGGGCATTAGCGTCCCTGATCGCCCACAGACACGCTAGGAAAATGCTGAAGAACAATGCTGCTCGGTGGCGCAGCAGGAGGAAAAGCTGCGATCCCGCCTCTGCTCCATATAATCTTGTAAGTATTGCGGGTCGGAAAAAGGCTAAGGCAGGGACGATATGAACCAGCGCAAGGCCACCCCATGCAATCTGTTCCAACATTGGCTTCCTCCGTTCTGCAGTTCGCTTACTATCGGGAAAGACTTTGATCTATTCAGCCCTCGATCTTCCAATCCCAGCCCAATGGATCGCCATCCATCACTTCAACGCCCTTGGCGAGCAGCGCATCGCGTATGGCGTCAGATGTGGCGAAATCCTTGTTGGCGCGCGCGTCTTTGCGCTTGGCAAGTTCGGCTTCAATTTCTTCAGCAGTCAAGCGCGCGTTTGCAGGCCGGACGCGCAGGTCCGTGCGGTCGAGTGTCATCAGATTGAGGCCAAGGACGGCGTCCATCCGCGCGATGGTCGCCAGCTTTTCGGCGGCGTCTATCTTCTTCATCGAGGCCGCTTCTTCGAGCAGGGTCAGCCCTACGGCGGTATTCAGATCTTCTGACAAAGCGGCATCAAATTTATCAAGCAATTCGGCCAGGCGCGGGTGTCGGACGGCCTCAGCCGGGCTTGCCTGCGCAAGCACCTGCGCCACAGCCATCACCAGCCGCTTAAGCCGTGTGGCCGCGGCGGCCAGATTGTCAAAGTTGAACTCTAACTCACTGCGATAATGCGCCTGGAGGCAGAGCAGGCGATAGGCGAGGGGGTGAAATCCCCGGTCCACCAGCACCTGAAGGCGGAGGAAATCCCCGGTTGACTTGCTCATCTTCCCGCCGCGATCAATCAGGAAGTTGTTGTGCATCCAAAAGCGCGCACCGGAATTTTCCGCACAACTCAGGCTGCCGCAATTGGTAAAGGCTTGGTTCTGAGCAATTTCATTGGGATGATGAATTTCGCGATGGTCGATGCCGCCGGTATGAATATCAAAGGGCAGGCCCAAGAGCGCCTCGGACATGACCGAGCATTCCAGATGCCAGCCGGGCGCACCGCGGCCCCAAGGGCTATCCCATTCCATCTGGCGCGTCTCACCCTCGGGCGTTTTGCGCCAAATGGCAAAATCGGCCTGATGGCGTTTGCCCTCGACGCTTTCGATCCGGCCTTCGCCCTCTTCGGTCGCGGCGCGCGCCAGGCGGCCATAATCGGCAACTGTTGAGGTGTCGAAATACAGGCCCGAGGGCAGCTCATAGCAATGCGTGTCGGCAATTGACTTTGCAAACTCGATCATGCGCGGCACATAATCCGTCGCAATTGACCATTGATAAGGCTGGCGGATGTTGAGCCGCTCGATATCCGCCCAATAGGCGTCGGTGTAGAATTTGGCGATGTCCCAGGCTGACTTGCCTTGCTGGGCGGCGGCCTTTTCCATCTTGTCATCGCCGGCATCGGCATCCGACGTCAGATGGCCGACGTCAGTGATGTTGATGACGTGGCGGAGCTGATAGCCCTTAAAGCTTAGCGTGCGGCCCAGCGTGTCGGCAAAGACATAAGCGCGCATATTGCCAATATGCTGAAAATTATAGACTGTTGGCCCACAGGTATAGACGCGCGCCTCGCCGGGGTGGACGGGCTGGAATTCCTCCAGCTGGCGGGTCAGGCTGTTGAACAGCTTGAGAGGCACGGTCTTGGTCATGGCCCGCCTCTAAGCGGCGGGCGGCGTGGGGGCAAGAGAGGGCGGCAGGTTACAGGGGATCATGCGGCAAAATCGCAACCCGGCCTTTGCTCTCAACAACATCGATCGCGATATCAAAGGCGGCGGACAAAAGCGCTGGCGTGAGGACAGTGTCCTTGGGCCCAGCTGCAACGCGTGCGCCATGTTTTAACAGCACGATGTTATCGGCCAGTGCGGCCGCAGCAGTCAGCTCATGCAGCACCACGACCACGCCCTTGCCCATATCCGCAGCAGACCGCAGCAGGCGCAGCACATCGCGCTGATGGGCCGGGTCCAGATTGGCAAGGGGCTCATCGGCCAAAATCCAGTCACTTTGACTGGCTAGAACGCGGGCAAAGGCCGCGCGTGCCAATTCCCCACCTGACAGCGTATCGACCCGCCGGTCCGCCAGCATAAGCAAATCTGCATCAGCCAAGGCTTGATCAATTGCACGCACATCTGTGGCACTTGGCCCTGCCATGCTGCTTTGGTGCGGCAGGCGGCCCAGCGCCACCATCTCGCGCACTGTGATGGCCCAGGCTGGCCCTGCATTTTGCGGTAAATAACCAATGCGTTGGGCGCGATCTCGAGGGGCAAGCTGGGGGAGGGGAACGCCATCTAACGTCACACACCCTGAGGTGGCTGGCAAAAGCCCGGCTATGGCGCGCATCAGGCTGGATTTTCCAGCGCCATTCGGGCCGATGACAGCCGTGACTTGGCTGCGTGGCAGGTTGAGTGACAGCGGCTGCAGCACAGTTTTTTTGCCCAGATCAATGCGCAGGTTCTGAAGACGGATCATGCCACACCCCGGCGCAATCGCGCGAGCAGCAGCAGGAAGAAGGGCGCCCCAATGGCGGCCATAGCAATGCCCAATCGCACTTCACTGGGGCCGGGCGTGAGGCGGACGATGCTATCGGCCACCAAGGTCAGCACCGCGCCGCCCAAAAATGAGGGGACGAGTGTGGCTGAAGGCCGCTCGCCGACCCAGAGCCGCACAAAATGGGGAACAATCAGCCCTACAAAGCCAACCACCCCCGTCACAGCGACAGAGGCGCCAATGGCAAGCCCCGTGCCGAGTGCGACGTGAAGTTGCAGCCGCCCGGGATGGACGCCAAGGCTTTTGGCGGCCTCCTCGCCCAAGGTGAGTGCGTCGAGCGCCCGGCCGGTGGTCAGCAAGATCAGGCTGCCGGCTGCCATGAAGGGCGCGGCACGGGACAGATCATCCATTGTCCGGTCTGTCAGGGCGCCCATTAGCCACGCGATAATCTCGCTTGTCGCAAAAGGATTGGGGGCGAGGCTGATGATAAGGGCGGTCAGCGCTCCAGACAGCGTCGCCAGCACCATGCCCGCCAAAATAAAGGCCAATGGCCCGCCGCCGCGCCCCGCCAGCATGACCAATAGGCCAACGCTTGCGCCAGCCCCCAGCATGGCAAGGCCAAACATGGGTAGACCTGAGAGGCCCAGCAAAATGGCAATCACCCCACCCAAGGCGGCACTTGAAGAGACGCCAACGACTGTGGGGTCCGCCAGTGGATTGCGTAAATACCCCTGCAGCACGGCTCCAGACAGCCCCAGAACGCCGCCCACGCCCAAGCCTAATAGCGCCCGGGGCAATCGCAGTTCAGCCATGATCCATCCCATAGGGCTGTCGCTCAGCCAGAGATGCGGGGCAATCCAGAGCTTGCCTGCCATAAGAGACAGCAAGAAACAGCTGAGCAAGAGGCCAGACAGAAGAGCAAAGCGCGGCATTACACAGCCGCCTTTAGCCGGTGCATCGCCGCAATGATGCTGGGTCCGCCGCAAAACAGCAACTTATCTGGAAAAGCGATGATCCGTGTCCGGTTTCCCAGCCGGGCCAGCAGCTTACGCCGGGAGGCCAATTCCCGATTGTCTGATCCTGTTGCGCTTTCGGGCATGAAGATAAGGTCCGGTGGATTGGCGAGGACATGTTCCACTGGCAATATATCCCATTGCGAAAGGCCATAAAGCGCACTGGCGTTGCGATAGCCTGCCCGCGCCAGCAGATCATCCTGCAGCGTTCCCTTGCCAGGCACAAACCCACCGGATTGCCAGATAATGGCTGACATTGGGCGGGGCAGCGTGCGCGGCTGGGCCGCTTGCGCAATGGCCTTGGCCAAGTCTTCTCCCTGCGGCTGGCGGCCAATGGCAGCCGCAATGTCGCGGATTTGGCCGATGCTGTCTGCCACAGTCACCGGCACGCCATAGGTCCGCAGGGGGATGCCCGCTGCGCGCAAGGCGGCATTGGTGCCGCCTGCTGCCAAATTGCCTGTAAGCAACAGCTTTGGCCGCGCTGCAATCACTTCCTCTGCTGTTAGCCCCAAAACAGGGTGGGCGCGGGCCCAGGCTAAGGGCGCGGAGGCAGAGGCCGGATCATGCGACCAGATGCTCACAGCCCCAATTTGGCCCGGCGCTGCAATTTCAGCCAGTATCGCATCAACACACGGGGTGTTGGACACAATCTGCCCCGGCGCAATGCGCGGCTCAGCCGCACAACTGGCTAATAAAAGCATCAACATGGGCCATATGCGGCGCATCAAAAGCCCACCCGCACCCCAATATGCGCGGTGCGGCCATAGCTGCCATATCCGCTCACAGTCTCATATTGGGTGTCGAACAGATTCTCGATCCGGCCATATAGCTCAATCCGCTCTGTCACAGGCAATGCCGCCCGCAGGCCCATGAGCGCATAGCCCTGTAAGTGAACGGGGCTATAGCTTTGGAAGTCGGTATCTAAACTGCTGCTCACCCAGCGCAGATTGGCGCCCAGTTGGACACCCCAAGGGCTTTGCCAATCGATATCCGCATAAAGGCTGTTCTTCGGGCGACGCGGCAGGGCGGCACCCGACACGCGATTTTTGGCGCTCAGGCGGGTGTAGGACAGCATGAAGGTGACATTATCCCAAGGGCGAACGTCAACGGACGTTTCAACGCCCTGTGCCCGGGTTTTGCCAATGTTTTCATAGGTTCCATCGGGTCTGCCGTGGCAGCCGCAGGCGTAGAAGACAATTTGGTTGCGGCTGTCGCGCACAAAGGCCGTGGCACTCAGCTTTAGCCGCCCGTCGAGCAAGGTCTGTTCAAGGCCCAAATCATAGCTGTTGGCGGTTTCTGGCTGCAAGGCGCGATTGCCATAATAGCTATAGAGTTGGAACAACGTTGGGGCCTTAAACCCCTCGCCAAAGGCCGCACGCACAATGGTCGTGGCGCTGGGCCGCCAGCTCAGGCTTGCGCTGCTGGTTGCATGGGTGCCAAAACTGGTATGATCATCCAGCCGCACGCCGCCGACCAGTGTGATCTGGTCGGATAGATCAGCCATCAGCTGGGTATAGCCGCTTGTCACATGGGTTTTCTGGCTGGAATATCCATCATGTGTCCGCGATTGTTCATGCTCGGTGCCAAAAATGGCGCGTATCCCGCGGGCTAAGGACCAATCGCCTTTATACTCCACGCGGTTGATGCGTCCGCGGTTCACATATTGCGGGGCGCTGTCTTCGGGAGCAGCAAAGGCATCGCGGTTAATGTCTGACACAGAGACGGCTAAACGGCTTTGCAGCGTTGCGCCGCGATGGAGGAGCCCAGCATAGCCAATGCTTTGCGCGGCACGTGTCAGATCCCGTGTATCGCCAAAGGCATAGGTCGGCGGGGCATAGCCATCTTGCAGGATGCGGCTATGCGCATACCAGCCGCGCAGATCCAAGCTAAGCGTGGCTGTTAGATCGGCTTCAACGCGACCATTTATGGCATATTGCCGCAGTCCATCTGCCTCAGGACCATAGCGATAGGCAGATACGCCCCGATCTGTGACCCAACCGCCGCTCAATTGCGCACGAATAGGGCCTGTCCCCGCGGACAAGGTGCCAACCAAATGTGCCTGATCAGCCGAGCCATATTCGGCCCGGCCACTGGCTGCGAGGCCCGTGCTGGGACGCGCAGTTTGAATATTGACCACGCCGCCAATGGCTTCGCTGCCCCACGGCACGCTGTTTGGCCCGCGCAGGACCTCAATCCGGTTGATATTGGTCGCAAGCAGAGTGCCAAAGTCAAACCCGCCGCCGGGGGCAGAGGGATCATTCACTTTCACGCCGTCGATAAGTGCCAAGGTCTGTTCCCCTTCCGCGCCGCGCAAGCGAATGGCGGTGAACCCGCCAATTGGCCCATTGCGCGATAGGGTAACACCCGGAACACTGGCTAATATGTCTGCAATTGCAACAGTTTGACGTGTTTTGAGGTCGCCCGCCGTCAGCACGCTGATGGCTTGCCCTATTGCCGCACGCGGCGTTTCAGCGCCTGTTGCCGTAACAATGATGTCGGGCGCCGCCGTGCCGGCCAGCGCCATAGACGGGGTAAGCGCCAATACGGCGCCGGACCCAATTTTTAGAAAATGCACGTTTTCCTCCTCACATGACCAACTTATGCTGTCACGCGAGGAAATCCCCGATCGTCTGCGTCTTCCCGCACAGCCGAAGGACAGGCCGTAACAGGCAGGTCTCCTGGCTTCCGGGTCTTTGCGCCTCTCCACCTTCCCGGTTGCCCAGTGGTGTTACGGAGAGGAACTCGCCGGTTACAGTTGCGGGAACAGCGCCGGTCTTCCACCGACTTCCCTTTTAAACCCCTTGCGGGGCACCTGTTACACGGCTGGACCTAGTCCGCCTCAGCAGCTTAGGCAAGACCAGTTGCCAATTCCGCCCTTGACGCAAACGTAAACCGCCCCTTACGCAAGGGGCAAAGTTTCGCATCAAAGGAGAGCATCATGGCAGGCGTTTTAGACGGCATCACCATCATTGAAATGGCAGGCATTGGCCCTGGGCCTTTTGCTGGCATGATGCTGGCCGATCATGGCGCCCGCGTGATCCGTGTGGAGCGCGTCGGCGCGCGCGATATGGCTGGTCGGGATGTCCTCACGCGCAATCGCGAGATTGTGCAGATTGATACCAAATCCCCCGAAGGCGTGGCGCAAGTGCGTGATCTTATCAAATCCGCCGATGGTATTTTTGAAGGCTATCGCCCCGGCGTGATGGAACGGATGGGGCTGGGGCCGGATGTGCTGCTCGCCGACAACCCCAAGCTGGTTTATGGCCGGATGACGGGCTGGGGCCAAACCGGCCCCTTGGCGCACGCAGCCGGGCATGACATCAACTATATCTCGATTACGGGCAATTTGCATGGCTATGGCCGCCCGGATAGCAAGCCGACGCCGCCGACCAATGCGATTGGCGATTTTGCCGGCGGCGGCATGATGCTGGCCTTTGGCATGGTTTCGGCGCTGCTCAATGTCGCGCGCGGCGGCAAGGGCCAAGTGATTGACGTTGCGATGACCGATGGATCGGCCATCATCCACGCCATGCAATGGGGCTTCCGCGGCCTTGGCATGTGGGAAGACACACGCGGCGTGAATATGCTCGATACGGCCGCCCATTTCTATGACACCTATGAATGCGCCGATGGAAAATGGATCTCCATTGGGTCCATTGAACCGCAATTTTATGCGCTGCTCCGCCAGACGTTGGGGCTAGAGGCTGACCCCGCTTTTGATGCGCAAATGGATAAGAGCCAATGGCCTGTGCTCAAAGCCAAGCTGACCAGCATTTTCAAAACCAAGACGCGCGATGAATGGGCCGCGATTATGGAAGGGACGGATATTTGCTTTGGCCCCATCATGTCGATGGCGGAAGCCTTGACGCATCCGCATAATGTGACGCGCCAAACATTTGTGAAGGTGGATGGGCTTGACCAGCCAGCACCTGCGCCGCGTTTCTTGGGGACGCCTGCGCCGGCGCCTGTCGGCAAAAAGGGCTAAATGATGAACACCGATCCCGCTCGCATTCCCGTCATCATTGGCGTCGGTCAGATCAATGACCGACAGAATGTGCATGATGCCTTGGGCCTGATGGTCGCCGCCCTCGAAGCGGCCGATGCAGACGCGGGTGGCGGATGGATCCAGCAGCTTGATAGCATTGCGGTGGTGAACCAAATCAGCTTCCCAAAATTGGGGGATTGCGCCGCGCATTTGGCAACACATTTTGGCCTTGCGCCCAAATTTGTTGAACAAACGCCCTATCCAACGGGCGAAAGCCCGGTGCAGTTGCTGAATGAAGCGGCCAACCGGATTGGCGCCGGGGAGATCGGCGTTGCCGCGATTGTCGGCGCAGAGGCGTTGCGGACAGCCGCGGAGCGGGCACGCCAAGCCACCGGAGAAAAGAAAGACGCCTTGCGTGATGTTGCCTCTGGCGGCGCCAAATCCGTTATGCACCAGCATGGTTTGGTCGCACCGACCGACCTTTATCCGCTGTATGAGAATGCCACGCGCGCCGCGTGGGGGCAAAGCCTGGCTGAGGCGCAAGCCGAGTCCGGCCAAATTTGGGCCGGCATGTCGGCTGTCGCGGCAGGACATGAGGCGGCGTGGATCCGGAATGCTTTAACGGCGGATCAGATCACCAGTGCCGATGCGGATAACCGGCCCATTGCCTTTCCCTATCAAAAGCGGATGGTTGCCAATAGCAGCGTTAATCAAGGCGCTGGCTTTATCGTAACCTCGCTGGCCTTGGCGCGCGCTGCAGGTGTGGCCGAAGATCGGATCATTCATATCGGCATGGGCGCTGCCGCGCATGAAACGCACAATATGCTAAAGCGTGATCAATATGTGCAGCCAGCGGGCATGGTGGTCACGATTGAAGAAACGCTTAAGCGCAATCACTTGACGGTCGATCAGATTGACCATGTCGAACTTTATTCGTGCTTTCCCTGCATCCCGAAAATGGCACGACGGATTTTGGGTTGGCCGGTCGATAAGCCAATTACGGCCTTTGGCGGGCTGACCTTTGGTGGAGGGCCAATTGGCAATTATATGAGCCATGCCATCGCCTCGATGGTGGATCAGTTGCGCGCGGCGCGTGGCAAAGCGTTGCTCTTTGCCAATGGCGGCTATGCGACGCATTTTCATGCGATTATCTTGTCCGCCGCGCCGCTGCCTGAGGCCCAATTCCCGCATGATTTTGACGTGAATGCCAAAGCGGACGCGCTGCGCGGCCCTGTGCCCGAAACAGATGAAGATTATGAAGGCCCGGCCACGATTGAAAGCTACACTGTCTTTTACAATCGTGATGCATCGGTCCGCTTTGGCACCATCATCGCACGCACTGCCAATGGGGCGCGTGTTCTGGCGCGCGTGCCCGCTGAGGATGCGCTGATGATTGGCTTTCTCACCAATGGTGCGGCTGAACCCGTGGGTACCAAGGGCCAGACTTTGCGGGGTGCCGATGGTTTGATTCATTGGGCGCAGGGGTAAAGCGTTCGACGATCAACCATTCCGGTTCGATCAATGCCGGCGCCCTGCTAGGCGAAACGGCGTCCAGCCACTAATCATTCAAGCAATATACGATTCTTGGGAGATATTCTTTGACACGCAAGTCTCTGTTTGGCGGCAGTGCCGCTTTGGCGCTCGCTGTTTCGGCTGTGGCGCTCGCCAATCCTGCGCTGGCGCAGCCTGCTGCTGCTGCCGCCTCTAAGCCACAACTTGGTGCGTGGGGCGTCGATGTTCAGGGCATGGACCTCTCGGTTAAGCCAGGCGATGATTTCTATAAATTCGTGAATGGCCAATGGGATGCCAAGACCGAAATTCCGGCTGATCGATCCAGCTGGGGTGGTTTTGCGGTGCTGCGGGATCTTTCGGACCAGCGGACTCGCGCCATCATTGAAGATTCGGCCAAGCAAAACGCGCCAGCCGGCACTGTGGCCCAGAAGGTGGGTGATTTTTACGCCAGCTTCATGGACGAGGCGGCGATTGAAGCCCGTGGCATGGATCCGGTTAAGCCCATGCTTGCCAAGATTGATGGCCTGACAAGCCGGGATGATCTGGCCCGTGCCTTGGCTGAAAATGTAAAGCTGGGTCTTGGTAGCCCCGTTGAAATTGGCGTTGAGCTCGACCTCAAGGACAATAGCAAATACGGCGTTTACTTAGGCCAAGGCGGCCTCGGCATGCCCAATCGCGATTATTATCTGGTTGATAATGATCGGTTTAAGGCAACGCGCGTCAAATATAAAACCTATATCGCCGAAACGCTGAAGCTGGCGGGCTTTGCCAATGCCGAAGCGCGCGCCGAGGCCATTTACGCGCTCGAAGAAAAAATCGCCAAGGGCCATTGGACCTCGGCGGAATCACGCCAGATTGATAAGCTCTATAACCCTGTCGCCACAGCGGCCTTGGATAAGGAATATGCCGGGCTTGGCTGGTCCACCTATTTGCAAACGGTAGGTCTGGCTGGCCAGCCGCAAGTGATTGTGACGCAACCCAGCGCGATTAAGGCGGCCCTGACGCTTGTTGCCAATGAGCCAATGGATGTTTGGAAGGATTATCTGCGCTTCCACACAGTGAAGGCGGCATCGCCCATGCTCAGCAAGGCTTTTGTCGATCTGAATTTTGGCTGGGCGCAGACTTTGTCAGGCACGCCGAAGCTGAAAGACCGTTGGAAGCGCGGCGTTGATCTGGTGAACGGCACGATGGGTGAAGCCGTGGGTGAAATTTATGTCGCCCGCTATTTTCCGCCGGAAGCCAAGGCCAAGGCCGATGAGCTGGTCCGCAATTTGATCAAGGCAATGGACGCACGTTTGGCGAACCTTGCTTGGATGGCGCCCGAAACCAAGGTGAAGGCACGGGCCAAATTGGCGGCCTTTACGCCCAAAATTGGCTATCCCAGCAAATGGCGGGATTATTCGGCACTCAAGGTTGAGCGCGGGGATCTGTGGGGCAATGTCATGCGGGCGACTGAATTTGAATATCAGCGCCAGCTCGGCAAAATTGGCAAGCCTGTTGACCGCAGCGAATGGTTCATGACACCGCAAACGGTGAATGCCTATGCCAACCCGCTGATGAACGAAATCGTTTTCCCAGCTGCCATTCTCCAGCCGCCCTTCTTTGATCCCAAGGCGGATGATGCCGTAAATTATGGCGCCATTGGTGCTGTCATTGGCCATGAAATCAGCCACCATTTTGATGATCAGGGCCGCAAGTTCGATATGAACGGCAATTTATCTGATTGGTGGACCAAGGAAGATGTCGCGCGCTTTGATGCCCTCGCCAAGCGCGTGGTTGATCAATATGGCAGCTATGAGCCGCTGCCGGGCAAGAAGGTCAATGGCGAGCTGACATTGGGTGAGAATATTGCCGATTTGGCCGGCGTCACCATTGCCTATGATGCATATAAAATGTCGCTCAAAGGAAAGAAGGCAACGAAATTGGGCGGTTACACGCCGGATCAGCGCTTCTTCCTTGGCTTTGGCCAAGTGTGGCGCAACAAATATCGTGAGCCGGTTTTGCTGCAGCAATTGACCACGGATCCGCACACGCCCGGGCATTTCCGCCCCTATGTCGTGCGCAACATTGATGCGTGGTACAGCAGCTTTGGCGTGAAGCCGGGCGAGAAATTCTATCTGAAACCGGAAGACCGCGCGCATATCTGGTAAGCGCGTCTCCCACTCAGCCGGGATATGGGCTTGCCCGGGATATGGGTTCCCTCCTAAGACGGAGGAAACACCATATCCCGGGGGAGCTTTATGGCCGCACAGGACACTACCATTGATCCAAAGCGTGACCGCTTGGTCATTACAGCGTCATCATTAGGCACTGTTTTTGAATGGTATGATTTCTTTGTTTACGGCATTTTGGGCGCTCTGATTGGCCGGCTTTTCTTCCCGTCTGACAATCCAACGGCCGCCACATTAGCGTCGCTGGCTGTCTTTGGCGCGGGCTTTGGTGTGCGCCCCTTGGGGGCCATTGTCTTTGGCTATCTGGGCGACAAGATTGGCCGAAAATATACCTTCCTCATCACCATTTCGCTGATGGGCGGGGCAACCGCGGCCATTGGCTTTTTGCCAACATTTGAAAGCATTGGCATTTGGGCGGCCGTTGGCCTGCTGGTCCTGCGCTGCCTACAGGGCCTGGCGCTTGGTGGCGAATATGGCGGGGCAGCCATTTATGTGGCGGAACACGCGCCCAAAAATAAGCGGGGCCAATATACCAGCTGGATCCAAGCCTCGGTGGCAGGTGGATTTCTGCTGGCGGTCATTGTCGTTTTGCTGACGCGCAAGTCCATGCCAGTGGAAGATTTTGAAAGCTGGGGCTGGCGTGTGCCCTTCATCATCTCGCTGCTGCTACTCGCCATTTCGCTCTATATCCGCATGATGTTGTCTGAGAGCCCGGTGTTCAAGGCGATGAAGGATGCGGGCAAGACATCCCACAATCCCTTTGTTGAAAGCTTCCAATATCCGGGCAATGTGGGCCGCATCTTGGTGGCGCTGTTTGGCGTGGCCGCAGGGCTCACGGTTATTTACTACACCTCGCAATTCGGCACGCTCTACTTCCTGACGGGCACGGCCCGCGTGCCGGAAATTGATGCCTTGTCCTACATGGCCGTTGGGGCTTTGCTGGCAGCGCCTCTCTATGTCGCGGCAGGCTGGCTGTCGGATCATTATGGGCGCAAGCGCATTTTGCTGTTGGGTTATGCGCTCACAATTGTCCTGACATTCCCGCTTTTCCATATGATGGCAGATGCGGCAAACCCCGCACTGGCGCAGGCGACAAAGTCTTCCCCGGTGACGCTGGTATCGCCAGAATGTGACTTCAATGTATTTGCCAGCAAACAGACAAGCGATTGCGGCAAGGCGCTGAATTTCCTGTCTAAGCGCGGCATTAGCTATGCCAAGCAACAGGGCGATGCTTTGGTTCTGCAAGTGGGCGATGCACGTGTTGAAGGCTTTGATGAAAAGGCTTATGTCGCAGCGCTTGAGGCAGCGGGCTATCCCGATAAATCAGACCCAGCCTCTCGGCAGCCCGGGCTGATTGTTCTTGCCGTTGCCGTATTGGTCGCTTTGTCAGCAATGACTTATGGCCAAGTTGCGGCCATCTTGGTTGAGATGTTTCCGGCCAAAATTCGCTACACGTCCATGTCGATCCCCTATCATATTGGGGCGGGATATTTTGGCGGATTTCTACCCTTTATCTCGCAATATATTGTGGTGAAGACGGGTGGCACCTTCATGGGCCTATGGTACACCGTTGCTGTGGTTGCCATGGCGTTCGTGGTTTCCTTGATCTGGCTGCCTGAAACAGCTGGCAAGGAAGACATCGACGTCGCGGACTGACGGCTCTATCGCCCCGGCTATGACCGCACCGCTTCGTTTGCGCCTCGATAAAGGGGCATTGTCTGCCAATTGGCGCTGGCTGCAGGCGCAAAGCGGGCAGGCGGCCTGTGGGGCCGCTGTGAAAGCCAATGGCTATGGGCTGGGTGCCCCAGAGGTCGTGCAGCATTTATTGGCCGCTGGCTGTCGGGACTTTTTTGTCGCCACTTGGGCGGAAGCCGCAGAGATTGAGCCTTTTCTGCCGCAAGAGGCCAATCTGTCAGTCCTCCACGGCGTGCGGGAAGAAGATAAGCCTCAAGCGCTTGCGTCGCGGGCGCGACCCGTGCTGAATACGGCCCAGCAAGTGGCCCGCTGGCGCCCCACAGGCAAGCCCTGCGATGTCATGCTCGACACGGGCATGAACCGCCTTGGCCTTGCCCCGGGAGAGGATCTTTCGGGCCTCACACTCCACACACTGATGAGCCATTTGGCGTCTGCCGATGAAGATGTGCCCCAAAATACGCATCAATTGGACATGTTTCGGTCGGCTGCCGCCACCGTTCCGGCGCAGCGGCTGAGCTTGGCCAATTCAGCGGGGATTTGCCTTGGTGCGGCCTATCATTTTGGCCTCACACGGCCCGGCCTGGCGCTATATGGCGGCATTCCGCGCGCAGAAGCCGCAGGGGCCATCCAGCCAGTGGTTGGGCTAGAGGCGCAGGTGCTGCAGCGGCGCGTGCTGCCAGCTGGGCAGAGCATTGGCTATAACGCCACCTATACCGCCGATCGTGCCCTTGATGTGGCGATTGTGAATATTGGCTATGCCGATGGCTATGTGCGGGGCTTTTCTGGCCGCGGCACCGCAGAGGGAGGGCGGCTTCCTGTGCTTGGTCGCGTTTCCATGGATTTGGTGGCGCTGGATGTGAGCGCCGCTCCCGATATTGCAGAAGGGGATTGGCTCTCGATCGATTTCGATTTGCCGGATGCCGCCCGCCAGTCTGGCCTGTCGCAATATGAATTGCTGACTCTGCTTGGCCATAGGTTTGACCGTATCTGGGGCTGATTTGTGCGGCTATGCTGCGCAATATGCTGCGTTGTTGCAGTGCAGCAGCGGCTAATGCTATGCCGACACGAAATGGGAGATGACTCGCATGGCAAAGTCGACACCGGGCGAAGGCCCTGTAACCATTAAGAAATATGCGAACCGACGCCTCTATAACACCGAGACGTCAAGTTATATTACCCTTGAGACGCTTTCTCAAATGGTGCGCGATGGCCGGGATTTCCGCGTGGTCGATGCCAAAACCAATGAAGACATTACGCACAATGTCCTCACCCAAATCATCATGGAAGAGGAAAGCCGCGGCTCTAATATGTTGCCCGCTGGCTTTTTGCGCCAACTGATCTCGCTCTATGGTGATTCGATGCAGTCGATGGTGCCGCAATATCTGGAAGCCTCGATGGAGGCCTTCCGCCGCAACCAGACGCAGTTCCGATCGATGCTGGAAGGCGCTTTTACAGGCGGCCCGTTTGAAGAACTGCACAAGCGCAATATGGCTATGTTTGAAGCGGCAGCCGGCATGTTTACCCCCGGCGCCAAACCGCAGGTCAGCGCGCAGGCGGCAGACCAAAGCACCGCCAAGGATAATGAAATTGCAGCTTTAAAAGCACAATTGGCAAGTTTGCAGGCAAAGGTAGACAAACTGGGCTAAGCTGCGCAAAAGGCTGTCATGAAAAAGATAGCCTTGTTCGCTCCGCTGGTGCTGGCGCTGGCAGCACCCCTTTCTGCTCAAACAGCTGTCACCGTGGTGCAGGCTGGTCGATTGCTTGATCGGCCCGGCCAGCCGCCGCGTGGCCCCTCGACCATTATTATCAAAGATGGCCGAATTTCTGAGATTCTGCCGGGCTTGGTTGCAGGGCCGGCTGGCGCGCGCATCATCAACTTGTCAGACAAGTTCGTTCTGCCCGGTTTGATTGACAGCCATGTCCACCTCGATTCAGATGCCGGGGGCGATGCCGCCTTGCTGGAAGGCGTGACCAGCAGCGACGCAACAACAGCCTATCGCACACTGGGCAATGCCCAAAAGACGCTTATGGCGGGCTTTACGACGGTTCGTAATTTGGGGGATGGCACGGGCGCGACGCTGGCGCTGCGTGACTTTGTTGCCTCTGGCAAGATCCTGGGTCCGCGCATTGTGGATGCGGGCCGGTCCATCTCCACCACCAGCGGCCATATGGATGGCACGTTGAGCTTGGGGGAAGATCTGCATTCTGCCATTAATCAGGAAAATCTGTGCGACGGCACTGAAAGCTGCCGCCACGCCATTCGGATGCAAATTCGTCGCGGGGTTGATGTCATTAAGATTGCAACCACAGGCGGGGTCAACAGCCGTATTGGTGCTGGCCTTGGGCGCCAGATTTTTGACGATGAAGTGAAGGCGCTGGTGGATACTGCGCATCTTTATAAGAAGAAGATTGCCGTTCACGCCCATGGGCAGGATGGCATCAACGCGGCCTTGGCAGCCGGCGCAGACTCGATTGAACATGGCACCATGCTGGATGACGAGAGCATCAAGCTCTTTAAAAAGGCGGGCGCCTATTATGTGCCGACCTTGTCGACCGTGAATGGCTATTTAGAGCGGCTGAAAGCCAACCCCAATGCCTATCCGCCCGATGTTCTGGCCAAGGTGCAATGGCGCATTGGCGTGACGGGGAAGAGCCTTGAAAAAGCCTATCCCGCAGGCGTGAAAATTGCCTTTGGCACGGATGCAGGCGTTTCAAAGCATGGCCGCAATGCCGATGAGTTTGAGCTGCTGGTAAAGCATGGCATGTCACCCATGGCGGCCATCCAAGCTGCGACAGTGAATGCGGCTGATCTGCTTGGCGTGTCGAATGAGGCAGGTTCTCTGGAACCGGGTAAGGCCGCCGACATCATTGCTGTTGCGGGTGACCCGCTGGCGGACGTGACAGTTCTGAAATCTGTCCGCTTTGTGATGAAGGGCGGCGTTGTTGCCAAGAATGAGCAATAACGTCTGAGCTTTAGAAGTTCAGCCAACAGCCTGAAGGGCGCGCTCCAAAACGGGGTCGCGCCCTTTTGCTATGTCACGCGCTGTCGGCATGATTGCGATATCGGGCGTTACCCCTGCATCGGGGCGAGGTGTTTGCGGGAAATAGCCGATCAACGGCACATCCACTTCCAGTCCAGAGGCTGGTAAGCGCAGGAAATAAAAGGCGCCGCCATTTATGCCGCGTTGATTGCCGCCTGTCGGCCCGCCAACCAATTGGCCTAGCCCATAGGTGCGCATCAACACTGCAAAGTTGAATGTGGCTGAACTGTTCATGGGTTCGGTCAGCACGGCAACTTTGCCAGTAAAGCGCCGACCTTTTGGGAGAATTTGATCTTCGCCATTGAGAGGCAGTTGATAAAACCCGTTGCCAATATCCTGCGCCTCAGCCCCCAGATGATCAAAGCTGCGGTCCCATGTGTCGAGATAGGGGATAAGGGGCTTGGGGGCATTGCGATAGCGAACGCGCCGATCATAGAGGCGCGCGGAAATGGGCCGATCAATCAGGTGCGCGATAACGTCATGCCCGCAATCAAGGCCCCCTTCATTGCCCCTGAGATCAATGACGAGCGCGTCTGTGCTGTCAGACGCAATCTCATCCAGTCGCGCATGGATCCAGCCCTGCCAATCTGCCTTGCTGTTATAGACTGCCCAACCCGGCATTGTGAGAAGCGCTGTTTTGCCGCGCCGCTCGAAAGTCCAGGGAATATTTGGGGCGGCCCAATTCGGCTGAGCTTGCACTTGGCGCCGCCCAGCACGCCGTTCTGCCAGAGTGAGCGAGGGCAGGTCCACACGCGCCATCTGCCCCGAGGGAAGTTCGGCTGTGATGTGGAAGGATTTGGCCTCAGCGTGAAGCAGGCCGAAAAAGATATCAAAATAGTCCCACGCATCCTCGGCGCGCATTTCCAAAAGTGCCCGGCGCTTGGCATCATTGCTGCCGTCCGCGCGTGTGTAAGGGAGAAGTTGGGCAAGAATTTTCTGGGCTGATTGTCCATTGATGGAAAGGACACGTGTGCCCGGTGTTAAGCGTGCATCGGGGCTGAAATTGCGGGTGACAACCATGTCATTCCCCAACCACCGAAAGGCAAAGGGCAAGCGGGGCAGCGGGGCAAAGAGCTGATCGGTAATTGCGCGTTTCTGGTTGAAGAAATTCGCATAGCTATGCCCGCACTGCAGCCC
>JBEDNE010000152.1:0-17476 GCA_041170745.1 Pseudomonadota bacterium
ACGGAGTTAAGATAATCAGCCTCGCTCTTGCCGACAAAACGGTCGGCAACAGCCGCCCAATCGCCGGGGTCTTTCGCGGCATCCGCATAAGCCTTGAACGCCTTCATATCCCAGCCATAGCTCGGCGGCATGGAGCTGGGATGCGCGCCACAGGGCATTTCAACGACACCCGTGACAAAGCAGCGTTCAAAGATATTGGCTTGCGCCTCATCAGGATAATGGTCTTCCATCCGGTCGACCAATTCTTCGCATGAGACAAAGGTTTTGGCAGCGGCCTTAGCAAACCACTCATCATAATAGACGTCGGGCCCAAAGAGATGAACATTGCCGCGCCAGTCGGACCGATTGACGTGCAGCAAGGCGGCATCCAGCTTCAACGCAGGCATGGCAATCAGCGTTTCGCCATCAGCATATGGCGATGTGACCGTTTTCAGACCACCGAGCGCCGCCAGATCCGTGCCTAAGCCAACGCGCGTCGGCAGGAAGGGAACACCAAAGGCCGCAGCCTTCAGCCCCCATTGGAACATACCTTCATCGAGCTCTAAAACCTCGATCTGGCCAGCTTCGCGCGCCTTTCGGAACCAAGGCTCAAGCGGAATGGCATCCAGCGAGACAAAGGCGAAGACAAGCTTCTTCACCTTGCCCGCTGCACAGAGCATACCGACATCCGCACCGCCATAGGCAACGATGGTCAGGTCTTTCAGGTCAGAGCGCAGAATTTCACGCACCAAAGCCATCGGCTTACGCCGCGGGCCCCAGCCGCCAATGCCCAGCGTCATGCCATCATGCAATTGGCTGACAATGTCAGCCGCAGTCATCCGTTTATCAAGCATTTGCCTGTGCTTCCTTCATGGCCTTTTGCCAGGCCCATTCATGGCCCCAAATGCTAATGGCTTCATGCTTTGTGGTCTGCCAGCTGGCAGGATCAATGACGAGGCTGTCGCAGCCAATTTCCAGATCAAACCCGCCCGGCGTCTGGACATAAAAGCCCACTGTCTCGTCATTGACATGGCGGCCCAAGGACGCGCTTTCGGGATAGCCCAGCGCCTTCATGCGGTCATGCGCTTTGCCAACTTCGGTCAGATTGGGATATTCCAGCATGACATGGACAGCGCCTGACGGCGGCACTGGCCCCTCACCCACGGCGATGCTGTGGTGGCGGCCATTGTCTGCGTGCATGAAGGCAAAGCCCATAGAGGGACCATCGGGGCCCATTAAGTTAAAGCGCGGCATATCCGTTTCATGGAAGCCAACAACATCGCGCAAAAAGCCAATGGTTTCGTCAAAATTGGGCGCCGAGAAGACGGCATGGCCCATACCCATACTACCCGTTACAAAATTGGGAACACCCAAAGGCGACACAAAAGGCTCTGCCGCAGCGCTGCGGCCATAATAAAATTCCAGACCATTGCCCGCCGGGTCCGAAGTCCGGAAGCCCGCCGCAACATGGCGCAGCGCAGCTTCTTCAGCCGTGAGAGGTGTCGCAGGCCGGCCTGCTGCGGCAACCGCCTGCTGCAATGCGGCCAAAGCAGCGGCATCGGCCACTTCATACCCTGCCGCCTGAAACCAATCCCGGCCCGACTTTTCAATGCGGAAGCGGAACGGGGCTTCATCAATGCGATATTGCGCCGCGCCATCGGCGGCATCTGCTGCACGCATTACGCCCGCGACCTGCGTCAAAAATTCATCCCATTTATCTGGTTGTGTCGTTTCAATAACGACATAGCCAAGCGCCTTAATCCCCATCGGCCTTAGCCTCCCTTCACAAGATCTAGAAAATATGGCCGCTCTCCACCGCCATCGACTTGAAGGCGCGCACCACTCACCCATTGCGCGTCGTCTGAACTCAGCCAGAGCACGGCCCCAGCCAGATCATCCCCCGTGCCCATCCGCCCCAAGGGCATGGATCGGCCAACTGCTGCCTGCGCTTCGGCATCGCCATAGGTCGCTTCGGCATTTTCGGTTGTCATCAGCCCGGCGATGATTGCGTTCACGCGAATGGCATCGCGACCCCATTCCTGCGCCAGACTTTGCGTCATATTGATGAGGCCAGCCTTCGCCATGCCATAGATGGTCGTCCCCGGCGATGGCCGCGCACCGGAGACGCTGGCAATGTTAATGATGCTGCCACCCTTTTGAGCGGCCATATGCGGATAGGCCGCCTGCGCCATATAAAGCGGGCCCACCATGTTGAGCTTTAGAATGGCATCTACAAAGCGCGGGCTGGCCTCTGCCACCGCGCTGGCAGGTGAGCCACCTGCATTGTTGACCAGAATATCCAGCCGACCATGTTGCGCCACCACGGCATCAACAAAGGCTTTGGCCTGCTCTGCATCGCGGACATCTGCTTGATAAAAGGTAATTCCAGCGGGCAAATCATCCGGCGCAGACCGGCCACAAACTGCAACAGCACAGCCCGCCTCTGCCAGCCGGGCCGCAATTTGCCGGCCCAGGCCGCGCGTGCCGCCCGTGACAATCGCCACCTTGCCGCCGAAATCATATGTCACTTGATGCGCCAACTACTCTATAATCCTCTCAAAGCCGCAAAGCTGAATCACGTCATACTTGCCAATAAATTACGCATTATAGCCTAGGCACCCGGAATTCAATTGACGATTTGCGTATTAGATGACAAAAAAAATTACGAATGCCCTCATCGACTGGAGAGAGCGAGTCGGGCCAGATAAGGAGGAGGTTGTCAGACCATGGCTACCGTAGTTTCGATGAAGTCGCGCGTCGGCGACATCCCGACGCCCCAAGAGCTGGTTGATCGCGCGCGCGCGATGATGCCGACGCTGAAGGCACGGGCCCGTCAGTGCACCAAAGATTACAACGTTCCTGCTGAAACCATTGCCGAAATGAAGGCCGCTGGTTTCTTCAAGATTCTCCAGCCAAAGCGTTGGGGCGGCTATGAAATGCACCCGAATGTGTTCTTCGATGTGCAAAAGCTGCTGGCCGAAGGCTGCATGTCCACAGGCTGGATGTACGGCGTCGTTGGCTGCCACCCTTATGAACTGGCCCTGTTCCATGATGAAGCGCAGGCCGAAGTCTGGGGCGAGAATAGCGATATGCTGGTTTCCTCGACCTATCAGCCTGTCGGCAAGGTAGAGCCAACTGAAGGTGGCTTCTATCTCTCTGGCCGGTGGGGCTTCTCCACTGGCTCGCTCCATTGCGGCTGGGTGCTGCTGGGTGCACTTGTGCCCCCGCAGGAAGAAGGCGGAGCGCCGGATATGCGCACCTTCCTGCTGCCGCGCAGTGATTATCAAATCATCGAAGGCACATGGGATACCTTTGGCCTGCAAGGCACGGGCAGCTTTGACATTGTCGTCGACCGCGCCTTTGTGCCGGAATATCGCACCCACCGCGCGGTGGATGGCTTTATGTGCAACAATCCGGGGCAAGCTGCCAATGATGGCCCGCTTTATAGTCTGCCTTGGGCGCAAGTTTTCGTCCGCTCGGTCTCAACCGCGGCCTTTGGTGGCGCACGTGCTGCCGTGAATGCGGCGATGAAGATCATGCAAGATCGCGTTTCGACCAACACCGGCAAGGCCTCTAAGGCAGACCCGATGTTGCACGCAGCAATTGCCAAAGCCCACGCCCAGATCCTTGAAATGGAACTGACGCTGAAGACAAGCTTTGAAGATCTGATGCATTATGCCGAATGCGGCCAGCCCATCCCGATGGAAAAGCGCGCGCTGTATACCTATCAATCGTCCAATGTGGTTCGCCGCTTGGCCGAACTGATTGATGGCATTGTGCAATTGCTGGGCGGTCGCGCCATTTATATGTCGAGCGAGATTATCCAGCCTTGGCTCGATATTCATGCCGGTCGCGCGCACGTTGCCAATGATCCCAACAACCGCACCTCGGATGTGGTTGGGACGATGTTGGGTGAGCAACCCAATTTCACCTTCCTCTAAGGGCTAGATCATGGCGGATTTGCGCGAAACGGACCACCAAGTCAGCGGCGGCTATACCATCCATATTGCCGAAGCGGGCCAAGGCCCTGCTGTGGTGTTTCTCCACGGCAGCGGCCCCGGTGCGTCCGGCGCGTCCAATTTTCGCCAGAATATCCAAGCCTTTGTGGATGCCGGCTATCGGGTCATTCTGCCTGATATGATTGGCTATGGCGCGTCGTCAAAGCCGGAAGGCATTGATTATACGCTCAGCCTGTTCACTGACACGGTGTATGAGGCGCTGCGTGCGCATGGCATTGAGAAGGCGTCTCTGGTTGGCAACTCGCTGGGGGGCGGTGTTGCGATCCAGATGACGCTCGACCATCCAGAATTCGCTGAAAAGCTCATTCTGATGGCCCCGGGCTGCGTGGAAGAGCAAGCGAGCTATTTCACCATGCCCGGCATTGCCAAAATGGTCTCGGGCTTTGGCAGCCCAGATTTTAACATTGAGGAACAAAAGCGCCTTGTTTCCAATCTGGTCCACCCAGATTTTGCGCCGAAAATCCCCGATCAATTGATTGCCGAACGCTTTGCCGTTGCCAAAACGCAGCCCAAGGACGTGCTGGCCCGGATGCGGACGCCCAATTTAGGCCCACGCGTGGGTGCGATCACGCAGCCTATTTTCGTGCTGTGGGGCCATAATGATGAATTCTGCCCGGAAAGCGGTGCACGTTACTTCCTTGATCAATGCGCCAATGCCCGCACCATGACCTTTGCCCGCACTGGGCATTGGGTGCAGGTGGAACGCGCGGCTGAATTCAACCACTATTCGATTGCCTTCCTCAATGACCAAGGCTGAGAAATACGGCCAGGAATTATATGACGCGATGCGGGACCGGCGAACGGTGCCGCCGCTGATGGGGCGTGACCCCAGCCTGACCATTGATGACGCCTATGCCATCAGCCTTGATTTCCTTGCCCGCCGCCGCCGCGATGGCGAGAAAGTGGTGGGCAAGAAAATTGGCGTCACCAGCAAGGCCGTGCAGGATATGCTGGGCGTGCATCAGCCTGATTTTGGCTTTCTGACTGACTGGATGTTTGTTGAAGGCGATATTGATGTTGATGCCAAGGCGCTGATTGCGCCGCGTGCGGAGGCCGAAATTGCGTTCATCCTGAAGGACAATTTGGTTGGCCCCGGCGTGACGGCAGAACAAGTCATAGCCGCCACAGCGGCCATCGCGCCGTGTTTTGAAATTGTCGATAGCCGCATTCAGGATTGGCAGATTGGCATTGTCGATACCGTGTCAGACAATGCGTCCTGCGGCGTCTATGTGCTGGGTGCCGAACGGCTTGACCCTCGGGCGCTTGACCTGCCCAACCTCCATGTTGCGGTCACCAAAAATGGCGCCCCATTGTCTGAGGGCTATGGCCATGCTGTGCAGGGTGATCCGGCACAGGCCGTGGCGTGGCTCGCCAACACCTTGGGCGCTTATGGCGTCACGCTGGATGCGGGCGATGTCATTCTATCGGGGTCGCTGGTGCCGCTGGCACCTGCGGTCAAAGGCGATCGTTTCGACATGGTTTTAAGCGATGCATCGGGGCCAATTGGCTCTTGCACCGCCAATTTCGTTTAAAGGAAATCACATGGCACGGGTAAAGGCCGCCATTATCGGATCGGGCAATATCGGCACCGATTTGATGATGAAGATGATCAAATATCCCCAAAATATGGAGCTGGCAGCTGTTGTGGGGATCGACCCCAATAGCGAAGGCCTCGCGATGGCGCGCGAACATGGCATTGCGACCACGCATGAGGGGATTGAGGGATTAAAGGCGCTCCCCTGCTATCCTGAAATTGGCATCGCCTTTGATGCAACCTCGGCTTATGCGCATAAAGTGCATGATGAGGCGCTTCGGGCGGATGGCATTCAAGTTGTCGATCTGACGCCCGCCGCAATTGGTCCCTTCACGGTGCCGCCGGTCAATATGCACCAGCATTTGGACCAGCCCAATGTCAACATGGTCACCTGTGGCGGCCAAGCGACGATTCCAATGGTGGCGGCTGTCGCCCGCGTCTCCAAGGCCGTGCATTATGCTGAAATCGTCGCGTCAGTGTCGTCGCGCTCGGCAGGCCCCGGCACACGCGCCAATATTGATGAATTCACCCGCACCACAGCCCGCGCCATTGAAGTTGTTGGCGGCGCGACCAAGGGCAAAGCCATCATCATCCTCAACCCGGCCGAACCGCCGATGATCATGCGCGATACGGTCTTCACCCTGTCCGAAGGCGGCGATGAAGACGCCATTCGCCAATCGGTCGCGGATATGGTGGCCGAAGTGCAGAAATATGTGCCCGGCTATCGCCTGAAGCAGGATGTGCAGTTTGAACGCTATGGCGATAATAACCGCCTCAAAATCCCCGGCATGGGCGATTTTACGGGCATTAAATCGATGATCATGCTCGAAGTGGAAGGCGCTGGCGATTATCTGCCGCCTTATTCCGGCAATCTCGACATTATGACTGCGGCAGCCAAAGCCACAGGCGAGCTTCTCGCGGCACGGAGGATGGCAGCATGAGCGGCAAGTTCAACGTCGAAGCGGGCGATAAGCTTTACATTCAAGACGTTACGCTGCGCGATGGGATGCACGCCATCCGCCATATGTACGGCCTTGATCATGTCATGGCGATTGCCAAGGCATTGGATGATGCCGGGGTCGACGCCATTGAAGTGGCGCATGGCGATGGACTGTCAGGTGCCAGCTTCAACTATGGCTTTGGCGCGCATACCGATTGGGAATGGCTGGAGGCAGTTGCCTCGGTGCTGACCAAATCGGTGCTGACAACGCTCATTCTGCCCGGTGTCGGCACTGTCGAAGAACTGCGCCGCGCCTATGATATTGGTGTCCGCTCCGTCCGTGTGGCGACGCACTGCACCGAAGCCGATGTGTCGAAACAACATATTGGCATTGCCCGCGATCTGGGCATGGATGTCTCTGGCTTTTTGATGATGAGCCATATGATTGAGCCGGAACATCTGGCCCAACAGGCGCTGCTGATGGAAAGCTATGGCGCGCAGTGCGTTTATGTGACGGATAGCGGCGGTGCGCTCGATATGGATGGCGTCCGTGCGCGCCTGCAAGCCTATGATCGCGTGCTCAAGCCTGAGACCCAACGCGGCATTCACGCGCACCACAACCTCTCCTTAGGCGCTGCCAATTCGATTGTCGCGGCGCAAGAAGGCGCGGTGCGCATTGACGCCAGCTTGGCCGGCATGGGCGCAGGTGCGGGCAATGCCCCGCTGGAGGTTTTCATTGCTGCGGCTGATCGCAAAGGCTGGAACCATGGCTGTGACGTCATGATGCTGATGGACGCAGCGGAAGACCTTGTTCGCCCGCTGCAAGACCGGCCCGTGCGTGTCGATCGTGAAACCTTGGCGCTGGGCTATGCCGGTGTCTATTCCAGCTTCCTGCGTCATGCCGAAAAGGCGGCAGAGACCTATGGCCTCGACACCCGCCAAATTCTGGTCGAGCTGGGCCGTCGCAAGATGGTGGGCGGTCAGGAAGATATGATCGTCGACGTTGCATTGGATTTGCTAAAGGCACGCAATGGCTGAGATTTCGCTGCACAAACCCTATCCTGCGGCTGATGTGGCCAAATGGGATTTGGAAACCGATGTTGTTGTAATCGGCTTTGGCGCCACCGGGGCGTGTGCCGCGATTGAAGCGCGCGAAGCGGGTGCGGCTGTCATGCTGTTTGAGCGCAATTCGGGCAGCGGTGGGGCATCGGGCCTGTCGGGCGGCGAAATTTATCTGGGCGGCAGCGGCGGCACAGAGGTGCAACGTGCCGCAGGCTTTGAAGACAGCACAGAGGATTTTGCGGCCTATCTCAAAATGGCGGGCGGCCCCTGTGCCGATGACGCCAAGTGCGATCTTTATGCACGCGAAGCCGTCAACCATTTTGGCTGGTTGAAGGCGCAAGGCGTGCCCTATCGCGGCAATTATCTGCCCGGCAAAGTCATTGAGCCGATGGATGATTCCACGCTCATCTGGTCGGGCAGCGAAGCAGCCGCCCCTTTTTACAAGCACGCCAAGCCTGCGCCGCGCGGCCATGTGATCCAGCATATGGGCTGGGGCGGCGGGCGGCCATTGGTGGACATTCTGGAAGCCCGCGCGCGCGCTTTGGGCACAGAAGTGCATGTCGATGCGCGTGCCCTGGCGCTGGTGCAGGATGGCGACCGGATTGTTGGCGCCATTTTCCGCATTGATAATGCGCCCGTTTTTGTCCGCGCCAAAAAGGGCGTTGTCCTCGCCACAGGCGGCTTTGTGATGAATGAAGAGATGCGTCGCAAATATTGCCCGCAGACCTTCAAAATTCAGGACCCCATTGGCGATAAGGATGATGGCACGGGCATCAACCTGGGCGTCGGCGCGGGTGGGGAGGCGATCCATATGGACCAGTTCTTCACCACCTGCCCTTGGACCATCCCCGAAAGCCACGCCAAGGGCGTCTTCGTGAACATTCAGGGCCAGCGCTTCATTAATGAAGATTGCTATCATGGCCGCGTGTCACGCACCGCCGTCGATCAACCGGGCAATCGCGTCTATCTGCTGCTCGACAGTGCGCATTTTGAACAACCGCCCGAATTTGGCCGGATGACCATTGCGGGCACGGGCAATGATTGGGAAGAAGTCGAGCGTGAGCTGGAGATGGCCGAAGGCACGCTTTCGCGCACGATGGACTTTTACAATCGCCACGCGCGCGAAGGCCGTGATCCGTTATTTGACAAACAGCCGCCGATTTTGACGCCGCTCGATCAAGGCCCGTTTGTCGCGCTCGAGCTGAATTTTGAAACCAGCTATTTCAGCTTCTTCACCTTGGGCGGGCTCAAAACATCCACCCATGCCGAAGTGCTGGACCGCAGCGGTGCGCCGATCCCCGGCCTCTATGCCGCTGGGCGCTGCACATCGGGCCTGCCCGCATGGGGCCATGGCTATAGCTCGGGCATGAGCCTTGCCGATTGCACGTTCTTTGGCCGTCAAGCCGGCCGCACGGCGGCACAGGGGTGAGTGATCGCGCGCTCCTTGATCGGATCGCACTGACCGATCTTGTGATGCGCTATTGCCGCGGGATTGACCGGCGCGATTATGCGCTGGTCCGTTCGCTCTATCATGACGATGCCATTGATGATCACGGCAATATGTTTTGCGGCAGCCCGGATGATTTTGTCGCGTGGCTGCCGACTGTGATGGCGCATTGGGACATGACAATTCACAGCATCAGCAACAGCCTGTTTGCAATTGAGGGAGACCGGGCAGAGGGCGAACATTACGCCATGGCCTTTCACCGCTCCCCCGCGCCCGATGCGCGCGAATTGATTATCTGGGGCCGTTACCTCGACCAATATGAGCGCCGGGCAGGCGAATGGAAGTTCCTGAAGCGGCAGTTGGTGTTCGATCATGGCACCATAAGGCCAGTCGATGCCGATGGGCTGGCACAATTGGGCGCTGACGCCCCCAATGGCACGGCCGATGGCCAAGACCCGTCTTGGAAAATGGCGCTCCTCAAGGGCCTCTCCCCGCAATGACGACGCCTCTGGAGCCGCTGGAAGCGCGTCTACAGGCGCTGGAGGATAAGGAGGCCATCCGCACCCTCATCGCGCGCTATGGCCCCTTGGCCGACAGCGGCGATGCGGAAGGCGTCGCACAGCTCTGGACCGCAGATGGCAGCTACGCGATTGCCGGTTTTGGGGAAGCACGCGGCCATGCTGAAATTGCCGCCTTCATTACCGGCGCAACGCATAAACAGCTGATGGCCGATGGCTGCGGGCATATTATGGGGCCCGTTGCGATTGAACTAAAGGGCGATATCGCAACGGCGCGCGGGCATAGCATGGTCATCCGCTGGACGGGCAGCAGCTTTGAAGTGGCGCGCATGGCCGCCAATCGCTGGACGCTGAAGCGGCTGCCCGAAGGCTGGCGCGTCACGCATCGCGACAATGCCCAGTTAAAGGGCGATGATGCCGCCCGTGCGCTGTTTGCCGGGGTTTAGCCCGCGAGCTGACCGCCATCCACGGTGAAGAGCGAGCCCGTCACCTTGCGGGCCTGATCGCTGGCCAAGAAAGCAAACATTTCCGCTACATCTTCCGGCTCGCAGCTGCCATCGACCAGTTTCGGCGCATTGCGCATCACCAGCCCCCAATCGACATCGCCCGGCGGCGGCGCGGCATTGCCCATCGGCGTATTCACATGGCCGGGGCAGATGGCATTGATGCGCACGCCCTTGCTGGCGAACTCGACCGCGAGGCTTTTGGTAATCGCCGCCACTGCGTGTTTGGAGGCAGCATAGGCCACCGTATAAGCAATGCCCTGGAGAGCCGCCGTAGACGCCGTGTTCACAATAGTGCCTTTGGACTTAATCAGATGCGGCAAAGCCGCGCGGCACATGGCATATACACTGGTGGTATTGATGGTGAGGATGCGGGCAAAATCCTCCTCGCTAAACTCTAATGTCGGCCCCCATTTGAGGATGCCTGCAATATTGCACAGCACATCCAGCCCATCCTTGGCCGCCACCTCCACCAGCGCACGGCAGGAATTAAAATCAGCCGCGTCATAAGGCTGGATCAGCGGTCGAGAGATCATTTTGGCGGCAGTCTCTTCAAGGCCGCCTGCGTTTACATCGGCAATGGTCACGCGCGCCCCTTCTGAGGCGAACAGGATGGCAGTGGCCCGGCCAATACCCGATGCCGCCCCTGTGATGAGAACATTCTGCCCCTCAAACCGCATATCCCTCTCCCGGATTCGTGCTTTAACTTTCATTTGCGTAATATATAACTCACCCATCTACGCAAAGGAGAAAGCGCCGTGACTCTGGAAGAAAGATTGCAGAGATTAGAAGATGATCGCGCCATTCGCGACTTGAAGGCCCGCTATCTCCAAGCCTGTGATGCTAAGGATCCTGATGGCGTGTTGGACACGCTCCACCCCAAGGGCGCACGCATTGCCTATGAAGGCTTTCCGCCGTTTGACAATCGTGAAGATTTTGTCGCCATTTATCGGCAAATGGGCTGCACGCCCGATATTTTTGATATTCACCATGCCGCCAATGGCATCATCCGTTTTGACAGCGATGTGCAGGCGACGGGCCGCTGGTCGCTTTACTTCCACAACATCCATCTCGGCCAGCGCACGCTGACGCAGATGGGCGTGGTCTATGACGATGTTTATGTGAAGGAAAATGGTCGCTGGTGGATCGCTGAAACCCGATCCCACCGCTCGTCCTGCCTGATCCATAGCGTGGATGCAGAGGGCAACACCAAGGTTGCCGTTATGGGCCCAGCCCCCGCCAATTTTGGCGAGGGCTGAGGTCCATTATCTTCGCTTAAAAGCGCACCCCGAAGGTTACGCCATAGGTACGCGGATCTGGGAAATAGCCCAGTGTCAGCCCACCAAAGCCCGGGCCGAAGTCAATGAAGTTGGACGGGTTCTTCTCATTGCCAAGGTTACGCACCCAAGCCGAGAGTTCCGTCTTCACGCCACCCAGATCAAAATCGCTCAGCGCGGCGCGCAGATTGACAATCGTGCGGCCCTTTGAGCGGGTGTTATAGGCGTTCTGGTCCGATGCAGTTGGCGTGCGCAACGCATAGGGGAATGTGAAATAGCCAGACACATGGTTCAAATCACCATTGATGTTCAGCTTACCCCAATCGCCTTCCACAACGCGCCAATCCACGCCGAGGCCGGCTGTGAATTTAGGCGTATGCGGGAAAGCGCGATTGTTTGACACATCTGCCCCAGCATCGGTGTAGCTCAGATATTTGGCCGACAACGTCGCCAGCGAGGCATTGATCGTCAGCGCATCTGTTGGCCGTGCAATAGCTTCCACTTCCAAGCCCTGAATACGGGCAGAGGCCGCATTGCGCACCACCGAAGACGCGGCACCGGCTGCCGTAAAGATCGACAGCTGAATGTCCTTATGGCGATCATAGAAGGCCGCAAGGTTCAGGATCAGGCGATTGTCGAGCATCTTGGTTTTGATGCCCAATTCATAGCTATCCACCTTTTCCGGGCGATAGGGCTCACACAGCTCTGTCAGACCCAAGGGGCAGCCCGCAGGTGCCTTGGGATCAAAGAACACGTTGGTTTCCCCGTTAAAGCCACCCGACTTAAAGCCTTGCGCAAAGCGACCATAGAGGTTCACCTTGTCAGAGGCTTCGTAGCTGAGCGTCACGGCTGGCGAGAAGTTGTTATACGTCGCATCCGGCACGCCACCATAAGGCAGATCCAGCACCTTCACGAGCGGCGAACCCGCGGCGAAATACCGGCGGACATCCTTCTTCTCATGCGTATAGCGGCCACCCAGCGTTAGCTTCAGCGCATCCGTCAGCTTATAATCAAGCTGCGAATAGAGCGCATAGGCATCGGTGTGCGAGCCATAGTCTGACTGGAAATAGCTGCCAGCCGGGCCAAACAGACCAAAAAAGGCTTGCGGACCAAGTGTTTCAGCCTTTTCTGCGAAGTAGAAAGCGCCCACCACATAGGCCAGGCGATCATCCATCGCATTGCCGGCAAGCTGCACTTCTTGGCTGAAGGCATCATAATCGGTAATGCGCTGCGTAAAGGCAATATTCAGCGGCGAACCATCCAGATCAAGGCCGTCTGCCCAAGCCAGATTCCGATAAGACGTGATTGACTTTAGCTCCGCACTGCCAAGATCAGCGGTGAGCGTCAGCGCGTGACCATAAGCGCGTGAGCGTTCATAGGCTGCACCGTCCACACTCGCCGTCGTGACGCGATTGGGATTGGCATAAAGATTGAGCGGGGCCACCCCAATATAGCTGGGTGATTTGGGATCAAAAATGTCCCGCGGGTCACCATTGCGGTTCACGCGCAGCAATTGCGCGAAAGGCGGCAACTGCTTTTGCTTGTTGTAATCGAACGAATAGTCCGCCGTTACAGTGTCCGAAAGTTGGGCCCGAACTTGGATCAGGGCGCTCTTGCTATCCACTGTATCAATTTGGCTCAGCGAAGGCTTGCCTGCCAAAAAGGCTGCCGGGAACGGATTTGCCGTAATCTGGACAAGGCCATCGCGCTTCGACATCTGGCCCGAGACTTTGGCGGAGAAAATGCCCATCTGCGGCAGATCCAAGCTCGCCTTGGCCTTCCAAGCATTATAATTGCCATAAGACACTTCGGCAGACCCGGCCAATTCGCCCTTGGGCTTCTTGGTAATCAAGTTCACAGCACCGGCCAGCGCGTTGCGGCCATAGAGTGTGCCTTGGGGGCCACGCAGAATTTCGACGCGCTCAAGATCAGCGACGTCAAAGATCGAGCCTTGCGCCTTGGCGATGTAAACACCGTCCATATACAGGCCCACTGCCGGTTCCCAAGTAATTGCGGGGTTGATCGTCACGGACCCGCGAATGGAAATTTGCGAAATCGTCTTACTCGAGGGTGCACGCTCAAACTTGACGTTCGGCGCGACGGACCCCAGCGTATCAATTGACGCGATGCCACGCGCCTGAAGATATTCACTGCTCACCGCCGAAATGGCGATTGGAATGTCTTGCACATTTTCGGCGCGCTTTTGCGCGGTGACGACAATATCGCCAATGCCAGTATCAGCGGCGTCACTCTCTTGTGCGAAAGCCGGTTGCGTCAAAGCCAGTGCGGCGACGCTTGCACAAAATAGGGTCATGCGATGCGTTTTCATGCCATCCTCCCATCAAAGTCCCCCGCGCGAAATTGAACACTCCGCGCAAGGATGCAATCATTTGCGTATCCAGATTGCCTTTTAACTACGAAAATGCAAGATGGCTTTGGCAAACTTAATAAATAGCGTAGTAATTTAGCCACAGTCACTGCGCATTAAGGAGAGGAAGATGAGCAGCTTGGTGTTGATGGCAGCTGCCAGCCTGATGAATAGCTTGCCCGCAACAGACGACTGCACAGCCCTTGCGAAAGACCCTGCCGCAGCTTTGGCCTATAGCAGCGGGCTTCAGGGCTTTGTTTACGGCTATCCCATTGTCGATATGCTCAAGCAAAAGCATAATGAAACGCATCGGGTGGCGGCTGACCAGCCAATTGTTGCACCCGTCAACACGATGGTGCCCTACCCCCATATCCTAACCCCAGAGACGCAAGGCCAGCTTCGTGCGCCCAATGCCGATACGCTTTACGTAAATGCGTGGTTGGATCTCTCCAAAGGGCCTGTCCTGATTGAGACGCCTGAAATGAACGGGCGATATTATACATTGGCATTCATGGACCTTTTTGGCCGCCCCTTCCATCTGGGGACACGGACCAATCAAGGCCGGGCCACGCGCTATGCGATTATTGGCCCTTCGGGTGGGCAAGTGCCAGATGGGTATGAGGCTTTTCCCGTGCCAACGGACACCGCATGGATGCTTGGCCGCATTTTAGCCGATGGCAAGGCAGATGAGCAGCAAGCCATTGCCATTGCCCGCAGCTTTAAAATGACTGGACCGGCCAGCTTTAGCTCCACCATCACAGATGCCGCGCCGATGGCGCCTTATGCCAGCCTAGACTTTTTCGCGCAGTTAAATGGGGCGCTGAAGTCTATCGCCCTGCCCGCCGAAGAAGCCGCGCTGATGGCTGTTTTTGACAAGGCCGGCTTTGGGCCCAAAGCACGTTTTGACGCGGCAAAACTGTCTGCCGGGCAAAAGCTGGGGCTGGGCTGTGCCATCCGCATGGGGCCCGATATTCTGGCAGCACAAGGCTTTAAGCCGACATGGATGGTCAATGGCTGGATGCGCAATGACAAGGTGGATAAGCCGGGCAATGATTATCTGCTGCGCGCTGAAATCGCCCGTGGCGGCTATGTGAATGCGCAAGAAGAGTCGATCTATCCCGCCGCAGTGACGGATAGCACAGGTGCGATGCTGAACGGCGCCAAGCGCTATCGCATCCGCTTTGCCCCCGGGCAAACGCCGCCCGTCAACGCCTTTTGGTCGATCACAGCTTATGACCTCAAGACTGCGCATCTCGTGCCCAACCCCATTCGCCGCTATCAATTTGGCGATCGCACCAAAGGCGCAAAGCGTGATGCAGATGGCGGGCTGACGATTTATCTGAGCGCAAAGCGGCCACCACAGGGCAAATCCAATTGGTTGCCCACGCCCTATGGCGCGTATCACCTTGTGATGCGGATGTACTTGCCTAAGCCAGAGGCCTTGGATGGGCGCTATGCCCCGCCGCCAATTGAGCCTATTTCTGCCCCCACCCCCGTTGCGGAGACGAAGAAGTGACAAGTTTGGAAGCCCGGATTGATCGATTGGAATCTTTGGACGCCATTCGGCAGCTGCCCGCCAAATATGCGCTGGCGCTCGATATGCGCGATATGGACGCGATGGTTTCACTCTTCCCCGCCGATGTCCGCGTCGGCAAAGAGGCTTCGGGCCGGGCTGCACTGCGCGCTTATATGGATCGCACCTTGCGCTCCCCCTTTACCGGCACGTCGCATCATATTGGCGGGCACGTGATTGAATTTGACGATGCCGACCATGCGCATGGCGTTGTCTATTCCAAGAATGAGCATGAGACAGGCGATGAATGGGTCATCATGCAGATGATGTATGTTGATGATTATGTTCGCCTTGAGGGCCGCTGGTATTTCCAGCGCCGCCTGCCGCTTTATTGGTATGCGACGGATCTCAACAAACCGCCCATTGGTGACAATAAAATGCGCTGGCCGGGGACGGATTGGGTGGAAGGCAATTTCCACAAACTCTTCCCCAGCTATGCCGAATTTTGGGCGCGCGAGGGCGATCATGGCGGGCCAGTGGCCGAGCCTGCGCCGCTGGACGGATTCCTCAACGCCATGCGCCGCGGGGCCGCACCCCCCAAGGTGAAGGTGCGGGCGGATTAAGCCCGGCACATATCGTCATGCTGAACTTGTTTCAGCATCCATGAACATAGTTGCGTCCAATTGGAAAACCCAAAGCGCAAATGGATCCTGAACCAAGTTCAGGATGACGAGGGGATTGCCCTAGAAATAATAGCTCGCGCCATTGGCAACGAGGACTGAGCCGTTGACAAAGCTCGCGTCATCGCTGGCTAAATAGGCGACAGCCGCGGCGATTTCCGATGGGTTTGCCATGCGGCCCAAGGGGATGGACGCTTCCATCGACTTGATCCACTCATCGGGAATACCGGCCATCACGGGCGTATTGGTTGGCCCCGGGGCCACCGCATTGACGCGGATTTTACGTGGCGCCAATTCGCGCGCCAATTGCCGTGTCAGGCCGATAATCGCGGCTTTCGACGTCACATAATGCGGCGAGCCTTCGCCGGATTGCGCGCTGGTGGAACTGATATTGATGATAGACCCGGCATTGCCATCTTCGGCCAGGACACGTGCGAATTCTCGGCAAACGTAAAAGGCGCCATTGATGTTGACGGCCATGACACCCGCCCAGCCTTCATCTTCCATATGGATCAGCTGATCGACAATGATGTCGGATGCGCCTTTTTCTGCCAGCTCAGCATTACGCTGGGCCATCGCCCCGTAAAATTGCTCAGACCCATCTTTGGCGGCTTGGCCGATGCCGGCATTGTTGACGGCAATATCCAGACGCCCAAAGGCGTCACGCGCGGCGCGCACAGCCGCCCGCACCGAGGCGGAGTCTGCCACATTGCACTGGAGCGCCAAAGCAGCGCCGCTGGCCTTTGCCTCCTCCACATTCATGTCGAGGGCAGCGACTTTGGCGCCGTCGGCTGTCAACCGCTCGACAATCGCGCGGCCAATGCCCCGGCCAGCGCCTGTGACAATTGCGGCTTTGCCTGCAAATTTGCTCATTCTTCATTTGCTCCTGTCATGTGGCGCGCCGCGATATAGCCAAAGGTCATGGCCGGGCCGATGGTAACGCCTGCGCCCGGATAGCTCTCGCCCATGGCTGAAGCCGCGTTGTTACCGACCGCGTAGAGACCAGAAATGGGCTTGCCCTTGGTGTCCAGCACACGTGCCAGCTCATCGGTCAACAGGCCGCCATTGGTGCCAATATCACCGGGATAAATGGGCATCGCGTAAAACGGCCCTTTTTCCAGCGGCCGCAGACACGGGTTAGGGCCAACGCGCGGGTCGCCGTACATTTTGTCATAGGCCGCTTCTCCACGATGGAAATCGGGATCTTCCCCCTTGGCGGCAAAATCATTGTAGCGCGCGACCGTCGCTGCCAATTTGTCGGCGGGCACGCCCATCGCTTCGGCCAGTTCCTCCACCGTGCGGCCTTTTTTCAAAATGCCGCGCACTTCGCCGCGCTGGAGCCAATCCGGCATGATCGGGTAAAGCGGGCCAACCGGATAGCTGTGGCGATAGCGGTGATCAAAGACGAACCATGTTGGGCTTGCATCGCCATGTTCTGCCTCACGCCGCGCCATTTGCTGGCCGACAATATGGTAGGATGCAGCCTCGTTCAGATAGCGTTCGCCCTTTTGGTTGACCATCATGCAGCCCGGCAAAGCCCGCTCAATGGTGCAGAGCCGCCCGCGATCTTCCCCCGGCACGTAAAAAACGGGGGCCGCCCAAGCCGATTGCATATTAAGGACCTGCGCCCCGACAC
>JBEDNE010000153.1:0-4956 GCA_041170745.1 Pseudomonadota bacterium
GGCATGTTTTTGCCCATGCGTATCGATCATCATGGGTGGCAATTGGCGTTTTTGGCGCTTGCCTTGGCCGGTCTGGCCGATCCTGATGCTCGGCGCGGCGGCCTGACAACAGGCGCCGCCACGGCCTTGTCGGTGTCAGTCGGTCTTGAATTGTTACCTTATCTGGCGCTGTGCGGGGGGCTCATTGGCCTGCGCTGGGTGGCTGATGCGGGCCAAGCCTTGCGGTTGCGCAGCTATGGGGCCGCGCTTGGCCTTGGAACAGCCTTGGGCTATTTGGTCTTTGCCTCTTATGCCAATCGGGTTCCGCGCTGCGATGCGCTGACGCCTGTCTGGCTCTCAACTTTTGTTTTGGCGGGCGCATTGATGCTGGGCCTCAGCTTTTTGCGGGGGCCGCGCTGGTCAATTCGTTTGGTCGCAGGGGCACTGGCTGGCCTCGCGCTCGCTGCCTTTTTTGCGGTGAGTTGGCCAGATTGTCTTGCCCGGCCAGAAGGCATTTCAGATGCGCTCTATCGGACGTGGTTTGTCAACATCATGGAAGTGCGGCCATTATACGCCCATGATGTAAAAACCGCCGTGCCCGCTATGGCCTTGCCCTGTGTTGGGCTGGTGGGTGCCTTATGGGCCTGTATCTCGGCTCGCGGCACGGCGCGTTGGGTCTGGGCCCAATTTGTCATGCTTGGCCTGCTGTCGACGGCTATGCTCTTCTGGCAATTTCGGGCAGCGCCTGCGGCACAGATGATTGCAGTGACTGGCGCTGTTGCCTTGGCGTGGCATGTTTTGCCCCGCTTGGCGCGCGCGCCAGCCTTGGCCGTTCGCATTTTTGGCGTGGCGGCGGCATCGCTCCTGATCTCGGGCATGGCCGGCTATATCAGCTTAAGCCTCGTGCCAGATAAGGTCACCGTCAGTCCGGTCCGCACCAAGGCCCGTCAGGCGTCGGCAGCTTGCACCACACTTAGCGCGCTGCGGCCAATTGGGCGTGTGCCAGCGGCCACGATGTTCACTTTTGTGGATCTGTCGCCCCGGCTGATTGCGATGACCCCACATCGGGCTATTGCTGGGCCTTATCATCGGAATGGGGATGCAATTTTGGATGTGTTCCGTGCCTTTCGTGGCACGCCCGAGACAGCCCGGCAGATCATGGCCCGCCATGGGGCAGAGTATGTGCTGATCTGCCCCAATATGGCCGAAGGGGGCAATCACCGCCGCGCCGCGCCCAAAGGCTTTTTGGCTCAGTTGGAAAAAGGGCAGGTGCCGTCTTGGCTCACACCTGTCGCGCTGCCCGCCAAATCCCCGTTCAAACTATGGCAGATTACACCAGAGCGCTAAAGCACACGCGCTTGATCTGAGGCTTTGGGGTAGGGATGGGGGTTTCTGTTGCCCGGCACCCCCGGGCCGCTGGTTTCTGCTTCTGTTGCCCGGCGCAGTCCGTGCCGCGTTCTATTTGGGTAACTTTAAGCCACGAAGGCCCTTAGTTACGCAGCCAGAGCAAGTGCTTCGTTATCGTTGGCACTTATAGGTTTTGAACGGTTTTACGGCGCATTCAGGCCGAGCGAAAATACCGTCTTTCAACACACGTCGATCCTAGTTCGGCCCCATCAGAGCCCCCGATTGCGCGGGGATTTTGGTGGAGCCGCCGGGTACCGCCCCCGGGTCCGCTGCATCTATTTCACGGCACAATTTATCGCCATAGCCGGGCAAGCCCGGCCAAATGGATATAGGCGCTCGGCAGGGATAATCCAAGCCTGTGACTGCAACTGCCTAAGATTTCTGCAAAACTCTTACCGGCTGGGCCTTGTCCTAATCTCTACTTCCCATTAGGGTGATTAAATGCTTACCCAACGATCTCGCTATGGCCTGCGGGCAATGCTTTTGCTGGCGAGAGAACCTGTTGGCGGGGCCCCGCTGCCTATGAGTCGAATTGCGCAAGAAGCTGTTATTCCGCGCAAATTTCTAGAAATTATTTTGGCCGATCTAAAGAAGGCCAAACTCGTGGTCAGTACAAGGGGCAAGCAAGGGGGGTTCCATTTGGCGCGCCCGGCAAGCTTGATTTCTTTTGGGGATATTATCCGCGTCATTGAGGGGCCTTTGGCGCTTGTTCCGTGCGTCAGTCGCACGGCGTATAAGCGCTGCAAAGATTGCCGTGACGAGGCGACGTGTGAAATCCGCAAGGCGATGATGATCGTGCGGGATGATACGGCACGCATTTTGGATGGCACCAGCCTCGCTGCCGCGGTTGCGGGCGACTTTACTGTTTAAACGCGCGTCGTCTTAGGCCGCCAGCAAAGGTGCGGCCCGCATTCGTCCTTCCACGTCCGTCTCTGCTGCCGCCAAGTCCAGCGCATAGTCAATTGCCAATATATCGGCCTGACGGGCAAGGCAGGTGCGGGGGGCTGCTTGGCCCGTGCGCTCAAAGCCCAGCTTACGCAAAACATGGCCCGAGGCCGGGTTGTCAATGAAATGCGCGGCGCGCAGGCGGCGCAGGCGCAGGCTATCACGCGCCATGGAAATAACCGCGCTCGCAGCTTCCGTGGCAAAACCCAGCCCCCAATAGGGCGGTGCAATCCAAAACCCCAATTCCATACCGGCTGGGTCGTCGTGCAGGCCAATCCCGCCAATCAGCTTGGGCTTGCCGGCTGTTCTCAGGAATATCAGCGCCTGCGGCGCACGCGCGTCTGTTCCCTTCGACAAATAGCGCTGGGCATCCTCCAGGCCATAGGGCCAGGGCGCCTGCGCCAGCATCTGCGTGACGTGCGGATGGCCAATCGCCTCCGCCAAGGCAGGGGCATCATCTGCCCAACCCGGTCTCAACACCAGACGCTCAGTTCTTGCGAACATAAGGTTCTCCTTTCTTCGTCCCTGTAACGACCAGATGTGACGGGTCGGGGACATATGCTGGGCCCGATGCGGGAACCTGAGTTTCCGTCGGGATGAACTGCGCGAAGGGAGAACAAAGAAAAAGGGAGCCGGACCGCCTTTGGGTGGTCCCGTCTCCCTTCTTGTCCGTCTAAGCCGGACTGTCGGGCCACCCCAGGGGCGACCCGATATCGGATCGCCGATTATTCGGCCGCAATCGCCATTGCGTCGACAGATACGTATTTGCGGCCTTGGCGGCCGTCATGGAAGCGCACGCGGCCACCCGAAGTGGCAAACAGCGTGTGATCCTTACCTAGGCCAACATTCACGCCCGGATAGACTCGCGTGCCGCGCTGACGCACGATGATGTTGCCGGCAACGACAGTCTCGCCACCGAACTTCTTAACGCCAAGACGACGGCCCGCAGAATCGCGACCGTTGCGAGACGAACCACCTGCTTTTTTATGTGCCATGGTTCAAAACTCCTTACTTGGCCGCAGCGGCTTTTTTAGCCGCGGGCTTTTTGGCGGGCTTGGCTTCAGCTGCAGCCTCGACGGGCGCGGCGTCTGCCTTTTTCGGGGCAGCCTTTTTGGCATCACCCACAGCGAGAATCTTCAGCACCGTCAGGCTCTGACGATGGCCGTTACGACGACGATAGTTATGACGACGACGCTTCTTGAAGACGATGACCTTGTCACCGCGGCCCTGGGTCAGGATCTCTGCCGACACGGTCAGACCGGTCGTCGGCTTCACTTCACCTGCGTCGCTCGCAAAGAGGACGTCGTTCAGCGTTACCGTATCACCCGCCTCACCAGCGAGTTTCTCGACAACGATCTTGTCTCCGGCGGCGACGCGGTACTGCTTGCCGCCCGTGCGCACGATTGCGAACATGGCTATACATCACTTCTTCTAAAAGCTTCGAGACCGCGCAAAAAACATCGCCAAAGGCACTGCCTCGGCGCGGAAGCAGGCTCGCTAGAATGCTGGCACGATTCTGTCAACCATTGTCGCGCCCTTTTTCCGGCTGAACCGCGCTTTTGGCCCTAGTGGCGCAATTCCCGCTTCAGCACATAGCGCCCATCACGAAACTCGCTGAACATCTGGCGGACTTCGGGGTGGTCCACCGGGCCTTCTTCGTCATCAGGAAGCAAATTTTGCTGACTGACATAGGCCACATAGCTCGTTTCGCCATTTTCCGCGAGCAAATGATAAAAAGGCTGGTCTTTTGCCGGGCGAATCTCTTCCGGGATTGATTCGTACCATTCTTCGCTGTTCGCAAAGACCGGGTCGATATCAAACACCACGCCGCGAAAGGGGAAAATCCGATGCCGGACGACCTCACCAATGCCAAAACGCGCATGGGAAACAGAAGGGGGCTCAATGCCAAACGGACCGGAAGACGATATATTCATACGTCTAAATCTAGTGTCTCCCTCAATAATCGCAAGCGCCCGCTTGCACTCACAGCGCCCCTCGGCTAAGCGCCGCCCTTCCAACGGCCGGGCAGACGCACACGTCTGCACATGTCCTCTGCGGAGAGGTGGCTGAGTGGTCGAAAGCACCGCACTCGAAATGCGGCGTACGGGCAACTGTACCGAGGGTTCGAATCCCTCCCTCTCCGCCATTTGCCGAAGGAAACCGGCGTCGAAATTGCTCCCGGCACTCAAAATTTACAGAAAATGGCTCAATTCCAAGGACTTCATGAGCATTTCGAGTAGTTTCAGTGGATAGCCTTGCACCCGGACGATCATTCGAAATTTCGTGAAATTGTCCGCCTAACCAGACGCGTTTACGAACCAGAAAAATGTGCCCTTAGAATGAAACGGCGCAAATCTGCCATTTCTAAGGCCTCAAAAGCTCTCCACTGAATTGTATTCAGTACGGTTTTTGAGCCGGCCATCATCGGTGTCTGTCTACGGCCCAAGTGTACGCCATTGACGCAGTTTCGGGTCGAACTTAGCCAGTCCCATGACAAAGAGAAAAAGCGCCCTTGATGGACTTAAGGTAACCGTGACTTATGTCGGCTCTGGCAACAGGGCTGGCCGGCGGCCTCGAGTAAAAGTCCCACCCGTGGATGTTGCCGCACTCAGGGCAAAAACCGGA
>JBEDNE010000154.1:0-25413 GCA_041170745.1 Pseudomonadota bacterium
GCGCAATCTTGGATCGGTGCGGGCAGACCCCGGCCAATTAGAGCAAGTGATTGTTAATCTGGCGGTCAATGCACGCGATGCGATGCCAGAAGGCGGGCGGCTGACGATTCAAACCTATGGCGTAAGCGCTGCTGATGTGCGGCGCATTAACAGCGATATTCTGCCGGTTGCGCATTACACAGCGTTAAGCGTGTCGGACACAGGAACCGGCATACCGCCTGATCTTTTGCCCAAGATATTTGAGCCGTTCTTTACCACCAAAGAAGTGGGGAAGGGCACGGGGCTTGGCCTGTCAACAGTTTACGGCATCGTCAAGCAATCGGGTGGCTTCATCTTTGCCGATTCTACGCCGGGAGAAGGCAGTAGTTTCGTAATTTATTTGCCAGTTCACGTGGCGGATACGGGTCAAGCCGCAGATGTGGCTCGGCCCAAGGAAAAGCCAACCGAGTTATGGGGCAGCGGGACAATCTTGCTCGTTGAAGATGAAGATATGGTCCGCAGTGTGGCGGAACGTGCGCTGGCGCAGCATGGCTATGAGGTGGTGACGGCGACAAATGGCGAGGAGGGGCTTTTGATCCTGCAGGATCGGGCAGATATTGATCTGCTGATTTCTGATGTGGTTATGCCTGTCATGGATGGTCCCACGCTCGGACGACAGGCGCGCGCCTTATATCTTGAGCTGCCAATTATTTTCATGTCCGGCTATGCAGAAGAGCAATTGCGCCAATCCATTGCGCTGGAGAATGTTGAATTTCTGCCAAAACCCTTTTCCGTCCAAAAACTTGCGGAGGTTGTGCGCAACGCCATTCGGCCATGAATTTGGCCAAAAGAACAAAACGGGAAAAATATTTCGTTCCCCTCTTGTTCAAATGAGAACAAAGTGTATACATGGGGCGTCTGATTGACGCAGCAGGTGCAACAGCTACGAGAGGGATACGCCATGTCGGCACAACTCAAAGTCATCGAAACGGATCGTTCGTCAGCTATGGATAGAGAAAAAGCACTCGAAGCAGCACTTGCGCAAATTGACCGCGCATTTGGCAAAGGCTCTGCAATGAAACTCGGGTCGCGCGAAGCGATCCAGATCGAGTCGATTTCGACGGGCTCGCTCGGTTTGGACATTGCGTTGGGCATTGGCGGCTTGCCGCGTGGCCGTATTGTTGAAATTTTCGGCCCGGAAAGCTCAGGTAAAACCACCTTGGCCCTGCATGCGATTGCAGAAGCGCAGAAAACAGGGGGCACCGCCGCCTTTATCGATGCGGAACACGCGCTTGACCCGGTTTACGCCAAGAAGCTGGGCGTCAATATTGATGAACTCATTGTTTCGCAGCCCGATACGGGTGAGCAGGCGCTTGAAATTGCGGACACGCTGGTGCGCTCAAACGCGGTGGACGTTCTGGTTATCGATTCGGTTGCCGCGTTGGTGCCGCGGGCTGAAATTGAGGGCGAAATGGGCGATAGCCATGTCGGTCTTCAGGCCCGTTTGATGAGCCAGGCGTTGCGCAAAATTACAGGCTCAATCAATCGGTCGCATTGCTTGGTGATCTTTATTAACCAAATCCGCATGAAAATTGGCGTAATGTATGGCTCACCTGAAACCACAACGGGTGGCAATGCGCTGAAATTTTATGCCTCGGTGCGTCTCGACATTCGTCGCACGGGCCAAATCAAGGACCGTGAAGACATTGTTGGCAACACCACGCGCGTGAAGGTGGTGAAAAACAAGGTGGCGCCGCCGTTTAAGCAAGTTGAATTCGACATCATGTATGGCGAAGGCATTTCCAAGACGGGTGAAATTCTCGACCTTGGCGTGAAGGCCGGAGTGGTCGAAAAATCTGGCGCCTGGTTTAGCTATGACTCGATCCGCATTGGGCAGGGTCGTGAGAATGCCAAGACGTGGCTCAAGGAAAATCCAGAAATGGCGGCGAAGCTGGAACAGCAGATCCGTGGCCGCACCGAAGAGGTGGCAGAAGGCCTGATGGTAGGACCAGAGGCGGATGACGATCTCTAATCGACATGCTGGGAGCGATCGCCCGGCATGAGCGCTAGATGATGGTCTCGCGTCTCACGCTTCGAAAGGCCCGCCGCTTTGGCGGGCCTTTTTCATTGCGAGGCTGGGTTTCATAGGGATGCTGGGCCTTTTCAACGCAATTTGGGCCAATTGGGTACTCTGGCGCTTGAGTAGCGGCGATGCCTCGCCTAAGCGCAGTGAGTTATGACTTCGACAAACGATATCCGCCGGTCTTTTCTCGACTATTTCGCCGCCAATGGTCATGAGCGCGTGGCCTCTGCGCCTTTGGTGCCGCATAATGACCCGACGCTGATGTTCACCAATGCGGGCATGGTTCCGTTTAAGAACGTCTTTACCGGGCTGGAAAGTCGTCCTTATTCAACCGCGACCTCCTCGCAGAAATGCGTCCGTGCTGGCGGTAAACATAATGACCTTGATAATGTCGGCTATACCGCGCGCCACCACACATTTTTTGAAATGTTGGGCAATTTCTCGTTCGGAGATTATTTCAAAGAGCGCGCGATTGAGCTGGCCTGGGGCCTGACCACCAAGGAATGGGGGCTTGATCCCAATCGGCTGACTGTCACTGTCTATCATACCGATGATGAAGCCTTTGACTTGTGGCGTAAAATTGCTGGCCTGCCGGAAAGCCGCATTATCCGCATCCCCACCAGCGATAATTTCTGGTCAATGGGTGACACGGGGCCATGCGGCCCGTGCAGCGAAATTTTCTGGGATCATGGTGATCATATCCCGGGTGGTCCGCCGGGCAGCCCCAATGAAGATGGGGACCGCTTTGTCGAAATCTGGAACCTGGTGTTCATGCAGTTCGACCAAGCAGCCGATGGCAGCCGCACCGCCTTGCCTCGGCCATCCATTGATACGGGCATGGGGCTCGAGCGCTTGGCAGCCGTGCTGCAAGGCGTGCATGACAATTATGACACCGACACGTTCAAGGCGCTGATCGGCGACTCGTCAGAGTTGACCAAAAGCGACCCCAATGGCCCCATGAAGGCCTCGCACCGTGTGATTGCAGACCATTTGCGCGCCTCAGGCTTTTTGATTGCGGATGGTGTCCTGCCGTCCAATGAAGGCCGCGGCTATGTGCTGCGTCGGATCATGCGGCGCGCCATGCGGCACGCGCATCTTTTGGGCGCGAAAGAGCCTTTGATGCACCGTTTGGTCGGCTCGCTCGTTGCGGAAATGGGGGCGGCTTATCCTGAGCTGGTGCGCGCACAACCATTGGTTGAAGCCACGCTGTTGCAGGAAGAAACACGCTTCCGCCAAACGCTGGACAAGGGACTGAAACTGCTGGACGAGGCGACCGCCTCGATGAAGGCGGGGGATGTGCTGCCCGGTGACACGGCCTTTAAGCTGTATGACACCTATGGCTTTCCCTATGATCTGACGGAAGATGCGCTGCGCGCGCAGGGCCTTGGGATTGATCGGGCCGGGTTTGAAGAAGGCATGGCCCGTCAAAAGGCAATGGCCCGTGCGGCGTGGAAAGGCTCTGGCGAAACAGCGTCGGACGAAATCTGGTTTGATATTGCCGATGAGCTGGGGGGCACTGAATTTACAGGCTATGTCAGCACCGAGGGCGAAGGCCAAGTTGTCGCCCTGGTTAAAGATGGCCAGCGTGTTGAGACAGCGCAGGCGGGCGATAAACTTGTTATTCTGACCAACCAAACGCCCTTTTATGGCGAAAGCGGCGGCCAGACAGGCGATGCGGGGAGCATCCGTGCCGATGGCGGGCTGGCCGCGCAGGTGGACGATACAGCCAAGCCTTTAGGTCGGCTGCACGCGCATCATGCCACCATTGCCAGCGGGACGATTTCGGTTGGGCAAACGGTGCATTTGTCAGTTGATGTTGACCGGCGCAATCGGATCCGCGCCAACCATTCCGCCACGCACTTGCTGCATGCCGCGCTGCGCAATCGCCTGGGCGCGCACGTCACGCAAAAAGGCAGCCTTGTCGCAGCAGACCGCTTGCGGTTTGACTTTTCGCACCCTTCGGCGCTGACGCCGGAGGATATTGCCGCCATTGAGGCTGAAGTGAACGCCGAGATTCGTGGTAACCAGCCCGTTTCGACGCGTCTGATGACGCCTGATGATGCCATTGCCGCCGGGGCGCTTGCGCTGTTTGGGGAGAAATATGGCGAAGAGGTGCGCGTCTTGACCATGGGGCCCCGCAGCGAAGGCGGTGCCTATTCGGTTGAACTGTGTGGCGGCACCCATGTGAGCGCGCTGGGCGACATTGCCTTGTTTAAGATTGTGTCGGAAGGCGCCGTGGCGGCTGGTGTCCGCCGTGTTGAAGCGATGACGGGCGAAGCTGCTCGGCTTTGGCTGAGCGACCGGGAAGATAAGCTCAAGGATATTGCCGCCCAATTGCGCGCCAACCCTGATGAAGTGCCGGCCCGTGTGGCGGCCTTGGCAGAAACAGTGCGCAAGTTGGAGAAAGACCTGGCCGACGCCAAAAAGGCCTTGGCCTTGGGCGGGGGGGGCGCTGCTGCTGCCGAGCCGGAAGATGTGAATGGCATCTTATTCTTGGGCCAAAGCTTTGATGGGCTGGACCCCAAGGACCTGCGCGGATTGGCAAATGACGCCAAGACCAAGCTCGGCTCGGGCATTGCGGCCTTTGTGACCGTGAATGAGGGGCGGGCGTCTGTGCTGGTTGGCGTGACGGATGATTTAACCGGGCGGTTTAGCGCGGTGGATTTGGTCCGCACCGGCGTTGAAGCCTTGGGCGGTCAAGGCGGCGGCGGTAAGCCAGAAATGGCGCAAGGCGGCGGGCCTGATGGCAGCAAGGCGGCAGATGCGCTGGCGGCTATTAAGGCGACGCTGGCGTAATAATTCCGGCAAAACTCCTTCTAGACACGCACCTTATAAAACTGGCAGTGGCTTTAGCGGCGTAATGCCGCTATGGCGTCTTCTTCGGGCAGGTCCCATTTTGGCCTTTGGGCCAGCTATTGGAGCGGCAAGCTGCTGCTCATCCTCATGAACAGGCTGTTGTTGCAATGATGTCCCCTTTGATTCCGTCCCCGCTTCAGGCGGCCCTTTCCGCACGCGGGTATGAAACATTAACTGCCGTGCAGGCCTCGGTGGTTGAGCCGGAAACTGTCGGGCGGGATTTGATTGTCTCAGCGCGCACAGGCTCTGGTAAAACGGTCGCCTTTGGCCTGTCGATGGGCATGGAATTGCTGGCAGATGCCCCCGTTTTTGCACGGGCGGGTGCGCCATTGGCGCTGGTGATTGCCCCCACACGCGAATTGGCGTTGCAAGTCAGCCGTGAGCTGGTCTGGCTGTTTGAAGGGACGGGCGCGCGCATCACGACCTGTGTCGGCGGCATGGACCCTTCAAAAGAGCGTCGGGCGCTTTATGCCGGCACGCACATCATTGTCGGGACGCCCGGGCGATTGCGCGACCATTTGGAACGCGGCGCTCTCGATGTCTCTGCGCTGCGCTTTGTGGTGCTGGATGAGGCCGATGAGATGCTCGACATGGGCTTTCGAGATGATCTGGAAGGCATTTTGGATGCCACGCCAGAAGATCGGCGGACGCTGTTATTTTCTGCCACAATGCCCAAGCCGATTGTGTCGCTTGCCAAGCGATATCAACGCGATGCGCTGCGCATTTCAACGCTGGGGGATGATGCCGGCCATGGTGATATCAGCTATCAGGCTGTTACCATCAGCCCGGCAGATACCGAACACGCCGTGGTCAATCTGTTGCGTTTTCATGAGGCTGAAACAGCGATGCTGTTCTGCGCGACGCGGGATAATGTGCGCCATCTGCATGCAACATTGGTGGAGCGCGGCTTTGCCGCTGTGGCGCTTTCCGGGGAACATAGCCAAAGCGAGCGGAACCAAGCCTTGCAAGCCTTGCGCGATAAGCGGGCGCGCGTTTGCGTGGCGACGGACGTGGCCGCCCGCGGCATTGATGTCGCCTCGCTGAGCCTTGTTATTCACGTTGAACTGCCGCGCGATGCCGAAACACTGCAGCACCGTTCAGGACGCACCGGGCGCGCGGGCAAAAAAGGCACGGCCATTTTGATTGTGCCGCATATGCGCCGCCGCCGTGTGGAAATGATGCTGCGCAATGCCCGTATCCAAGCAGATTGGGTGCCTGCGCCCACGGCAGAGGCCATTCGCGAGCAAGATAGAGAGCGGCTCTTAGCAGCACTTATGGCGCCCGTTGAGGCCCAGGATGATGATCGCCTGATTGCAGAGCGGTTGCTGGCGCAGAAAACGCCCGAAGACATTGCAGTGGCGCTGGTCCAAATGCACCGGGCGCAATTGCCGTCTCCAGAGGATTTGATTGATCTATCCCGCAAGGCCGAGCCCGATGGACGCCCGGCGCACCATCGCGAAGGATTTGACGATGTTGTTTGGTTCCAACTCGATGTGGGGCGCCAACATCAGGCAGATCCCCGCTGGTTGATGCCGCTCTTATGCCGTCGCGGGCATATTACGCGCAATGAAATTGGCGCCATTCGCATTGCTGCAACAGAAAGCTTTTTCCAAATTCCCCGCACGTTGGAGCAGCGCTTTGCAAAGGCTGTGGCGCGAACCTTTGTGGCTGGGGCAGAGGATGAAACGGGGTTGATCATCAGCCGATCCGAAGCGCCGCGGCAAATCGCGAAGGCGCGCAGGGGGCAGGGGCGCCCAGGGCCTGCACCGGCACGCCATAAACCAACGCCAACCAAGCCGCATCGCAAGGGCCGGAGCCATCCCCATGGCCGGAGATAAAGCTTAGCGCGCGGGCTGAAACAGACGGTCGATCTTGGGCTGCGCCTCAATGCTTTGCGCAAAGCCGGGGCGCAGCTTCATAGCTGGGGCAGCTTGCTCAAAGGCGTATCCAAGCGCCAAAGCGGAAGGTGTCGCCAAAATCGGGAACGTCATGCCCCCAACGCCCTCTTTTGAGGCAGAGAGCGCCGGCAAGGACCATCACGATCAACACGATAGAAAGGCGGGAATGGCGCACCCAAGAGGATTCGAACCTCTGGCCTTTGCCTTCGGAGGGCAACGCTCTATCCAGCTGAGCTATGGGTGCGTGCGACTGCCGTTAGCAAAGCCGGGGCCTGCCTGCCAGCCCCCGGCTCTGATTATTTCTGATAGCCGCTATTTCTTGGCTGCGCGGACCAATTCCACCGGCTGGAATTTGCCCAATCCGCAATGCGGGCCTTCTTGCAGCACACTTCCGTAATTTTGCAGCACGGCAATGGTATCAACTGAACAGAGCTGGCTGGTGGACGTGCGATAGCTAAACCGTTCTTCATAACCCAGCGACGGGCAGCTTTGCGGTAATGTATTGCGATACCATTTCTTACCGCTGACGCGAAAATCGATAATCGAATCGCTGCGCACGCGACTTTCCTGAATCTGGTTGATGGCAATGCAATTGACGGGCGCCCCAATGGGTTTGGCCTCAGGGATTGGCTTTGTCCGCGCAAAGACGGGGTTGGCTGCCAAAAGCCCAGCAAGCGCGGCAGTGAATAGCATTTTTTTCATCCTGCACCTCCTGCATTTTGCGATTTTGCCAGTTTAGCCGGCAAGGCTGACTTAGGCCTGAACGTGCACAGATCAGCCACGGCACAGCGCCAACATTCTGGCGTGCGCGCTTTACAAACATAGCGCCCATGCAAGATCAGCCAATGATGCGCGCCCAGCCGAAACGGGGCGGGGGTATGTTTATTGAGCATTTTTTCGACAGCCAGCGGCGTTTTACCTTTGGCAAGGCCGGTGCGGTTGCCAACGCGGAAAATATGCGTGTCGACCGCAAAGGTTTCGGCGCCAAAAGCGGTGTTCATCACGACATTGGCCGTTTTGCGGCCCACACCGGGCAGGCTTTCCAGAACATCGCGGTCAGCCGGCACTTGGCCGCCATACTCCCGCTCTAAGATGTCTGATAACGCGATGACATTCTTAGCTTTGGCGTTGAACAAGCCAATGGTCTTGATATGCTCTTTGAGGCCCGCTTCGCCTAAGGCAATCATTTGAGCGGGGGTTTTAACGCTTTCAAACAAGCGCCGCGTGGCTTTGTTGACGCCAACGTCTGTTGCTTGGGCGGATAGCACAACAGCAACCAGCAATTGATAGTCATTGCCATAGGCCAATTCCGTCTCAGGCGAAGGGTTTTCCTCTGCCAGTCGCCGGTAAAACTCAAAAATATCGGCCTTTTTCATGGCTGTTACAGGCCCAGTACTTGATCCATGGTGTAGCGGCCTTTGGGCTGGCCTTGCAGCCAAGTGGCGGCGCGCAACGCCCCACGCGCAAAGATGCTGCGGTTTTCAGCTCGGTGGATCAGTTCGATCCGCTCATTCTCGGTGGCGAAGATGACATCATGATCGCCTGCAACACTGCCGCCGCGCAATGCGGCAAATCCAATGGCGCCCGGCGAACGCGCGCCCGTGACGCCATCACGGCCACGCTCGCTGTTTTTGGCCAGATCAATACCACGGCCCTTAGCTGCAGCCTCGCCCAGCAGCAACGCCGTGCCAGATGGCGCGTCCACCTTCATGCGGTGATGCATTTCCACAATTTCAATGTCCCAATCCGGCCCAAGGGCAGCAGCGGCCTCACGGACCAAACGCGCCAGCAAGGTGACGCCGAGTGAGGTGTTTCCAGTTTGAAGAACGGCAATATGCTCTGCCGCATCATCAATCGCCCGGTGGTGATCTTCCTCCAGCCCCGTGGTGCCAATCAAAAGGGGGGTTGAGGCCGCCACAGCGGCCCCCAAATTGCTGACCAAAGCCTGTGGCGAGGAAAAATCAATTAACACATCCGCGGTGCGGGCAAGCGCCAAGGGGTCACCACCGGCGTCAATGCCGCCGGCTATAACAAGGCCCGCTTCGGCCGCCGCTGCGCTGATGGCGTGGCCCATGCGCCCCTGACTGCCAATAAGTCCAATGCCTGCCATGTCTTCTCACCCCGCCCTATTCGATTGGCACAGCCATAGGGCCAAAGGGGTATAGCCGACAAGCGGTCCCGTCTTGTCGATCGGCCAGCGTCCGCGCATAGACAATGCCATGACAGAAATACGCAACATTGTGATCTTAACCGGTGCCGGGATTAGCGCGGAAAGCGGCATTGATACATTTCGCAGTGCGGGCGGGCTGTGGGAGCAGCATCGCGTGGAAGATGTGGCGACCCCAGAAGCCTTTGCGCGCGACCCCGATCTGGTCTTGCGCTTTTACGATATGCGCCGTGAGAATATCCAAAAGGCGCAGCCCAATGCCGCGCACGCAGCCTTGGCCCGGCTGGACGCGCATTGGCAGGGTAATTTGCTGATCGTCACGCAGAATGTGGACGATCTGCATGAGCGGGCAGGGGCCGAACGCCTGATCCATATGCATGGCGAACATCTATCTGCATGGTGTTTGGCCTGTGATGGCCGCACGCGCTGGCACGCGCCGCTTTTTGATCGGCCCGGCTGCCCGCATTGCGGCGAGGCGGCTTTGCGGCCCGACATCGTGTGGTTTGGCGAAATGCCCTATCGCATGGATGAGATTGATCGGGCGATCAGCCAATGTGATTTATTCGTATCCATCGGCACCTCTGGGGCGGTCTATCCAGCAGCAGGCTATGTGCGCACGGCGCGGCATTATGGCGCACGGACGCTAGAGCTTAATCTTGATCCGTCCCAAGGCAGCATCATGTTCCACGAATGCCGTATGGGCCGCGCGACGGACTTGGTGCCAGCCTGGGTGGACGAGATGCTCACCCATCAAGCTGACCGGCTTTAATCCACCCAGTCGAGGCCAATATCGCGGTATAAGCCGCGATCTTCATCCCATTTCGGGTCGACTTTAACGTGCAGATACAGGTGCACACGGCATCCCAAGGACTTGGCAATTTCTAGACGCGCAGCAGAACCAATTTGCTTCAGGCGCGCGCCGCCCTTGCCCAGCACAATGGCCTTTTGGCTATCCCGCTCAACCTTGATTTGCTGGTGGATTTCCACCGATCCGTCGTCGCGTTCGGTATATTTTTCCGTTTCAATGGCCGTGGCATAGGGCAGTTCTGCGTGCAGCTGGAGATAGAGTTGCTCGCGCGTGATTTCAGCGGCCGTCATCCGGTCCGTTGCGTCGCTCACCTGATCTTCTGGGAAATGCCATGGGCCTTCGGGCAGATACTCGGCAATTTTGTCTTTCAGCAGATCAAGCCCATCACCCGTTTCAGCGCTGACCATCAGGACATCGGTAAAGTCCATCATGTCATTCAGGCGCGCTGCGTGCACCAGCAGCTTGTCCTTCGCCGCAATATCTACCTTGTTGAGCACCAGCATCTTGGGCTCAGGCCGGTGGCGAAGGCCTTCAATAATCCGCTCTACTTTAGCGCCAAGCCCTGCTTTGGAATCGACAACAAATAAGATGATATCCGCATCTTGTGCGCCGCCCCATGCGGCTTGCACCATGGCGCGGTCCAGCCGGCGATTGGGTTCAAAGATACCAGGCGTATCCAGCAGCATCATTTGCGTCTCGCCATGCAGCGCAATGCCCATCAGCCGGGTGCGTGTGGTTTGCGCCTTGGGGCTCACAATGGCGACTTTTTGGCCGACAAGCGCGTTCACCAGCGTCGATTTTCCGGCATTTGGGGCACCTACAATTGCCACCAGCCCACATTTTTGTGTCATGAATGTCCTAGTTTTTTGAGCAAGGCTGTGGCCGCTAATGTCTCGGCCTCCTGCTTGGATTTACCTTCGGCCTCTGCCGCGCCAGCCGAGCCAATAGATACTTTGATGCGAAAACGTGGGGCGTGGTGCGGGCCGGATCGTTCCATTACTTCATAAAGCGGGGCTTTGCGGTTATGCGCGGCGGCCCATTCTTGCAGTTCTGACTTAGGATGGCGACGCGCACTGCGCTGCACGTCAAGCAGCGGCTCCCATCGCGCCTGAATGAAGCGACGGGCAGCTTCTAGCCCATATTCTAAGAAAACAGCCCCAATCAGCGCTTCAACAGCATCGCCCAGCACATTATCGCTATCATAGGCGCCATCATCCAGGGCCTGTTTGCCCAATCGCAAGCGAGACGACAGGCCAATGGCGCGGCCAACATCGGCACATGTCTCGCCTGAGACAAGATTGTTGAAGCGGCGTGAGAGCTGGCCTTCGGCATCATGGGGAAAGCGGGCGTAAATCCAATCCGCAATGACAAGGCCCAAGACACGATCGCCCAGAAATTCCAGCCGCTCATAGGTGTCGCTGCCATGGCTGCCATGCGTCAGCGCCCGGGCATATAAATCTTCATCCTTGGGGGTAACACCAAATATCTCGGTGACCCAATGGGCTAATGTCGTCAAAATGTCTCGCCGATCCTGTTCCAGCGCGCGGCTGTAAACCAAGTCCACGGCAAGAGCCAGTGGGCAGAGCCATCTGTTGAAAAGACAGAAATTTGGGCCTTGCCCACCAAATTCTCGAGAGGCACAAAGCCTATGCCGCCGCCAAGCTCTGCTGGAAAGCGGCTATCCAAGCTGTTGTCGCGATTATCGCCCATCATGAACACATGGCCCTGTGGCACCGTGTAGACATCGGTCGTATCTGCCTCGCTGTCCATCAAATCGAGCACGTCATAGCGGCGGCCCCCGGGAAGGCTTTCTTGATATCGCGGATAATGACAACTGATGTTGCCGGTCTGGTCTATGGGTTCAAATATTGGGGCAAAGCAACGTGTATTGGGGCTTGCTGCAACCACCAAATCGGCTTTGCGATTGCGCGCTATCGCCTGACCATTGAGGAATAACTGCCCGCCCCGCATTTGGATGCGATCCCCCGGCAAGCCAATGACGCGCTTAATATAATCAACATCATTGGAGGGTGGGGCCTTGAAAACCACAACATCCCCGCGATCCGGAAGCGACGCCATCACGCGCCCGGGAATGAGCGGCGCGGAAAATGGCAGCGCGTGGCGCGAATAGCCATAGCTCCATTTGCTCACCAACAGATAATCCCCCACCATCAAACGCGGGAGCATGGACTCCGAAGGAATGCTGAACGGGGCGATAATCAGGCTGCGCAGGATAAGCAAAAAGGCGCCCAGCTTTGCCAAATAGACGAGAAAGTCACGTATTTCGGACGATGGAGTGGCTTTGGGGGATATCCCCGCTTTCGGCATGGCCTCATTCGGTGTATCGCGCATCCACTTGCTCTGCGCGCGTGCGGGCAGGTTCGTCAAGCAAAAGCCCTGTCTTTAAGGAGACTACATGTCCGCTTCTGATCCGCGCTTCTCGTTTCTCTCGGCGGCCCCAAGCCCAAATTTGGTAGCCCTGTTTGCCGAGGATTCTGACCGGATTTCCCGATTAAGCGTAAGCGAACAGGGGATTTATTTTGATTTTTCTAAGACGCATTTAACGGAAACCTTGCTTTTAGGATTTCAACAAGCCTTGCGTGATGCGGGGTTTGACCAGCGCCGCGATGATCTCTTTGGAGGGCGTATTGCCAACCCCACTGAAGGGCGTGCGGCAGAACATAGCGCTGAACGGGGCGAGGGCGCGCCTGAGTCGGTGGCACAGGCAAAGCAGCTTCATGGCCGTATGCGCGCGTTGATTGAGGCCATTGAAGCGGGCGCGCTGGGCGATATTGCCCATATTCTGCACATTGGCATTGGCGGCTCTGCTTTGGGACCAGATCTGCTGGTTGATGCCCTTGGCCGCGATGCCGGGCGCTATGACGTGGCCGTCGTGTCCAATGTTGATGGCAGTGCCCTTAAAGAGGCATTTGCCCGCTTTGACCCGCATAAGACGCTGATTGTGATTGCCTCAAAGACATTCACCACGACGGAAACGATGCTGAATGCCCAAAGTGCGCTGATGTGGATGGCGGAGGCTGGCGTGGAAGATGCCAGTGGGCGTGTCGTTGCCCTGACGGCCTATCCCGAGCGCGCCTTTGACTGGGGCGTGGATGAAACCCGCATCTTGCCCTTTTCTGAAACCGTCGGCGGCCGATATTCCTTATGGTCGAGCATTGGCTTTCCCGCCGCGCTCGCCTTGGGATGGTCCGCGTTTGAAGAAATGCTGGAAGGGGCAGCGGCGATGGACCGGCATTTCCGCTTGGCGCCGGTGCAGCAGAATGCCCCCATTCTCGCGGCCTTTGTCGATCAATATTATTCCTTGGCGCGCGGCGCGGAAACACGCGCCGTGTTTGCCTATGATGAGCGGCTTCGCCTGCTTCCTTTCTATCTTCAGCAGCTTGAGATGGAATCCAATGGCAAGTCTGTGACAGTGTCTGGCGCGCCTTTGGGTGTCCCCAGTGCCGCCATTACCTGGGGCGGGGTTGGCACGGATGCGCAGCACGCGGTGTTTCAATTGCTGCACCAAGGGACACGGCTGGTGCCCGTTGAATTTGTCGCTGTGGTTGAGCCGGGGCATGATCTGGATGAGGCACATCACCGGCAATTGCTCGGCAATTGCTTTGCCCAAGGCGCCGCCCTGATGGCGGGCCGCACGCATGAAGATGGCGCCCGCGCTTATGCTGGCGATCGACCGTCCACCACGATTTTGCTGGATGAGCTGGATCCGCGCACGCTGGGTGCCTTAATTGCCTTTTACGAACAGCGGACTTTTGCGAATGCGGTGTTGTTGGGGATCAACCCCTTTGACCAATTTGGCGTGGAACTGGGCAAGGAAATGGCAAAAGCCATTGACGCCGGCGACATTCAATTTGATGCATCCACTCAAGCGCTTATTGATCGTGCCTTTGGCTGATCTGAGCAGTGCAGGATAAGTTATTCCATGACGTTTGATTTTGATCTGTTCATCATTGGGGCGGGCTCTGGCGGTGTTCGTGCCGCGCGTGTGGCCGCCCAACATGGCGCCAAAGTGGCTGTGGCCGAGGAATATCGCGTCGGCGGTACCTGCGTCATCCGCGGCTGTGTGCCCAAGAAAATGCTCGTTTACGGGGCGCATTTTGCCGAAGATTTACATGAGGCGGCACGCTTTGGCTGGGATATTGGCTCAGCAGAGTTTAATTGGCCGCGCCTGCGCGACATTGTGCAGGATGATGTCACGCGGCTTGAGGGGCTCTACACCCAAACACTCAATAACAACCACGCCACGATTTTTGGCGAACGCGCAACGGTTGCTGGCCCCAATGTGGTGCGGCTTGCCAGCGGGCAAGAGATTAGCGCTAAATATATTCTCATTGCGGTGGGGGCGTGGCCTGCCATTCCCGATGTGCCGGGGGCAGAGCTGGGCATCACATCAAATGAGATTTTTCATTTAGACGCATTGCCCAAGCGTGCGGTGATTGCAGGGGCGGGCTATATTGCCAATGAATTTGCAGGCATCCTCCATGCCTTTGGCGTGGATGTGACGCTGGTGACGCGCGGCGACCGAATGTTGCGGGGCTATGATGCTGAAATCGTGGATCGCCTGGTGGCAATGACCACGGCGAAAGGCATTGATTTGCGCTTTAATTTTCCCTTTCACGGCGTGACGCGCCAAGCCGATGACAGTCTGTTGATCGACGGTGGCGAGGCGGGCCAAATTGAAACGGATCTGCTGCTCTGGGCCATTGGCCGCACGCCCAAGACGCCCGGGCTCGGCCTCGATGCAGCGGGTGTGGCCCTTGATTCCAATGGCGCCGTGATTGTGGATGCGCATAGCTGCACCAATGTGCCAAGCATCTACGCAGTTGGCGATGTTACCAACCGGGTACAGTTGACGCCAGTTGCCATTCGTGAAGGCCATGCATTTGCTGATACAGTGTTTGGCAATGCGCCGCGCACGGTGGATTATCAATCCATCCCCACGGCCGTTTTCTCAAGCCCGCCTTTGGCTGGCGTCGGCCTGACCGAGGATGAAGCCCGCGCCCAATATGGCGACAGTGTGAAGATTTTCCGCAGTGATTTCCGTCCCATGAAAAATGTTGTTTCCGGCCGAATGGAGCGGGGCTTATACAAAATGGTGACGGCGGGCGCTGATGAGCGCGTGGTTGGCCTGCACCTGATTGGCCCAGATTCCGCCGAAATCCTGCAAGCTGCGGCGATTGCTGTTAAGGCTGGGCTGACCAAGCAGGCCTTTGACGATACCGTCGCGCTCCACCCCAGCATGGCCGAAGAGCTGGTTCTGCTGAAATAGGGAGAGCTCAGCCACGCCCGCACTCCGGGGGTGACCCGGAGCCCAGTGGCACCTTCCTCCTAGGCTCCGGCCCAGGGCCGGAGCGCACGTCAATGGTCGCGCACAGACGCAAAAGGACGCCAAGGCATGGACTATCTATTCTGCGTGCTTTGCGTCTTTGCGCGAACACATCTGCCCTAATCCGCGACCTGCCTCACCGATCCAGTTCCAAAAAGGTCTCCGGTATGCGCAGCTGTGCGGTTGCGATCCGTGTTTCGCGCAGGAAGGTGACAAAGGCGAGCATCAGCAACACAACTGCGCCGAAAAATGTCGCCGCAATCAGCACATCCAGCCCCGCATGAGTCAGCCGTTCGATAAACAACATCCCGACCGTTACCCCGACCGTGATGGCCGAAATCACCAGCAACAAAACCGCTCGGTTGATCAGCTTGATACGCACATCAATCTGCCGCAGCTCATCGACCAGCTTGTCATGCTCTGGCCCCTTGGTTTCGACGTGCAGGCCCTGCAAATGGCGGGAGCGGTCGACAATGCGGGCGAGCCGCCCCGTGAGGACATTCATAAAATTGCCAATGGCGACCAAGATAAAAATGGGCGTCAGGGCCAATTGAATGGTTTGCGCGATTGAGGACCCGTCAAACCCGTTCATGAGACGCGGTTTGCCACAAGATCATCGACAACGCTGGGGTCCGCCAAAGTTGAGGTGTCGCCAAGGCTTGAGACATCGCCTTCGGCAATTTTGCGCAAAATGCGCCGCATGATTTTGCCCGATCGTGTCTTGGGGAGGCCCGGCGCAAACTGAATGGCATCTGGCGTTGCAATTGGCCCAATTTCCTTGCGGACCCACGCCACCAGCGTCTTGCGCAGATCATCGCTGGGCGCCTCATGCGCGTTCAAGGTCACATAGGCGTAAATGCCTTGTCCCTTAATATCATGCGGAAAGCCCACAACGGCGGCTTCGGCCACACTGGGGTGCAGCACCAGCGCGCTTTCCACCTCGGCCGTGCCCATGCGGTGGCCGGAAACGTTAATCACATCATCGACCCGGCCCGTGATCCAATAATAACCATCTTCATCGCGGCGGCAGCCATCGCCTGTGAAATATTTGCCGGGATAGGTGGTGAAATAGGTTTCAAAAAACCGCTGATGATCGCCCCATACGGTGCGCATCTGGCCCGGCCAACTTTGGGTGATGCACAAATTGCCATCAATTGCGCCGTCAAGGACTTGTCCTTCGGCATCGACCAGCTGGGGTACAACGCCGGGCAGGGGCTTGGTCGCACTTCCCGGCTTCAGGTCGGTTGCGCCGGGCAGGGGCGCAATCAGCGCGGCCCCGGTTTCCGTCTGCCACCAAGTATCGACAATAGGGCAGCGACCTTCGCCCACGACATTATGGTACCAGCGCCATGCCTCTGGGTTGATCGGCTCGCCCACGGTGCCAAGCAATTTCAATGATTTACGTGATGTTTTTGTCACAAACTCATCGCCATCGCGCATCAGGGCGCGCAATGCCGTGGGTGCAGTAAAGACGATTTCGACCTTATGCCGATCCACCACTTGCCAAATGCGGCTGGCATCGGGCCAATTGGGCACGCCCTCATACATCAGCGTCGTCGCCCCATTGGCGAGCGGGCCGTAGAGGATGTAGCTATGGCCTGTCACCCAGCCAATATCAGCGGCGCACCAATAAATTTGCCCGGGGCGATAGTCAAAAACCCATTCATGCGTCAGGCTGGCCCAGAGCAGATAGCCGCCTGTGGTGTGCAGCACGCCCTTGGGCTTTCCAGTAGAGCCAGAGGTATAGAGAATGAAGAGCGGGTCTTCTGCATCCATCACTTCTGCTGGGCAATCCGCAGAGACTTGAGCGGCCTCTTCATGATACCAAACGTCCCGGCCCGGCGTCATGCTGACGTCTGCGCCAGTGGCCTTCACGGTAATGACGGATTTCAGGCTGGGGCAGCTTTGGGCCGCAATATCCACATTGGCCTTTAGCGCCACGGGTTTGCCGCCACGGCGGCCCTCATCGGCGGTGACGACGACGCTGCTGTCACAATCCTGAATGCGGCCCACGAGGGATTCGGGTGAAAAGCCCCCAAAGACAACTGAGTGAATGGCGCCAATCCGCGCACAGGCCAACAGCGCAAAGGCGGCTTCCGGGATCATGGGCATATAGATCGTCACGCGATCGCCTTTGCGGACGCCTTGTGCCTTCAACACATTGGCAAACCGGCACACTTCAGCGTGAAGTTCCCCATAGCTGATATGGCGGGGGGCTTCAGTAGGAACATCTGGTTCCCAAATAATCGCAATGTCATCGGCGCGCGCGGGAAGATGTCGATCAATGCAGTTGACGCTGGCATTCAGCTGGCCGTCTTCAAACCATTTGATGCCAAAATTCTCTTTGTCGAATGAGGCATTGCCAGCCTTGGTCGGGGCGCGATACCAATCCAGCCGCTTCGCCTGTTCCAACCAGAATTGTTCCGGCTCTTTCAGGGCCTGGGCATAAAGCGCATCATAACGATCTGCCGTGATGCGGCTATTTTGGGCCCAGTCTTGCGGCACGGGAAACAGGTTTTGGTCTGACATCGCACTTCCTTTTCTCTGCCCTTTCATTGGGAAAATGCGCAGACATAGGCAAGCCTAAAGAAGCGTGTTGCTTTGTGGCGTTGCACAGCTAACTTTGCAGCCAAAGTGCGTAATAGGAGGCGTAAATGGCTGGCAAAATCTTCGTTTCGGGCGGCAGTGGCTATATAGCGGGCTTTTTAATCCGCCAGTTGATTGCGGAAGGCTGGCACGTAAACACCAGCATTCGCAATCTGGCACGCGAACCTGAAGTGCGCGGCTGGCTGGGCGTCGATAATAGTAAGCTGCACTTCTTTCAGGCTGATCTCATGTCAGATGCAGGCTGGGCCGAGGCAATGGCCGGATGCAGCCATGTGGCGCACGTGGCGTCTCCCTTGCCGTCCAATGCCCCCAAATCCGATGACGACCTAATCATTCCCGCCCGCGAAGGCGCATTGCGCGCGTTACGCTTTGCGAAAGGTGCCGGGATTACGCGCTTTGTTATGACATCCTCGGTTGCGGCGATTGCTTATGGCCATGGACGGGAAAAGCAGTATTTTACTGAGGCAGACTGGACCAATGCAGACAGCCCGGACGCCTATGCCTATGTGAAATCCAAGACAATTGCGGAACGCGCGGCCCGCAATTGGGTGGCAGAGCATGCACCAGAGTTGGAATTTGTGACTGTTAATCCCTCTTTGGTGTTGGGCCCCTTGTTCGCCGCAGATTTTTCTACCTCGCTCGAGGCGATTAAGAAGCTGCTTGAAGGGTCTGTGCCCGGCTTACCCAATTTTGGCTTTTCGGTTGTCGATGTCCGCGATGTGGCGGATTTGCATGTCCGCTGCCTGACGACGCCGGGCCTTGCCGGTGAGCGTTTTATTGCTGCCGGTCCCTTTCTCTGGATGCGCGATCTGGCGAAGATTTTGCGCGACGGACTTGGGGAGCAAGCTCGCAAGGTTCCCACGCGGAGCTTGCCCAATTTCCTCGTGAAGCTGGTGGGGCTGTTTGACCCTGTTATTAAACAAGTCGTTGGAGAATTGGGAAATGTCCGCGACACATCGGCGCAGCGCGCGCTGGATAAACTTGGCTGGAAAACACGCCCAGCGGAAGAGAGCATTGTTGATACAGCGCGGGATATGATCCGGCTGGGGGTCGTAAAACTCTAAGATTAGGCCAGGCGATAGGGCACAACATCGCGCCGATCAGGATCAACCAGAATATCGCGGTCAGAGGGCGGAAATGCCCTTTGATCGCAGTCACTTCGCGGGCAGATGCGGCAACTAATTCCAATTTTGGTCGCGGCGCGGGCCGACATTAGGTCCAACCCATCGGCATAAATAAACTCGCGGGCGTGATCGACTTCGCACCCCAAAGCGACGGCATAGCGGCGCGGTGTACGATCATAGCTGCCCGTCGCTTTCACCAGTCCCTTCGCCATCGAGACATAGCGCACGCCATCTGGCGTTTCGGCGAGCTGAACCAAGATGCGGTCGGGAATGGCAACAGCCTCATGCACAATCCATAAGGGGCAGGCCCCGCCAAAGCGCGCAAATTGTAATCGAGTGGCGGAATGGCGCTTGGTGATGTTGCCGGCCATATCCACGCGACAAAAGAAAAAAGGCACACCGCGCGCACCCGGGCGTTGCAGCGTGGACAGGCGATGACAGGCTTGTTCAAAGCTAACGCCAAAGCTTTGCCGCAGCCGATCAATATCATGGCGTGCGGTGCGGACATCCTCCCGAAACCGGGCATAGGGCATTAGCAAGGCGCCAGCCGCATAATTGGCAAGCCCAATGGAGAGCAATTGGCGGGCAGCGGCGGTGCGCAGACCGGCACCTTCGACGACTGAACGAATATCTTGCTTCAGGGCAAGAGCGGCCACTTGATGCGCAAGCTGAAAACGCTGGCTCTCAATCGGTTGTGCGCCATCAATGATCAGATGGCCCATTTCGGCGTCAAAATCGCGCAAACCCGCATGGGCGGTATAGACCAAGGAAACCGACAGCGCATTGCGCAAATAGAGCTCTAGTGCCTCACGCGGCGGCGTGGGGAGTGTCCCACGTAGTCGATCTCCCAAGCTTTCGGCGGCGCAATCCAGAACATCAACATAATTGCCCGCATTATGGAACCAGTCCCGCACCTCTTCCCAAGGCAGGCGGCTACCCGATGATTGGTCGGCGCCCATGGCTTCATCAATAATCTGCAATCGCTGGCCGGCATTGCGATACGCGGCGTGAAGCTGCACAAATTGATCGGCCAGTGCAGGCTGTTGTTCGGCAATCCGCGCCAGTTGATCAGCAGTCAGCGGGCTTGCGAATAAGGGGTCGGCTGCCGCCTCGCGCAGGGCTGCAAAGCGCCGGGTGGCGGCATCTTCCTCAAAATCCTGCCAATCGAGGGGAAAATCCCGTGCTAAGATTTCTAGCAAAGCTGGGGTTAGCGGGCGATCATCGCTTTCCAATTGTGAGAGGTAGGACACGGAAATGCCCAGTCGGGCCGCCATGTCGGATTGCTTTAGGGTAAAACTTGCCCGCAAGGCGCGCAGCTTTGGCCCGGCAAAAATGCGCCGACGCAAAGGGCCGGTGGCAGCTTTTGTCTCGCTCATTCGCGGCTTATGCCGGTTGGTGCCTAAATTTGCAAACTCCCACTTTGCAACTTTGCAAGTTCACATTGGACATTGCCAATGACTGGCCCCAAAAGCGATGCTTCAATTTTTAGGGGATCGCCATGTCATCGAACATTGCAGAGCTCGAAAAGCGCCGCGCTGCTGCCCGTATGGGTGGGGGGCAAAAGCGCATTGACGCGCAACACGCCAAGGGCCGCCTGACCGCACGCGAGCGTCTGGACGTCCTGCTGGACCAAGGCTCGTTTGAAGAGCTGGACATGTATGTTGAGCATAATTGCGTCGATTTTGGCATGGAAGCGACCAAGATCCCCGGCGATGGTGTCGTCACCGGATCAGGCACGATCAATGGCCGTCTGGTCTATGTCTACAGCCAGGATTTCACGGTGTTTGGCGGCTCTTTGTCAGAACGGCACGCCCAGAAAATCTGCAAGATCATGGATATGGCACTGAAAGTTGGTGCGCCCGTCATTGGCCTCAACGACAGCGGCGGCGCCCGCATTCAGGAAGGTGTCGCCTCGCTGGGTGGCTATGCTGAGGTGTTCCAGCGCAATGTGCTGGCCTCGGGCGTTGTGCCGCAGTTGAGCCTCATCATGGGCCCCTGTGCGGGTGGTGCCGTTTATTCACCCGCGATGACGGACTTCATCTTCATGGTGAAGGACTCAAGCTATATGTTTGTGACCGGCCCGGATGTGGTGAAGACCGTCACCAACGAAGTCGTGACGCAGGAAGAACTGGGCGGCGCGATTACGCACACCGCAAAGTCCGGCGTGGCGGATCTGGCGCTGGAAAATGACATTGAGGCACTGCTCGCCGCGCGTGACTTCATTGATTTCCTGCCCGAAAACAATCGCATGGGCGTGCCAGAGCGGCCGACCAATGATCCATGGGATCGTGTCGAGCACAGCCTCGATACGCTGATCCCGGCTTCGGCCACCACGCCCTATGATATGCATGAGCTGATCCGCAAAACCGTGGACGAGGGCGATTTCTTTGAGGTTCAGCCCAATCATGCCGGCAATATCATTATCGGCTTTGGCCGGATTGAGGGTCGCACCGTGGGTATTGTCGCCAACCAGCCGATGGTGCTGGCGGGCTGCTTGGATATCAATGCATCGAAAAAAGCGGGCCGTTTCGTTCGCTTCTGCGATGCCTTTGATATTCCGATTGTGACGTTTGTCGATGTGCCGGGCTTTTTGCCGGGTGTCAGCCAAGAGCATAATGGCATCATCAAACATGGTGCCAAGCTGCTCTTTGCCTATGCCGAAGCCACCGTGCCCAAGATCACCGTGATCACGCGCAAGGCCTATGGCGGCGCCTATGACGTGATGGCCTCCAAGCATTTGCGCGGCGACCTGAACTATGCATGGCCGACAGCGGAAATCGCCGTGATGGGCGCAAAGGGCGCGGTAGAAATCATCTTCCGCTCTGACATTGGCGACCCCGAGAAGATTGCCGAGCGGACCAAGGAATATGAAGACCGCTTTGCCAACCCATTTGTGGCGGCCAGCAAGGGCTTTGTGGATGAGGTAATCATGCCGCACTCCACGCGCCGCCGGATTGCCTTGGGTCTGCGCAAGCTGCGCAACAAGCAGCTCGAAAACCCGTGGAAGAAACACGATAATATTCCGCTTTAAGGAGCGCCCTTTATGAAACTCGGCCGCTTAAACCATATTGGCGTCGCAACGCCGTCGATTGAGGCCAGCATTGCCTTTTGGCGCGATGTGATGGGCGCAACGCATATTCATGCGCCCTTTGATTTGCCTGAGCAGGGCGTGAAGGTGTGTTTTGTCGATACACCTGCCGAAGGCCCGAATAATGGCACGCAAATTGAGCTGATTGAGCCACTTCCGGGCAACACCAGCATTGCAAGCTTCTTGGAAAAGAACCCGCAGGGCGGTCAGCACCATATGTGCTTTGAAGTGCCAGATATTCATGCCGCCAAGGCGGAATTTGAAGCGATGGGCAAGCGCGTGCTGGGAGAGCCCCGCATTGGCGCGCATGGCACGCTGATTTTCTTCGTTCATCCCAAAGACATGGGTGGGGTTCTGACCGAAATTATGGAAACGCCGAAAACGGCACATTGAGGAACAACAATAGGTCACCCTGAACGTGTTTCAGGGTCCATTGACAGCTGATTAGAAATTTAATGACTGGGTGTTCATGGATGCTGAAACAAGTTCAGCATGACGAAGAGAGAGGATGGAGAAAAAATCATGAAATTTGAAACCATTACACTCGATATCAGCGACAATATTGCAACAATTACGCTGAACCGTCCTGAGCGCTTAAACGCCTGTTCGCTCGATATGGCCGACGATATCGCCGATGCGTTGGACCAATTGGGCGATGCACGCTGCTTGATCATTACAGGCGCAGGCCGCGCCTTTTGCTCGGGCGCGGACCTTCAGGCGCGCGGTGAACGCCCGGTGACCGGCGGGCAGGGCAGCTATGCCGCGCTCACGCGGCGCTACAACCCCACAATGATGAAGATCGCCCGGTTGAACATTCCGGTGATCACCGCTGTCAACGGCCCTGCGGCGGGTGTCGGCTGCTCGATTGCACTGGCGGGAGACTTCGTGATCTCGGGCAAGAGCGGCTATTTTCTGCAAGCCTTTGTGAACATTGGCTTGGTGCCGGATGGCGGTGCCAGCTGGATGCTCCCGCGCTTGGTGGGCAAGGCGCGCGCCACCGAAATGATGATGCTGGGTGAGAAAATCTCCGGCGATCAGGCGGTTGCCTGGAACATGATCTACAAGTGCGTTGAGGATGATCAGTTGATGGCAGAAGCCCGGGCCCTGGCCACGCGCCTCGCCAATGGTCCAACGCTGGCATATGGCATTATGCGCCAGAACATCCTGACCGCGCTGGAACAGAATTATTCCTTTGCGCTGAATGCAGAAGCCGAAGGCCAGCAGAAAGCCGGCAGCTCAGAAGATGCGCGCGAAGGGGGGCTGTCCTTCCTCGAAAAGCGCAAGCCGCAATTTAAGGGTCGATAAAATATGGCAAATCTGGACGACTGGAAACAGGCGGCGGCCAAAGAGGTTAAGGGCAAAGACCTGACCTGGCACACGCCGGAAGGCATTGATGTGAAGCCGCTTTATACAGCGGAAGACGTCAGCGAAGACCCCGGCTTGCCGGGCTTTGCGCCCTTCACGCGGGGCGTGCGCGCGTCGATGTACACTGGTCGTCCATGGACCATTCGCCAATATGCGGGCTTTTCAACCGCTGAAGAATCCAACGCCTTTTATCGCCGCAATCTGGCGGCGGGGCAAAAGGGCCTCTCGGTCGCGTTCGATCTGGCGACGCATCGCGGCTATGATAGCGATCATCCGCGCGTTGTGGGCGATGTCGGCAAGGCTGGTGTCGCGATTGACAGCGTTGAGGATATGAAAATTCTGTTCGACGGTATTCCGCTCGATCAAATGTCGGTTTCCATGACGATGAATGGCGCGGTGATCCCTGTGCTGGCGTTCTTCATTGTCGCGGGCGAGGAGCAGGGTGTTCCGGTTGAGCAACTGGATGGGACGATCCAGAACGACATCCTCAAAGAGTTCATGGTGCGGAACACCTATATCTATCCGCCTGAACCCTCTATGCGAATTATTTCAGACATCTTCGCATTTACCAGCCAGAAGATGCCGAAATTTAACAGCATTTCCATTTCTGGCTATCATATGCAGGAAGCCGGGGCGACGCAGGTTCAAGAGCTTGCCTTCACCATCGCCGACGGCATGGAATATGTGAAATATGGTGTGGCCTCTGGCCTCGACATTGACAAATTTGCAGGCCGTCTGAGCTTCTTCTTTGCGATTGGCATGAACTTCTTCATGGAAGTGGCAAAGCTGCGTGCGGCGCGTGTGCTGTGGCATCGCGTGATGACCAAGCTGGGCGCCCAAGATGAACGATCGAAGATGCTGCGCACGCACTGCCAGACTTCGGGCGTCTCGCTGACCGAGCAAGATCCCTATAACAACGTGATCCGCACCACGGTTGAGGCGATGGCCGCCATGCTGGGCGGTACCCAATCGCTGCACACCAATGCGCTGGATGAAGCCATTGCGCTTCCAACTGATTTTTCAGCCCGCATTGCCCGCAACACCCAGATCATCCTTCAGGAAGAAACGGGGATGTGCAACGTCGTCGATCCATTGGGCGGCAGCTATTATATCGAGGCGCTGACCAAGGAATTGGTTGATAAGGCATGGGACATCATTGAGCGGGTTGAAGCCGAAGGCGGCATGGCGAAGGCCGTGGCGGCAGGCTGGCCCAAGGCGATGATTGAAGAAGCGGCTGCGGCACGTCAGGCACGTGTCGATCGCGGTGACGATGTGATTGTGGGCGTGAATAAATATCGCCTCGCCAATGAAGATCAGATCGATATTCTGGAAGTTGATAACGCCGCCGTGCGGGAAGCGCAGATTGCGCGCATTCGGGCCGTTAAGGAAAATCGCGATGAAGCCCGTTGCCAAGCGGCGCTCGCGGCCTTGACCAAAGGCGCAAAGGGCGGCGCCAATTTGCTGGAACTCGCCGTAGAAGCCGCGCGGGCGCGGGCAACGTTGGGGGAAATCTCTGCCGCGATGGAAGCCGTATTTGGCCGCTATGGGACCACACCGACACCCGTAAAGGGCATTTACGGCAGCGCCTATGAATTTGATCGGCGTTGGGCGCAGGTGCTGGAAGGCGTTGAGGCCGTCTCCCGCCGCTTGGGCCGCAAGCCGAAGCTGCTGGTCGCCAAAATGGGGCAGGATGGGCATGATCGCGGGGCAAATGTCATCGCCTCGGCCTTTGCGGATATGGGTTTTGACGTTGTGTCGGGCCCCTTGTTCCAGACGCCCGAGGAAACGGTGGTGCTGGCGCTCGACAGCGGCGTGGACGTGGTGGGGGCTTCCTCACTTGCGGCAGGCCATAAGACGCTGATCCCTGAATTGATTAATCTGCTTCGGGAGAAGGGCCGCAGCGACATCAAGGTCATCGCGGGCGGCGTTATCCCGGCACAGGATTATGAGTTCCTGAAAAATGCGGGCGTGCAGGGCATTTATGGCCCCGGCTCAAATGTGGTCGAGTGCGCAGCCGATGTGCTGCGCCTGCTCGGCCACAATATGCCGCCGCTGGATGCTTAATCGCGCAATTTATAGAATTTCGGCACA
>JBEDNE010000155.1:0-20118 GCA_041170745.1 Pseudomonadota bacterium
GCTAACGATGATGACCATCCATGCGGCCAAGGGCTTAGAGTTTTCTCAAGTCTTTCTCGCCGGTTGGGAAGAAGGCGTTTTTCCATCGCAACGCGCGCTGGATGAAGGCGGGATTGCCAGCTTGGAAGAAGAACGCCGCTTGGCCTATGTTGCCATCACGCGGGCACGGCAGAAATGCACGATTTTCCACGCCGCCAATCGGCGCATCTATGGGCAATGGACGTCAAGCATCCCCTCGCGCTTCATTGCCGAGCTTCCTGCCGACCATGTTGAGCAAGAAAGCAGCTTTTCTGGCGGGGAAAGCCTGTGGCGGGCCAATTGGGCGCAAAGCGCAGATCCCTTTGCGCATGTTGCCCGCAGCACGGGTCGTGGCCCAGGTTGGCAGCGCGCCAGCAGCAGCTATTCCAGCGCCCCCACACGGATTGTCGAGGCCCGCGCCAGCGCAATCAGCCTCGGCACCAGAGGGCGCAGCGATTTAGCGATCGGCCAACGCGTCTTTCATGACAAATTTGGTTATGGCCAAATTGCTGAAATTGAAGGCAATAAGCTGGAAATTGATTTTGATCAGGCCGGGCGTAAGCGCGTGCTCGATAGCTTTGTGACCTTGGCCTAAAATCCTGACACTGCGCCTGCTAAATAATTCTTTATGATATCCCGACGGTCAACGCTTGCACGTCTGCGATGTTGAGGCCAAGAGCAAGTCGTGACTGACACGGCTGACACTTCTCCCCATCCGCTGTCCATTCCGGACTATCGCTATTTCTGGATTGCCCGGTTTAGCGCGGTCTTGGCGACAATGGGGATGGTCGTTGTTATTGGCTATCAATTTTATGATGTCGCGCGCTCTGATTATGGGATGAGCATTCGCGAGGCCTCTTTTCAACTCGGCCTGTTAGGGCTGGCACAATTCATCCCCCTTGCCGTGCTCACACCTGTTGCCGGCTGGGTGGCGGATCGCTTTGATCGCCGCCGTGTCGCGATTTTCGCGAACAGCATTGATGGCGTTGTGGCGCTGACGCTTGGCATTATGACGGCGCAGGATGCCCTGACCCTGCCCTTGCTGTACATGATGGCCGCCCTGCACGGCGTGGCCCGCGTCTTTGTGGGCCCATCCATGTCGTCCATTGTGGCCAATATTGTGCCTGCACGCATCCTGCCACGGGCCATCGCCTTCAATTCAATGGCGTGGCAAACGGGTACCGTCATTGGCCCTGGCGTTGGTGGCCTCCTGTTCGCCAGCAATCCGGCCCTGCCCTATTGGATTTCAGCGATGTTGCTGGCTGTTGCGTCCTTTGCACTCAGCCGCATTCGCCCTTTTCCCAAAACGGAAATCAAGGGCCAAGCTCATCCCTTTCGGCAGATGATTGATGGGCTGCATTATACATGGAATGAGCGCTTTTTGCTGGGAGCAATTACACTTGACCTTTTTGCTGTGCTGTTGGCCGGCGCAACAGCGCTTTTGCCCGTTTATGCGCGCGATATTTTAAATGTTGGCCCCCAAGGGCTGGGCTGGCTTCGCGCTGCGCCCGCAGTGGGCGCCACATTAATGGCGCTGTGGTTCTCCTTCCGCCCCCTCAAGCATAATGTGGGCATTAAGATGCTGTGGGCCGTTGTTGTCTTTGGGCTGGCCACGATTGGCTTTGGGCTTTCCAAGTCCTTTTGGCTGTCACTCGGGATGCTTTCCATCCTTGGTGCGGCCGATATGCTGTCCGTCTATGTCCGCTCGTCGCTTGTCCAACTCAACACGCCAGATGACATGCGCGGGCGCGTTGCTGCAGTCTCCTCGCTGGCAATTTCCGGCTCGAATGAGCTTGGGGAAATGCAATCTGGAATGTTCGCTGCCCTTTTGGGGCCCGTTGGCGCAGTTGTCTTTGGCGGCGTCGGGGCTATCTTGGTAACAGGCGTCTGGGCATGGCTGTTCCCCGAACTTAGAAATGCCCGGACCTTTGAACCTCACTTCAGGAAGACGTCATCATGAAAGCCGCCTCTATCCTCGATACCATTGGGTCCACGCCGCATATTCGCGTTTCGCGCCTGTTTCCGGATCGGGAAGTGTGGATCAAGTCCGAACGCAGCAATCCCGGCGGGTCAATTAAGGATCGTATTGGTCTGGCGATGATTGAAGATGCCGAGCGGACCGGCGCCCTCCAACCCGGCGGCACCATTGTAGAACCCACCAGCGGCAATACCGGCATTGGCCTAGCCATGGTTGCCGCGGTGAAAGGCTATAAACTCATTCTGGTTATGCCAGAAAGCATGTCGATTGAGCGGCGGCGCCTGATGCTCGCTTATGGGGCAACATTTGACCTGACTCCGCGGGAAAAAGGCATGAAAGGCGCAATTGAGCGCGCGCTGGAACTGGTAGAGACAATTCCGGGCGCGTGGATGCCTCAGCAATTTGAAAACCCAGCCAATATTGACATTCACGTCCGCACGACTGGCCCGGAAATTCTGGCGGACTTTGCTGAAACACCACTTGATGCCATCATTACCGGCGTGGGGACCGGAGGCCATATCACGGGCGCGGCACAGTTTTTAAAACAGCATTGGCCCAAGCTGAAGGTCTTCGCCGTTGAGCCCAGCTTGTCGCCTGTCATTAGCGGCGGCACCCCCTCACCCCACCCCATTCAAGGCATTGGCGCTGGCTTTATTCCTGCCAATTTGCACACGAAATTGCTGGATGGCGTTATTCAAGTTGATCCGGCAGATGCCAAAGCCATGGCCCGCCGCGCGGCCACCGAAGAAGGCATGTTGGTGGGCATTAGCTCTGGCGCGACCTTGGCCGCAATTGCGCAGAAACTGCCTGATCTTCCAAAAGATGCCCGCGTGCTGGGCTTCAGCTATGATACCGGCGAACGCTATTTGTCAGTGCCCGACTTCTTGCCAGAAGCCTGATTAGCGAGCCTGAGCCATGCGGCCCGATGTTTTACGGCTGGCTGACCCGCAGTCCGCGCTCGGCGAGCGCCCGGTTCATTGGGTGCCCATTGCTGCGCTGTGCGTGGCCGTCGCTATCAGCATTGTTATTTGGGCACTCAATGCTGGCCCATTGGGCACGGCCTATGATGGCATACGCCAACCGCCTTTGCAGGTGGCCTTGGCTGACCCCGCACCTGCTCCGCCGCCCGTAGAGCCGCTTGTCCTGCGTACATTAGACCCGACATTGGCGCAGCGCATCAACGCTCAAACCCCCTTTACGCAGGAGCCGATCCCTCCTGCCCAGCCATTTCGGATTACGGGCAGCGTTCAAGATCGCGCCCGTGCAACAGACTGTTTGGCAGCCGCCATTCTCTATGAGGCAGGAACCGAAAGCCTTGCAGGGCAAAAGGCAGTTGCCCAAGTCGTCTTAAACAGAGTGCGCCACCCCGCTTTCCCGAAAACTGTCTGCGGCGTTGTCTTTCAAGGGGCGGAACGCAGTTCGGGCTGCCAGTTCACTTTCACCTGCGATGGATCAATGGTGCACAAGCCAGGCCCTGCTGCCTGGGCCAATATGCAAGGGCTCGCGCGGATCATGCTGACGGGTGAGGTATTCCGCCCCGTGGGGACGGCCACTCATTACCACACAGATTGGGTTCTGCCGGCGTGGAGCAACAAGTTGGATAAAGTCCATAAAGAGGGCACACATTTGTTCTTCCGCTGGGCGGGATGGTGGGGAAAATTAAATGCGTTCCGGGGGCGTTATGCAGGCGCGGAACCAATGATTGCGCAATTGACCAGTCTTTCCCCTGCCCATGGGACAATGGGCACGACGCCCGACTTTGAAACTGAAGAAGCCCAGTTACTGGCGCGCCAGCTTGACCCAGAATCGACCAGCCAAACTGTTCCCATGAACCCTTATGGTTTTATTCCCGCGCTCCAAAATAGCACGGGCGATTATCTGGTCTTCATTCTGCCGCGCACAGCCGACGCAGGCCTGATGCTGCGCCTTGTTCTGTTTTCCTGTGGTACGAAACCCTATTGCAAAATCCTCGTCTGGACCGATCCAAAGCTGGCGCCCTTTCGTTTCCCAATTAGCGACGAGCAGCTGCAATCGCTGACCTTCAGCTATTTACGCAATCGCTCTGCTGGGATTGATAAGGCCCTCTGGAATTGTGAGGTCTTTTCTCGGCCAGACGCTAATCAGTGTATGAAGATGCGCAAAGCCCCGCCACCTAATATAGCGCCAGCTTCCGCGTCCACACTTCCACCGACGTAAAGCTTAGGCCAAGACTATAGCGGCTGCGAGGGAGAGCAGGAAAGACACCAAAGTTGCCCCCACCACGGGCATAGAACTGCGCCAGCCCTGCTGCAGCAGCAATTGCATGGGGGATTTAATGCCAGTGGCCACCACGGCCAGCAACAAGAGCGCACTGGCCCCCTTGCGTGAGACATCCACGACCGCTGGCGGCAAGGGCATGAAACTGTTGACGGCTGCAACAGCTAAAAAGCCCATAACAAACCAAGGCACAGTAATTGGACCAGCTTTTCCAGCACCTTGACGCGATAAAATGAGCGCAATGACCGCAAGTGTCGGCGCCAGCAGTGCCACGCGTGTCAGCTTTACGATGGCAGCCGTCTGCCCAGCTTCGTTGGAAAAGCTATATCCCGCCCCCAGCGCCTGAGCGACATCATGAATCGAGGCCCCAATTAAAAAACCGGCTTGGCGGTCTGACAGGTCCAAGCTGCCCGCCAGAATAGGATAGGTCGACATAGCAAAAGCGCTTGCCGCCGACACGCATACCAAAACCAAGGTCAATTGGGCCTGACTTGTCCTTTTTTCACCCAGCAACGTAGACAGCGCAAGCGCGGCGGAGGCGCCACAAATTGCGACCGATCCACCCGCCAAGAGCCCTAGGGCCCATGGCAGACCAAAAAGGCGGGCGACACCAAGCCCCGTTACCGTCACCAGAGCGAGAATAACGGCAATGGCAATGAAACTTGGCACGCCCAAAGACGCAATTTGCGCAAAGGTGATTTGCGCACCCACCAGAACAATCCCCCAGCGCAACAAGCTGCGCGAGGCAAAATTAAGGCCGGGGTGCAGCCGCGTGTCTGCATTGGCAAAGTTGAAGGCAAGACCAATGAGCAAGCCCATCAACATCAACGGCGCGCCATAATGCTCAGCGAGATAGGCAGCGGCCAGCGCTGCAACGCCAGTGACAACCAAACCGGGAATATAATCGCGCATGCCAATCTTGGCTGCAGCGGCCGGTTCATACAAATCGCCATATAAATCTGCGACAGCTGGCACGGCCTTTTGCTTGCTCACCTACATCTCCCCCTTGGCATCATGACAGCGTTGTCTACTATGGCGCACTTCAGGAGTGGAGACAATTCATGTCAGATGGTCAAATCGATCGTGGAAAGAAACTGCGCTACGCGCTGATTGCGCTGGTCTTTGTAGGGACAGCGCTCAATTATGTAGACCGTCAAGTACTGGCCTTGTTGAAGCCAACGCTGGAAGCTGAATTTAACTGGACGGATCAAGAATTTGCCCATTTGGGCTCAGCCTTTCAGCTGACGGCAGCGGCATCAGTGGTCTTTGTTGGTTGGCTGGTGGATCGCTTTGGCGTGCGCGCGGCCTATGGCGGTGCGGTGGCAATTTGGAGCCTTGCCGGCATGGCCCATGCTTTTGCGACAACAGTTGGGCAGTTTTTGGCAGCGCGCATTGTCCTTGCCGCTGCTGAATCCATCAACACGCCCGCCGCGGTGAAATCAGCGGCGCAATATCTTCCCCTTCGGGAACGCTCGCTCGGCCTCGGACTTGTCAACACGGCGCCAAATATTGGCGCTGTGCTGACACCGCTTATCATCCCGCCTTTTGCGCTCGCCTTTGGCTGGCAAGCAGCCTTTCTTGTGACCGGGGCTTTGGGCTTTGTCTGGCTGATGTTCTGGTACCCTATCACCCGGAACCTAAAGCCTGTTGCTGCATCTGAGCCCGATGCAACGCCCGAAGCCGTCACGCAGGATGCCGAAAAGCCAAAGGGCTGGGTCAAAGATATGCTCTCTGATCGCCGGACATGGGCTGTGGCCGGCGCCAAAGCTCTGACGGATATGATTTGGTGGTTCATGCTGTTCTGGACGCCCGATCTGTTCAGCCGCGTCTTCAAAATGAGCCAAGCAGAGCTCGGCGGCCCCATCGCGCTCATCTATAGCATGGCGGCCTTGGGTGCGCTTTCAAGTGGTATTGTGTTCCCATTGCTGTTGGCACGCGGGCTTAGCCCCAATGCGGCGCGCAAATCATCCATGCTGTTTTATGCGGTGCTTATTCTGCCCATTCCGCTGGCGCTTGAAGCGTCAAGCCCTTGGGTGGCCGCAGGCTTGATTGGCCTTGCCCTTTTCGCGCATCAAGGCTTTTCGACCAATATCTTTGGCTTTACGGCGGACACCGTGCCCACCCAACGTGTTGGCACCGTGATGGCTATTGGCGCCGTGTTCGGCAATCTCACGGGCATGGGGATCATTGAATTTACGGGATGGTCGCTAACGCATGGCGTTGGCTATTGGCCCATGTTCGCCATGGCAGCGAGTGCCTATCTGCTGGCGACGCTATGGGTGCATGTGCTGGTGCCCGTTATCCGGCCCATTGCGTCAGCCCAATAGTCGTTAGGGCATAAAAAAAGGGCTGGAGCCACATGGCCCCAGCCCTATTTTTTGTGCTGACTTAAGCTTAGTTGCCGAAGTTCAGCTGCGCCGTGATGCCGACATAACGATCAGCTTCACGCGGGATGATGTAGCGGAAGCTGCCACCCGGGCCGCCGGAGATGATCGACGAGGCAAAGCTCTTGTCAAACAAGTTCTTCACATGCGCCGTGATCTTCCAACGGTCATTGACGTCCACCAACGAGGCGTTGACATCAACGATGGAATAGCCCGCAACAGTCGTGCCCGCACGCGTGGTCAAGTTCGCCGTCAGTTCATAGATCTGCGACGATTGATAAGCGAGTGACGCACCAAGCTGGACGTTGAACGCATTGCCCGTTTCAATCGTCCAATCAGCACCCACTGACGCCTTATACTTCGGTGCATTTGGCAACGGCGTGCCCGGTGCAACGATGTTGGCAGGGTTGCCGCCAGCCGGCAGACGGAAGGCCACAACCTGCGCATCATTATAGGCAAAGCCGCCCGAGATGTTCACATTGCGTGCCGGACGCAAAATAGCGTCAACTTCAAAGCCCTTGGTCGAAACTGTACCAGCGTTGGTCAGACGAGTCGTCACAACACCGGCGACCAGATCCGGGTTATTGGCCTGATAATTGTAATATTTTGCGTAATAAGCCGCGATGTTGATGATCGCGCGACCATCAAACAGGCTGTTTTTAGCACCAACTTCAAACGCATCGACAGTTTCTGCCGCAATCACGTTCGTGTCATCAATGCCAGCTAGGCCTGCAAGCGGCGGATTGGCAGACTTATACATGTTGAAAAACACGTTGTAAGCCGGGCCCTTATAGCCACGCGTGTAGCTACCATAGACCATTGTGTCTTCGGTAACGTCAGCCTGGAAACCAGCCTTACCCGAAACGTTCGACTTGCTGGTTTCGCCAGCGAAGTTGAAGTTGGGGCGAATACCCGGACGTGCATCAGGGAAGTTTGATGTACGGCCCAAGAAGACGTCGAGATCGTCCTTGGTATAGCGCAGACCACCAATCAGGCGGAACGCAGGCGACACATTGATTGTCGTCTGGCCGAACAACGCCTTGTTATCAAAGGTAGAGCCAAAGGTGGCGCTGCCAATGGGGTTGGTGAAGGTCGACACAGCCGGATCCGTTGAGCACGGACGCAGACCAACGGCAATTTCTGCCAAGGTCGACGCCGAGCAGGCAATCACGTTGCGCGTGAAAGTCCGCTCTGACTTCGCGCGCGAGTAATAGGCGCCAACCACATATTCAATCAGCCCACCCGTTGGCGATGCAATGCGCACTTCCTGGGTGAAGGTGTTTGATGTTTGTGGGCCATCATCGTGCAGCTGGTTCAGACCAACATAGGGCTGGCTCAGCCAGTCACCATCACGAATTTCGCGGTTATCCCAGCCACGATAGCTGGTGATTGACGTCAAAGTGTGATCGCCCAGCTCCAGATCCGCCTGAAGCGAGGTGCCCCAGCTCTTTTCCTTCGTCGCTGTTACCAAATTCTGGTTCACAGTCCGCGCTTCGACGCCATCAAAGGTTGTGCCCGTCAGTGCCAATGCCGCTGCATTGGTTGGACGCGGGCTGATGATTTCGGCGCAACAATCATCATTGGCCTTGCGATAATCAGCACGCAGCGTCAGCGTCAGCGTTTCGCTGGCATCGGCTTCAATCACGCCGCGCAAGCCATAGCGCTTATAACCATTGACCTTCGACTTGGTGGCGACATTAGAGATGTTGCCGTCATATTGGCCATAGAAACCCGTCAGGCGTGAACGCACCTTGTCGCTCAGCGGCGCATTGATGGTGGCGCGGGCGCGATATTCCGACTTGTCGAAATACGAGGCTTCAACTGTGCTCTCGACCTTGTCGGTCGGGCGCTTGGTTACAATCGACACCACACCAGCCGACGCGTTCTTGCCGAACAGCGTGCCTTGCGGACCACGCAGCACTTCGACGCGCTCAACATCAAACAAGTCGCTAAAGCCTTCGCCAGCGCGGCTCAAAACCACGCCATCGAGAACGGCTGCAACTGAAGGCTCAGCGGCGATCGAAAAGTTGATCGTGCCAACGCCGCGCAGGAACAGGGCCTGGTTCAGCGTTGTACCTGCCTTACGGAAGTTCATCGACGGAACGAGATACTGGGCATTTTCGAGCGTCAACCCGCCATTATTGGCAAGTGCAGCGCCAGAAATGACCGAGATGGCAACCGGAACCGATTGCAGATTTTCTTCACGCTTCTGGGCCGTGACGATGATGTCGCCAGCAGCGGCTCCTTCGTCAGCCGATTGGGCATAAGCCATAGCCGGCAACGCAAGGGCCATAGCGGCGCTGGCGAGGACGGCGGAACGAATAAGTTTCATGATGTTCCTCCCTTCGAATCGAGTGGTCGAGACACTATTGTATACTCTACCATTTTAGTCGACATTATATTCCGGCTGCCGATCAGGCCGGTCCCCTCAAAAACCAAGTTCACTCATATCAACCACGCGCTTCTCGCGCGCACTGATTTCAGCGGCCATGCCAATTGCCACAGCACGCAAACCATCATCCGCCGTTACTTCTACGGGGCCTTCACCCCGCACGGCTGCAATGAATTTCTGGTGTTCATAATAGGTTGAGCCATGATGGCTACCAGCCTTCAACGCGGCTTCATCAACGGGCACATGGACCCGCTCAGGCGTTTTCGGGTTCATAAAACCAGTGCGCGGGCTGAAGATGAGATCGCCGGACGGGATCAAGCACTCCAGACGAGCTTTATCCCCCACCGCACAAATCTCTTCCTGATTTTCTGCCCCATCAGCAAACATGGACAGATCCAACATAGCGCGCACGCCATTGGCAAAATCTACCGTCGTAAAGCTGTTGTCGATAATGTCCGGGCGCCGGCCATCATAGGCCTCATCGAGATGGTTCACATCCATCGCGCCAGAACAATAGACACGCACCGCTTCAGATTGTGTAATTAGACGCATCAAATCAAAGAAGTGGCAGCATTTTTCCACCATCGTCCCGCCCGTATTCTCAGCAAAACGATTCCAGTCGCCCACTTTGACAAGAAACGGAAAGCGGTGTTCCCGGATGCTCAGCATTTTAAGCGCGCCAATGCGCCCGGCATGAACCTGCTCAATAAACGCAGCGGCGGGCGGCATGTACCGATATTCCATTGCCGTCCAAAATACGCCGGGATGCTGCTTGACACGCTCCGCTATCCAGCGCGCATCGTCAATAGTCGTCGCCAACGGCTTTTCGCACAAAATGTGCAATCCGGCATCAAACAGAGGCTCAAGGACCGCCCGGTGCGTGTAATTGGGGCTTGCCACAATCACCGCGTCGACCAGGCCTGAGGCTGCCAATTCAGCAGATGAGGAAAAGGTTTTAACGCCGTCTGCGCGATCACCAAGCGCGGACTTGGCCCAGCCTAGCGAGGAGTCAACAGGGTCTGCCAACGCAGTAACGACTGCACCGGGGGTAATTGCCAGATTGTGGATATGCTCCACACCCATCATTCCCGAGCCAACGAGCCCGTAGCGTACCATGACCTCTCCCACGCTATTCCAGTTATGACAACGATGTCTGAATTAAGTTTCTCTCTCAATTACAGCGCGAAGGCAAGCAAGAGGTGCCCGTGCAACGCAATGGGCATCGACACTGTGGCCTTGCTGCAACAAATTTGACCTGCGACCATTCCATGCTAGCCTTTTGCCATGCGGGTAACGATCAAAGATGTATCGCGAGTGGCGGGGGTGTCGATCAAGACAGTTTCCCGTGTCCTCAATAAAGAAAAATATGTCCGCGAAGAAACCAAGCGGCGGGTGGAAGAAGCTGTGGCCGCGCTTAATTTCAGCCCCAGCCTTGCTGCGCGCACATTGGCAGGCCGCCGCTCTTTTCAAATCGCCCTGCTCTACGACAATCATAGCCCGCATTATATTCACCAAGTGCAAGAAGGCGTTTGGGCGCGCACGCGCGAAGAAGGCGTGCGGATGTTGGCCCAACCCGTGGATGTCGCCTCCCCCAATTTGGCCGCAGAAGTGGGCGGCCTGATTGATGAAACACATGTCGACGGGATCATATTGTCTTCCCCTGTAACAGATGCGCCCGAAGTGTTGGCAGAGCTGGAACGCCGCCATATCCGCTTTGTTCGCATATCGCCCGGCACCAACCATGCTATGACTTCGTCGGTCTTCATGGATGATGTGCAAGCCGCAGACGACATGACCAGCCACCTCATTAATCAAGGGCATAAACGAATTGGTTTTGTGATTGGCCACCCCAATCATATGGCGAGCGACCAACGCCATTTTGGTTATCGTCGCGCGCTTGACCGGGCTGGCATTGCCTATGAGCCCAATCTTGTTCGCCAAGGCTCGTTTGACTTTGAATCTGGCCGTGCAGCGGCAGAAGCGCTGATTGCCCTGCCCACCCCGCCGACGGCCATTTTTGCGAGCAATGATGATATGGCGGCCGGTGTTTTGGCCTATGCCCATGGCTTGGGGCTCGATGTTCCAGAAGATCTGTCCGTCGCAGGGTTTGACGATACAGCCCTTGCCAGCCTTGTTTGGCCACCCCTGACCACCATTCGCCAACCTGTGCGAGATCTGGCCTATACGGCGGCCACATTACTTTTTGGCGAAGACGAAACTGTCATCCACCAGCGGCTTCCGCATGAATTGGTGATCCGAGCCTCTACGGGACGCCCCCGCACCGCTTGACGAAAGCCATCTGCGGCGTTCAAATAAGACAACGTTATCATAACCCGCCACCACAGGAGTCGATGTGACTGACCAGAGCTTTTTGCCCGCCCCCGCGCCCCGCCGCCTTGGCCCGGATGGCCCAATGGTCAGCCCGATGGCGTGGGGCATGTGGCGTTTTACGGGGGAGGACGTGGCAGCTGCGCAAAAGCTGGTTGAAGCGGCCTTTGAAGCAGGCGTGACGTTGTTTGATACCGCTGATATTTATGGATTTAACGGCGCCTCCGGCTTTGGCGATGCGGAAGTGCTCTTAGGTCGGGTGTTCAAGGCAGCACCGCAATTGCGGGGCAAAATGGTGCTCGCGACCAAGGGTGGCATCATGCCCCCGATTCCCTATGACCAGAGCCGAGATTATTTGATGCGCGCGCTGGACGCCTCTTTGAGCCGCATGGGTGTTGACCATGTTGAGCTCTGGCAGGTGCACCGCCCCGATATTTTGACGCACCCCGAAGACCTTGCGCGCACGCTGGAAGACATGGTCAAAAGCGGCAAAGTTGGTGCCGTTGGCGTCTCCAATTTCACGCATGGTCATATCGCTGCGTTGCAAAGCTTTTTGTCGATCCCATTGGTGTCGACTCAGCCAGAATTTTCGCCGCTGCATTTAGAGCCAATTGAAGCAGGTTTGCTGGATCAAGCCATGGCCTCGCGCATGACTGTGCTCGCGTGGTCGCCCTTGGGCGGAGGCCGCATTGCTGCGCCGTCCACAGAGCGGGAAAAATCTGTAGCTGCCGCCTTGGACAAGGTGGCCACGGCACAGGGCGTTAGCCGAACAATTGCCGCCTATAGCTGGATTATGGCGCACCCGGCAGGCGCAATCCCGATTATCGGATCGCAGCAAGTGGCGCGCATTCATGAAGCCGCTGAGGCATTGAAAGTGCGTTGGACGCGTCAAGATTGGTATGATGTGCTGGTTGCCAGCCGTGGGGAGAAACTGCCATGAGCAAGCCACTCGAAATCGCTTGGTTTTCCGCCCTTTGTGATGATGATTATGAGTTTTTGGGCGTGCCTGATGCATCGCTCGCCTCAAGTTGGGAACATTGCCGCAATATTGTGATGCGCGCCGAAGAAGGCGGGTTTGACAACATCTTGCTGCCGTCAGGCTATCAGCTGGGCATTGATACCCAGATGTTTGCGGGCGCGATTGCGGCTCTCACGCGCCAGATCCGCTTGCTGATGGCAGTGCGAATTGGCGAAACATGGCCGCCGCAATTGGCGCGCCAAATTGCAACGCTGGATCGCATTCTGGGTGCCGCCCCCTGTGGGGCTGCGCGTCTGGCTGTGAACATCATTTCATCCGACATGCCGGGCGAGACAATGGATAGCGAACCGCGCTATGCCCGCACGGTCGAGGCAATGAAGATCCTTAAGACGCTGCTCAATGGCGAACATCTATCGCACAAGGGCGAGTTTTATAATTTTGATCTTGCGCCGCCGCGCGTCACAACATTGTCTGGCAAATGCCCGCCGCTCTATTTTGGCGGCCTTTCGCCTGCCGCGCGCGAAGCCGCTGCAGAAGGCTGTGATGTTTATCTGATGTGGCCAGAAACGCTGGACGGTGCCAAAGCCCTGATTGCCGACATGACTGAGCGTGCAGCCAAGCGCGGCCGCACACTGAAATATGGGTTCCGCGCGCACGTCATCGTCCGCGAGACCGAAGCTGAGGCGCGCGATTATGCCAGCCGGCTGCTCTCTAAATTAGATGCGGATAAAGGCGCTGAGATCCGCGGCAAATCGCTGGATGCCCAAACATTTGGCGTTGCTCGCCAAGCTGAACTTCGGGCGGCTGCGGGTGAAGACGGCTATATTGAAGATAATCTGTGGACAGGAATTGGTCGGGCACGGTCTGGCTGTGGGGCGGCGATTGTGGGTGATCCGGATCAAGTCGTCGCCAAAATCCGGGCTTATCAAGCCCTTGGCATCGATGCATTCATTCTGTCGGGTTATCCCCATATGACAGAGTGCGACATGTTCGCCCGCTACGTCCTGCCGCAATTGGACCATGGCAAGCTCTCACTTGACTAAGCCTTAAAGGGGATTGGGATGGCCTTGCGCCATCCCCTTCCTCGACGCGCCAAACGGGCCAGCAAACCATTTTGCGCAATCCACTCGGCATAATCCCGATAGATCGGGTCACAGGATAGGTGCTTTTCTTCGGTCTTGGCGCGCCAGTAATAAATTGCGCTGATACACGCCAAGGCAAAGCAATTGCGGACCATGTCGGTCACCTTCCCGCTCGCCACCCAAAAGGGCGTAACGGACAGCCACCAGAACATCACCTTGGAAATATAGGCTGGATGCTTGCTGAGCGCATAGGGCCCGTGCGTGATGATGCCGCGGTGCGTCAGATTAGAAAAGCGTGGCCCAAAGGCGACCGTCGACCACGCATAAACCCCCGTCAACAGAACTAAAACCGCGCCCCAAATTGCATGAGCAATTGACGAATTGGGCAGCCAATGGACCCAGTTATCCTCGCCAAAGGTTGCAAACCGGGCATCAAAAACTCTACCCTCGCCCATCAGAACAAAAGGCGGATAGCATATCAGCGCGGCCACCCAGCCTGCCAAATTCGGCTCAGCCGAGCGGATATGCGCGTCTAAGGGACGCAGCGTCAGCACATAGCCAATTGTCCCAAACATGATGTCAATCACGAACATCAAGGCAATGAACCATGTGGCAAATGCAAAAGGCGACGCGAGAACCTCGTCCCAATCACGCGCCACCACCACGCCATAGCTACCGGGTAAAATGGACAGCATGAATGCGAGGAAGAAGGCCTTAACAGCCCATGCGCGTGCAAACTCAGCAATGGCAGCCCCTGACCACCCCGGCAAACGGCAAATGCAAGCTCCAAAATGCCAAGCGCCATCTTTGGGCTGAATTAGATAGCGGTCTATCCAGCTGACATAGGCAATGGACAAAAGCAGAAGAACAGGGAGCAAATCGGCTAGAACATCCATCGCGAAGATGTAGGAACCGCGCCAGTACCAACGAAAAACGCAGTAAAATAAGCCGATTAAGGCCCAAACCGCCCAAAATCCAACAAGCTTTACGGCAGAAATAGACCAGAGACTTTGCCCATGATTTGAAGTGCGCCACGACAATCCGGTCGATGGACGCTGATGGACCTTGTCCATCCAGACTGACCATAAAATGGTGGGCACAGCACAAGCCATTGCAGCAAAAATTGAGTAAGTCGGAGCCGACCACCCATGATGCCGTGCAAAGAAAAGCCACAAGGCCAGCCCTGCAAGCCCCGCAGCGCCCGCGCCATGCGACACGCATGACATCGGCCGCCCCGGCGCCACTTTAGCGGATGGTCTGAAGGTAACTGGCATGAGGACTGCCTAACAAAGAGGTGTTAAGCTTTCACAAAGCCGCATTTACAGCGGTCGCGCCAACGGCTAGCCATAGCGATTGGGATTATCGGAGGTTGAATGTCGTTTCTGGCAAAAGTCTGGCGCTTGCTCGTCGGCATTAAGGATGCACTTGTCCTGGCGACAATGCTGCTCTTCTTTGCGCTTCTCTATAGCATTCTTTCTGCTACGCCGAATGCGGCAGCGATTGAAGACGGTGCACTTTATGTAGCGCTGGACGGCACAATTGCGGAACAGCCGGAGCGGGCAAGGCCACAAGATCTTTTGTTCAATTCGTCATCCCAACTTCGCGAACATCGTCTGCGCGATGTGGTTCATGTCATTGAAACAGCTGCAACCGACACCCGGATCAAAGCCATCGCGCTCGATTTGGATGGGTTTATGGGCGGTGGCCAAGTTAGCCTTCAGCGTGTGGGCGCCGCATTGGACAAAGTACGCAAGTCCGGAAAGCCAGTCATTGCTTATGCAACAGGCTATGCGGATGACAGCTATCTACTTGCCGCCCATGCCAGCGAAATCTGGCTTGATCCAATGGGTATTACTTTCATTGCAGGGCCTGGCGGGAGCCGCCCTTACTTTAAAGGGTTGATTGATAAGCTGGGAGTTACCGTTCGCGTCTACCGTGTTGGCAAATTCAAGAGCTTTGTAGAGCCCTATACCCGGGCAGACCAATCCCCTGAGGCAAAACAGGCGGATCAAGCACTTTTTGACTCTCTGTTTTCTGCATGGATGGCGAACGTCAAAGCCGCGCGACCCAAAGCCCAATTGGCCAACTATGTCCAAAACCCCCTTGGCACCATTGCCAATCAATCCAGTGCACAAGCGGCGCTGCGCAGCGGCATAGTCGATAAATTGGGCGATCGGATCGCGTGGGCCAACCGGGTAGCTGCCATTGCTGGACGAGATAGCTCTGACCCGGTCGATGGGTTCAAGGGCACGGATTATGCCGATTATCTTGCCGCTCATCCAGTGCCGGGTGGCAGCGAAATTGGTGTCGTCACTGTCGCTGGAGAGATTGTCGATGGCGAGGCTCCGGCAGGGACGTCGGGCGGAGACACCATTTCCCGCATCATCTTGGATGCCGTTGCCCAAGAGAATTTAAAAGCTTTGGTGGTCCGCGTGGATTCGCCAGGTGGCTCTGCCATTGCCTCAGAGAAAATTCGCCAATCCTTGCTGGTTGCAAAGAAAGCGGATTTGCCAGTCATTGTTTCAATGGGCAATGTCGCCGCATCTGGCGGATATTGGATTGCCAGTGCTGGTGACCGAATTTTTGCTGAACCGGCCACGATTACGGGTTCCATCGGCGTTTTTGGCATTGTGCCAACTTTTGAAAAAACACTCGCCAAATGGGGCGTAACGGCTGATGGCGTGGCGACAACCCCATTTTCGGGCCAGCCTGATGTGTTGCGGGGCACGAATGCAGTTGCCGATCAGCTCATTCAATCGGGCGTGAATGAGATTTATCGGCGCTTTACCAAATTAGTATCCGAGCAGCGACGTATTCCCATGGCGCGCGTTGAAGAAATTGCGCAGGGCCGCGTCTGGGATGGGGGAACAGCGCGTCAGATTGGCCTTGTCGATAGCTTTGGTTCGCTGGATGATGCCATTGCCGAAGCTGCAAAACGCGCCAAGCTCGACCCCAAATCCGTCCGCCCCGTCTATTTGGATCGAATGCCGAGTTGGTTTGAACTTTATGCAGAGCGCTTCACAGGCGCAAATGAGGAAAGCAGCCTGCCCCGCGACGCCTATAGTCAGCTGGTCCAACGACAGCAGGTGAAGCTTGCTGCAGCGATGATCGAAGCCAGCACCGTGGCCAAAGGCCCTGCTGTTCAGGTCCGCTGCCTGTCGTGCCCGGCTACACCCAAGATGCGCGCGGACACAGGCCTGATCGACATGTTGATCGCCAAGCTACGCTAAAAGATCTCAATCAGCGGCTACAGCGGGACGATAGCTGGCGGCATCTGTGGTAAACTCCGCATGACCATAACCGGCCAATTGCTGACGCAACCGCTTTACAAGCCGCGCATCGGCAAGGCCTGCCAGACCCGGCACATGTCCTGCCAATCGATAGGCCATCATGCGGAATAGGATGACGAAAATGGTTGCCGCATAAAGCAAGCGATCTGCCAGAGAGATGGGTACGCCCAGTTCACGCGCGCGCCCAAAATTCCCCTGTAGAAATGCCTTTGCAAAAAAGACGCGGGAGAAGGATCTCTCTAACCGACGAAAAACGCGGGCGGAGAAACTTTGATCCGTTGAAAGCTCGGCCTCCATCGTCGCGCGCAACAGCCCCCCACAAATCTTGTCATCATAGTCATAGCGAAGCGTGGCACTGCGCGTGCACCAGATGCGCACAATGTCTTCCGGCGTATCGGCCAGCAGATCCTCTGGCAGGCCAAGCAAATAACAGCGGTAGCGCGCCAATTCCACGCGCGCGCGTTCAGCACGCGTAAAGTGGCTCCGCCCTGCCTTCAGCACATCGTTGGACAGGAAGTAAATGGGGATCAGCCCTGCTGGCATTTGGTCCAACTGGGGTATGGGCATGCCATAGGTCTTGGCATCCCATAAACCCGGACGCGTGAGCACATTGACGCGCACCATAGAATGCATCAGCCGCACCATCGCCGCCGCGCGAAAGCCCGGCCCGAACCGCTCCAGCGCTCCCGGCAAAATCGTGGTGGTGAAAAATGTGGCCGTTTCCTTCACGCGCCGTGCCGCCGTCGCGTGGCTCAACGTGCCCGTCAACGCCATTGGCAAGGCCGAATATTTGTTCAGAAACGTCGCAATAAATGCCCCGCGTATGGCAAAGGGCGCGAGGTTGGCGGCACTGTTTCTCTCTTCGCGGCCCCCCTCCTCTACCAGTCCCATATCGAGCCAATCGGGCACACGCTCCATTTCTTGAACAAGCGCGATAAGTTCAGGCGGGGCATCAGGGACAGCCCCCAACCCTTTGTCACAGGCTGTCACCAACATATCAACTAAGCGTCGAAAGCCCTGGCTCGGCATCAGGGCAGCATAAGCATCCCCCGTGACATCGCCCAACATTGTATATTCGCGAAATCGGGCAACAAGGTCAGCATCCGCGAGCAAAGCATCGCGGCTCATCGCGGCACCAAAGCGCATCTCGGTCTCAACGCCCAGATCAGTCGTAAAGCGTTCGGGCGGCGCATCAAAATTCAGCTGCCCGTAAATGGCGGGGAGACGCTCTTTTTGAGAGCGAACACGGGCGGCAATATGATCAATAGATGGGCGCATTGCGGCAATCTGCGCGAAAACCAGTCACAGGCCAACCCCCGACAGAAGATCAGGGGTCGGCGGCTTGGCATGACTGCCATTTACATATGGATTGGCTTGCCCATAACAGCCATGGCCGCTTCTTTTAGCGCCTCGGCATGCGTTGGATGCGCGTGGCACGTATAGGCGATATCCTCGCTGGTCGCGCCAAACTCCATCGCTTGCGCGGCCTGCGCGATCATTGTGCCGGCCAATGAAGCAACAATGTGAACACCCAACACCTTATCAGTCTTGGCGTCGGCAATGACTTTCACAAAACCATCGGTATCGCGGTTGGTCTTCGCACGGCTGTTCGCCATCATTGGGAACTTGCCGACCTTCACCTCGCCACGCTCCTTGGCCTGCTCTTCAGTCAGGCCGACGCTGGCAAATTCGGGCATAGTATAAACAACGCCCGGAATAACATCATGGTTCACCAGGCCAATTTGGCCCGCGCAGAATTCCGCCGCGGCAATGCCTTCGTCTTCGGCCTTGTGCGCCAGCATCGGGCCGGGCGTCACATCGCCAATGGCATAAATGCCCGGAACCTTGGTCTGGAAATCATGACCAACTTCAATCTGGCCGCGCGCATTGGTTTCAAGGCCAGCCTTGGCCAAATCCAGCCCCTCGGTATTGGGACGACGGCCAATGGCGACAAGCACGCAATCGGCCTCCAGCACTTCAGCAGCGCCTCCAGCGGCAGGTTCCACGGTCACGCTGGCCTTGCCGCCCTTTACCGAGACGCCCGTCACCTTAGTCGAGAGCTTCAGCGCAAAACCCTGCTTTTTGAAAATCTTCGCAGATTCCTTACGGACATCCATGTCCATACCGGGCAGAAGCTGATCGAGATATTCCACAACCGTGACCTGAGCGCCTAAGCGCCCCCAGACGCTACCCAGTTCAAGGCCGATCACGCCACCCCCAATGACAACGAGATGCTTGGGCACCTTAGGCAAGGCGAGTGCGCCGGTGGAATCGACAACAACCTTCTGGTCAATCTCAACACCCGGCAGCGGCGTGACGGATGATCCAGTGGCGATCATGATCTTCTTGGCAGAATAGCTTGTGCCATTCACATCAATGCTATTCGCCGATGTGAAGCGGGCATGGCCCTTCAGCCAATCGACCTTGTTCTTCTTGAACAGAAATTCAATCCCGCCTGTCAGCTCACCAACAGCCTTGGCTTTTTCCGCGTGCATCGCAGCCACATCAACTTTGACATCTTTGAAACTGATACCAAATTTCGCGAGTGATCCGCCATGGGCTTCTTCGTACAATTCGGAAGCATGGAGCAACGCCTTGGACGGAATGCAGCCAACATTCAGGCAGGTGCCACCCAATGTTGCCCGGCTCTCCACGCACGCAGTCTTCAAGCCCAGCTGGGCAGCGCGAATGGCAGCCACATAGCCGCCCGGCCCTGCGCCGATGACGATCAGGTCGTATTGGGCATCAGCCATGATAGTGCTCCTTAAAGATCGATCAGCAACCGGGTTGGGTCTTCAATGGCGTTTTTAACGGCAACGAGGAACGTCACAGCTTCGCGCCCATCAATCAGGCGATGGTCATAGCTGAGCGCCAAATACATCATCGGGCGGACCACAATCTGGCCATCACGAACCACCGGACGATCTTCGATGCGATGCAAGCCCAGAACCGCTGACTGCGGCGGGTTAATAATCGGCGTCGACATCAGTGAACCGAACACACCACCGTTGGAAATGGTGAAGGTGCCGCCCTTCATATCATCCATCGTCAACGTGCCATCCTTGGCGCGCTTACCGAAATCGCCAATGGTGCGTTCAATGTCAGCAACCGACATATCCTGCGCATCGCGAATAACGGGGACAACCAGACCATTGGGGGCCGAAACTGCCACCGAGACGTCGGCATAGTTGCGATAGACAATCTCATCGCCTTCAATCGACGCATTGACGGCGGGAATATCCTTCAGCGCCATGCACACGGCCTTGGTGAAGAAGCCCATAAAGCCCAAGCGGACGCCATGTTTCTTCTCAAACAAGTCCTTATACTTGGTCCGCGCTTCCATAACGGCCGTCATGTCGACATCGTTGAAGGTCGTCAGCATGGCAGCGGTATTCTGCGCTTCCTTCAGAC
>JBEDNE010000156.1:0-21744 GCA_041170745.1 Pseudomonadota bacterium
TATCAAGTTGTCCATATGCTCGAAGGCGTTGTCCAACGCGGCACGGCTGTGCAGCTGCGCGATATGAACCGCCCGCTCTTTGGCAAAACAGGCACGACCAGCGGCCCGACCAATGTCTGGTTTGTGGGCGGATCACCTGATTTGATTGCGGGGCTCTATATGGGCTTTGATCAGCCTCGGAATATGGGGGGCTATGTGCAGGGCAGCACCTATGCTGTTCCGATTTTCAAGGCGTTTGCCACGCGCGCCATGGCCGATATGCCGATTGTGCCCTTCCGCGCGCCCCCGGGCATCCGCATGATTCGGATTGAGCGAATGTCAGGCAAGCGGGTTTATGGCGCGTGGCCAACCGACGATCCCAAATCCCCCGTGATTTGGGAAGCCTTTAAGCCGGAAAGCGAGCCGCGGCGCACCATTCGCCGTGATGAGCTGGAAGATCAGAAAAAGGCCGCTGATAAAGCTGTTGCTGGCGATGCGGCGCAAAAGAGCCTGCGTCGTGATAGTGATTTCTTGCAAAGGGAGGGCGGGATTTACTAACCCCGCCGTTCCGCTACCCTCAATCTTAGCGTTTATTGGAGAACTGAAATGCGCGCTGAAGCGCAGTCCCATGTCGATCAGATCAATCAGGCCGTCGCCTTGTTGCGGCGCTTTTTGGATTGGGATCGCGCCCTCAAGCGGCTGGAAGAGCTGAACGCCAAGGTCGAAGACCAGGCGCTGTGGAACGACCCCAAGGCCGCGCAAGACGTGATGCGCGAACGGCGGCGGCTGGACGATGCCATCAACGCCACACGCGCCATTGAGCGGGAACGCGATGATACGGTTGAGCTGCTGGAAATGGCCGAAGCCGAAGGCGATGAGGCCTTGGCGGATGAGGCCGTGCTGAGCCTGGGCGATCTGGCCGAGCGGGCGGAAAAGGACAAAGTGGCCGCGCTGTTGGCGGGCGAAGCCGATGCCAATGACACCTATATTGAAATCAATGCCGGCGCTGGCGGCACCGAAAGCCAGGATTGGGCCGAAATGCTGCAACGCATGTACACCCGCTGGGGTGAACGCCACCGGATGAAGGTGGAACTGGTCGATTATCATGCGGGCGAACAAGCAGGCATCAAATCAGCCACGCTGTTGATTAAAGGCGAAAACGCCTATGGCTATGCCAAGACTGAAAGCGGCGTCCACCGCTTGGTCCGCATCAGCCCCTATGATTCCAACGCGCGGCGGCACACCAGCTTTTCCAGCGTCTGGGTTTACCCCGTGGTCGATGACAATATTGATATTGAAGTCAATGAAGGCGATTTGCGGATTGATACCTATCGCGCCTCAGGCGCGGGCGGCCAGCACGTGAACACCACCGATTCCGCCGTGCGCATCACGCACTTGCCCACGGGCATTGTGGTGGCCTGCCAAAACCAGCGCAGCCAGCATAAAAACCGGGCAGAAGCGATGAAGCAGTTAAAGGCGCGTCTGTACGAAGCCGAATTGCAGCGCCGTGAAGCCGAGGCCAGCGCCGTCAACGCCACCAAGACGGACATTGGCTGGGGCCACCAAATTCGATCTTATGTTCTCCAGCCTTATCAGCTGGTGAAGGATCTGCGCACCGGCGTGACATCAACCGCGCCGGGCGATGTGCTGGATGGCGATTTGGATAAATTCATGGCGGCCGCGCTGTCACAGCGTGTGACAGGCGAAAAGGTGGTTGTTGAGGATATTGATTAAGCACAGCCATGCGCGCTTGGCCCGCAGCCTTTTGCTGGCCGCGGCCTGTGGTGTGGCAGGCTGTTTGCCTGCCCCCAAACAGGCAGAGGCGCAATTCCCCACAGCAGACCGCCCGGTTGCCCAGATTATCTCTGACCGCTGGTCCACCGAGGAAAGCCGTGATCGGCTGGACGAGGCAGATCGGATTATGGACTTGGCGGATATTCAGCCGGGGATGACCGTGGCGGATATTGGCGCGGGCGAAGGCTATTACACCATCCGTTTGTCGGAGCGCGTGGGGCCCAAAGGCCGCGTGCTGGCGCAAGACATTATGCCCGCCGTGCGGGACAAACTGGCTGAACGCGTCAACCGAGAACGGCTCGACAATGTGAGCGTCCGTCTGGGCGCGCCCGAAGACCCGCGCCTGCCACCTGCCAGTTTTGATCGGGTGCTTATGGTCCATATGTATCATGAAATTGCGGCCCCCTATCAATTTCTCTGGAACCTCCACCCCGCCTTAAAGCCGGGCGGGCGCGTCATCATTGTGGATGCAGACCGACCAACCGAAAAACATGGCGCGCCGCCGCTTCTGCTCCAGTGTGAACTGGCAGCGATTGGCTATCATTTGGTCCGTTTTGAACGTGCCGCCTTTGCCGGGGGCTATTATGCCGCCTTTGAGGTGAAGGCCCCGCGCCCCGCGCCCGCAGACATCACGCCCTGCTCCCGCGCCATCAGCCGCTAAGCCCTGTTATAACAGGCCCAAATCCCGAAAGCTGATCCGCTCATCCCCGGCCAGAATAATATGGTCGGCCAGGCGCACGCCCAAGGGCCGCAGCATCGCGCACAGCGTCTGGGTTGTCGCTCGGTCCGTCGCACTGGGCCGCGGATCACCGCTGGGGTGGTTATGCGCCAGCACAAGCGCGTGGGGATCTTTATCCAGCACATCGCGCAAAATATCTTTCAGCGGCAGGACAACATCCCCCTGCCGACCCTCGGTGCAAATGCGGATGCCCAGCGTTTCTGCCTGAGCATCTAAATAGGCAATAGCCACCAATTCCTGGTCTTGCCCGCGCAGCCTGATTTCCAATTCTGGGGCCCAAGGATCGCGGGCAAGCTCTGACCCTTGGGGGGTTTTTGTATCCATGCGTCATGGGGTGCCGCAAAGCCCATAGGGCCGCCAGCGCAACTCTGCCCATTTCCGAGTCAATTCGCTCGAAAATGGAGTGCAGACGCGATTTTCAATTGCGCGCTGCCAAAGCCTCGCCATAAGCATGCAGCAATGCGCGCCTATCACGACCTCATGCACCGCATTCTCGACCAAGGTGTCGAACAAATGGACCGGACGGGAACCGGCACGCTCAGCGTGTTCGGCCACCAGATGCGTTTTGACTTGTCAGAAGGCTTTCCCTTGGTGACAACCAAGAAGCTGCATCTGCGCTCGATCATTTATGAACTGCTCTGGTTTTTAAACGGCGACACCAATGTCCGCTGGCTGCAAGACAATAAGGTCAGCATCTGGGACGAATGGGCCGATGAACATGGCGATCTCGGCCCCGTTTATGGCAAGCAATGGCGCCGCTGGGAAACCGCCAATGGCGAGACGATCGACCAAATTTCTGATCTGGTACAGCAGCTAAAGACCAACCCCGCCTCGCGCCGCCAGATTATTACGGCGTGGAACCCGGGCGAAATTGGGCAAATGGCACTCGCCCCTTGCCATTGCCTGTTCCAAACATGGGTCGGCAATGGAAAGCTCTCTTTGCAGCTCTATCAGCGCAGTGCCGATGTGTTTTTGGGCGTGCCGTTCAACATCGCGTCTTATGCGCTCCTGACTCATATGCTTGCCCAACAAGCGGGGCTGGAACCGGGGGAGTTTATTTGGACGGGTGGCGACTGCCATTTGTACCTGAACCATCTCGACCAGGCCAAAACGCAATTGGCGCGCGAGCCCAAGCCGCTGCCCCGGCTGAAAATCCTGCGCACGCCTGACGCTATTGATGGCTATGCCTATGAGGATTTTGTGATTGAGGGCTATGAGGCGCATCCGCATATTTCTGCCCCGGTGGCTGTATGAACCACCCGGAAGTCGTCCTCATCGTCGCCCGCGCCGATAATGGCGTGATTGGTGTGGACGGCAAATTGCCGTGGCATCTTCCGGCTGATCTGCGGCGGTTCAAACAACTGACATTGGGCGCGCCCATGATTATGGGGCGCAAAACCTTTGACAGCCTGCCCGGCCTCTTGCCCGATCGCCGCCATATCGTGCTGACGCGCAATGCGGATTGGGCCGAGGAGGGTGCAGAAATTGCCACCAGTGTCGAAGATGCGATGCGCCTCGCCAATGCCCCGCACGTCTCGATCATTGGCGGGGCAGAAATTTATCGCCTCTTTCTGCCGCGCGCGGACCGGATTGAAGTGACCGAGGTGCATATCGCGGCACAAGGCGACACGATTTTAGAGCCTTTTGGCGCGGACTGGGTGGAAGTGGCGCGGGAAGCGCACGCGGCCGACGGGGGCCGCCCGGCCTATGATTTCGTGACGCTCAAACGGAGGGGATGATGCGTCGTATTGGTGTAGGATTTGGGCTGCTGCTGGCAGTGGCCATGATCAGCTTTTTTGCCTTTTCGCCCAAGCTGGCGGAAGAATCGATGAACAAGCTGGCGCCGACCAATCAGGTCATTAGCCCTGCGGCAAAGGCGCTGCACAACAGCCTGTTCATTGCCGATTTGCATGGCGATACCTTGATGTGGAAACGCAATTTGCTGAACCGGGCGGATCGCGGCCATATTGATTTGCCACGATTGGAAGACGGCCATGTCGGCCTGCAAGTCTTCTCATCGGTCACCAAAACCCCGCGCGGCCAAAATTACGACGCCAATTCAGACAAGACGGACAACATCACGGCGCTGGCCATCGGCCAGATGCAGCCGGTGCGGACCTGGACGTCGCTGCTCGAACGCTCGCTCTGGCACGCGGAAAAGCTGCGCCGGGCCGAGGCGGCAGCAAAAGGCAAATTGCTCATTGTTCGCACCGGGGCTGATCTCGACGCGCTTATTGCTGCGCGCGCAAAGGGTGGGGCCGTGCCCGTTGGCGCGCTCCTCTCGATTGAAGGACTGCAAAATCTGGAGGGCCAGCGCGCCAATCTGGACGCCCTATACAATGCGGGCTTCCGCATGGCGGGCTTTGCCCATTTCTTTGACAATGAAGTCGCCGGGTCGATGCATGGCGAGAAAAAGGGCGGGCTCACCCCGCTCGGCAAGCAAATTTTGGCTGATATGGAAGCGCGTGGGATGGTGGTCGATATTGCCCATAGCAGCCATGCGGCGGTGGCAGATATCTTGCGGCTTGCCAAACGCCCAGTTGTCTCGAGCCATGGCGGCGTGCAAGCCACGTGCAAGGTCAACCGCAATTTAACTGATGATGAGATTCGCGGTGTTGCGCGCACGGGCGGCGTGGTCGGTATTGGCTATTGGGATGCGGCAATTTGCTCGACCGATCCGCGCGCCATTGCCAAGGCCATTCGCCATGTGCGTGATCTGGTGGGGATTGACCATGTCGGTCTGGGATCAGATTTTGATGGCGCGACCACCACGCCATTTGACACGGCACATCTTGCGCATGTGACGCAAGCCCTGCTGGATGAAGGCTTTAGCCGGGATGAGATTGCCAAGGTGATGGGCGGCAATGTGCTGCGTGTCCTGAAGTCTGTCTTGCCGCCACGCTAAGCGCTTCATATAGCCCGCCCTTATGACCGCGACCGCCATTGCCCGTTTAGACGGAAATGCCCCCATCCCCGACGCGTTTCGCGGCGGTGTGGTCGCGCTCGGCAATTTTGATGGCGTCCATGCCGGGCATCAGGCCGTGATTGGTGCGGCCGTTGCCGAGGCGCGCGCGCGCGGCGTGCCCGCATTGGTCGCAACCTTTGATCCACATCCGGTGCGCCATTTCAAACCCGATACGGCCCCATTTCGCCTGACCACGCTCGACCAACGTCAAGCTTATCTGGCAGAGGCAGGTGCCGATGCGATGGTTGTCTTTTCCTTTGGCGATCGCCTCGCCAATGTAACCGCTGAAGAATTTGTCAGCGATTGGCTGGGCGGCCATTTGGGCGCAACGGGCGTCGTAACCGGGGAAGACTTCACCTTTGGCAAAGGCCGGGGCGGCAATATTGAAAGCCTGAAAGCCTTGGGCGCGGCCGCTGGCATCACCAGCACGTCAGTTGGCCCCGTCTGCGATGCGGAAGGCCCGATTTCCTCGAGCCGGATTCGCGCGGCGCTGCAAGCCGGGGATTGTGAGACGGCAACGCGCCTCCTCACCCGTCCCTTTGCGGTGCAAGGTCCTGTGATTCATGGTGATAAAAATGGCCGCAAGCTGGGCTTTCCCACGGCCAATGTTGATATGGGCGGTTATTTACGGCCGCGTTATGGCATTTATGCAGTGCGGGGCCATTTGGCGGATGGCCGTGTGCTGAACGGCGCGGCCAACCTTGGCATTCGCCCCACCTTTGATCCGCCAAAAGAATTGCTCGAGCCGCATTTCTTTGATTTTTCGGGCGATCTTTATGGGCAGGACATTGCAGTTGAGTTCGTCTCGTTCCTGCGGGCCGAAGCGAAATTTGACTCGCTCGACGCGCTGATGGCGCAAATGGCGCGCGATTGTGATGAAGCGCGGCAGCAGCTTTCCCGCTAAGTCAGCTTAAGGAAATCCGCCCAAAGGCTTTATTTGCCCGCGCGCATCCCGTAAGGCGCACCGGCTATGACTGACGCCACCACGCCCGACGCCCGCGATTATCGCGACACTGTGTTCCTGCCCAAGACCGACTTTCCAATGAAAGCTGGCCTGCCGCAAAAGGAACCCGGCATTTTGGCGCGCTGGCAAGAGGCTGATCTGTACCGCCGCCTGCGCGCGGCGCGCAAAGGGCGTGAAAAGTTCATCCTGCATGATGGCCCGCCCTATGCAAATGGCGATATGCACATTGGCCATGCGCTCAACCATATCCTCAAAGACATGGTCGTCCGCACGCAGAGCCTGCTGGGCAAAGATGCGCCTTATGTGCCCGGTTGGGATTGCCACGGCCTGCCCATCGAATGGAAGGTGGAAGAAGAATATCGCAAGAAAAAGCGCAACAAGGATGAGGTGCCGGTTGAAGAATTCCGCGCCGAATGCCGCGCTTATGCGAAGAACTGGGTCGATCGCCAGCGCGAACAGTTAAAGCGGCTGGGCATTAATGGCGATTGGGACAATCCCTACCTCACCATGGATTTCCAAGCCGAAGCGACCATTGTGCGCGAGCTGTTGAAATTTGCCGAAAGCGGCCAGCTCTATCGCGGCGCCAAGCCCGTGATGTGGAGCCCGGTGGAAAAGACCGCGCTCGCGGAAGCTGAAGTTGAGTATGAAGATATTGTCTCAACGCAGATTGATGTGGCGTTTGAGATTGTCGAGGCCCCCAATGCGCCCGATTTGGTTGGCGCTTATGCTGTTATCTGGACAACCACGCCGTGGACGATCCCGGTCAACCAAGCCATCGCCTATGGACCAGATGTGGATTATGTTCTGGCACAAGCTGGCGACCGCAAGGTCATTATCGCAGCCGAACTGCGCGCGGCATTCGCGGCGCGGGCGGGTATCGATGTCGCCCCGCTACGGTCGTTGAAGGGCAGCGATTTGGCTGGCGCGATTGCGCGCCACCCGATGCACGCCAAGGGCGATTTCTTTGCCCGCCCCCGCCCGTTGCTCGCGGGTGAGTTTGTCACGACCGATAGCGGCACGGGCCTTGTCCATATGGCGCCCGACCATGGCGAAGATGATTTCGATCTCTGCAAGGCCAATGGCCTTGACCCTGTTTTCGCGGTGGAAGGCGATGGCCGGTATAAGGCGGATTGGGCCTGGCTGGGGGGTGAAGGCAGCGTCATCAACCCCAAATTCAATGCGCCGGATGGCCCGATTTGCACCGCGCTTGCCGAAGCCGGCGGGCTGGTCGCCGCCTCTGCCGATTATAAGCACAGCTATCCGCATAGCTGGCGGTCCAAAGCCAAGGTCATCTTCCGCTGCACGCCGCAATGGTTTGTGCCAATGCGCGATGATCTGGGGGCGGATGGCCTGCGCGGCAAGGCGCTCAAAGCCATTTCCGAAACGCGCTTCGTGCCCGAAAAGGGCCGCAACCGCATTGGATCAATGGTGGAAGGCCGGCCGGATTGGGTGCTCTCGCGCCAGCGCGCCTGGGGCGTGCCGATCACGCTGTTTGTGGATCGCAAGACCGGCCAATATTTGAATGATCCAGCGGTCAACGCGCGGATCGTGGCGGGGATTGCCGAAGGGGGCGTTGATGCCTGGTCCGATGCACGCGCGCAGGACTATCTGGGTGCGGACTATCGCCTCGACGATTTTGAGCGCGTAACCGATATTCTCGACGTGTGGTTCGATTCCGGCTCGACGCATGCCTTTGTGCTCGAATCGGGTCGCTGGCCTGATCTGCTGCGTCCCGACGGCTATACCGGCCCGCATGCTGACCTGTATCTGGAAGGGAGCGACCAGCATCGTGGCTGGTTCCAATCTTCGCTGCTTGAGGCCTGCGGCACGCGCGGCCACGCCCCCTATAAAGCGGTGCTGACCCACGGCTTTACGATGGATTCCAAGGGCATGAAAATGTCCAAATCCTTGGGCAATACCATTGACCCCTTGAAGGTCATGGAAAGCTATGGCGCAGACATTATCCGGCTTTGGGCGCTGTCGGTGGACTTTACTGAAGACCATCGCATTGGCGATGAAATCCTGAAGGGCGTAGCCGATCAATATCGCAAGCTGCGCAACACCTTCCGCTATTTGCTGGGGGCGCTGGATGGCTTTGATTATGTAGCTGAAGGCCTGCCGACCGCCGAGATGCCCGAGCTGGAGCGGTACATCCTCCACCGCCTCTGGCAGCTGGATGGCGTGCTGCGCCAAGCCATCGCGGATTTTGATTTCAACACCTATGTCCGCGCGCTGACTGAGTTCTGCAATGAAGATCTGTCGGCCTTCTTCTTCGATATTCGCAAAGACTGCCTCTATTGCGACGCGCCCGACAGCGTGAAGCGCCGCGCCTATCGCACTGTTCTGGACATCTTGTTCCAAGCGCTTGTGCGTTATGCCGCGCCGGTCATTGTGTTTACCGCTGAAGAAGTCTGGTCCACGCGCTTCCCCGATCGCGAGAGCGTGCATCTGGAAGAACTCCACGCCTTGCCTGCCGATTGGCAGAATGACGGCTTGGCAGAACGCTTTGATGCCGTCCGCGCGCTGCGTGCGAGCGTGACGGAAACCATTGAGCCCATGCGCCGCGAGAAAGTCATTGGGTCCAGCCTTGAGGCCAAAGTGCAAATTGGTGATGCGCCGCACGGCTTTGATGCCGAGGCGCTGGCCGAGCTGTTCATTGTAGGTTCGGTTGCAACGGGCCATGGCGATGCCGTGGTCGCGACGCGGACCGAAGACCATAAATGTGGCCGCTGCTGGCGGCATTTGCCCGAAGTCGCGGCAGATGGCGATTTGTGCGGGCGCTGTGATGGGGTGGTGAATGGCTAAGACGCATCGTCGCTTGGGCTATGGGCTGGCCGCTGCCTTATTTGTGGCAGACCAGATCACCAAGGCGATCATCATTGGCCCCATAGGGCTGCAACAGGCCGGACAAATTTATCTTCTGCCTATTCTCAATCTTACCTGGGTTGAGAATTACGGCATTGCGCTTGGCATGTTGCAAGCCGGGCATGATGCCGAGCGCTGGCTGTTGGTGGCGGCGACAACTGCCATTGCCGCTTTTGTGGGCTTTTGGATTCGCAAAGAAGAGAATCGCTTTGATGTGGCTGGGCTAGGCCTTGTGCTGGGCGGTGCGCTCGGCAATATCACAGATCGCGTGCGCTTTGGCCATGTGGTTGATTTTATAGATTTTCACATTGGTGGGTTTAGGCCGTTTTTGGTCTTCAATCTTGCCGATGCGGCGATTACCATCGGGGTAGTGCTGCTGTTGATCCGTGCGCTGTTCGCGCGGGAGGATGCGGCAAAGACGGAGACAGACAATGCGTAAGCTTTTGGGTGTTGTGGCGGTAGGTGCGCTGCTGACAGGCTGTGCCTCTGGTGGATTGCGCAACCGCAATGCGCCCGATGAATTCAAGGTGACGCGCATGGCGCCGCTTGTTGTGCCGCCAGATTTTGCGCTTGTCCCGCCGGCGGCTGGCAGCCCACAGGCCCAAGCGGCAGATAGCTCAACACAGGCTTTGCAAGCGATGTTTGGTGGTCCGGCACCGCGCAGCAGTGCAGAAACAAGTGCGATTGGTGCGGCGGGTGGCAATCGTGCCCAGCCGGGCATCCGCTCGAATGCGGGTGACCCTAAGACCGATGTGGTCGACAAGGGGGCCACAACACGCGATATTCTGGCCGCACCGGAAGGCGATGGCCAAAACGCACGGACCGCAACGCCAAAGTAATTTTGCCGTCTTGGTCCTAAAAAAGGCGAGCACCGGGCATCCGGGCTCGCCTTTTTTATGCGCTTTAGTCGGCCTTAAAAGGCGACGCCCAGCGTTGCGAACAGGCCAGCCTTGGCCACATCCTTACCGCTTGGGCTGACAAGGGCCTTTTTGCCATAGCTGGTATCCACATAGGTCAGGCCAAAGGTCATTGCGCCTTGGGTGTAGCTCGCACCCAGCGACCAATCGGTATAGGTGTCGCCACCTGATAAGAAGCTCTTGGTAAAGGTGCGGCCGACAGCGGCACTCACGCTGACGGGCGTATTGGGCAGCGGCGAGGACAAGCCAAAGTTGAGATACAGATTATCTTCCTTGCCCTTGCCCAAGCTCAACGCAGCTGATTTGGGCGCATAATTGGCCGTCAGCTTGGCCGTTGCCGGACCAAAAGTCTGCGCAACGCTGCCATAAAGTTCAAGGAAGTCGGAATTATAATTGGCCGAGACTTGGGAAGACCCCGGATAATAATAATAGAGGCCCCCGACATCAAAGGTCGTGCCGCCCACTGTCTTTTTATAGCCGACAATCAGGTCCAGTTCCTGATCGCCGCCATTGGCGACATAATCGTCAATCGATGAGCCCCAGACACTGGCATACACGCCTGAGCTGTGCGTCACTGTCATGCTGCCCTGCAGGGCAAAGCCTTTGTCAGTTTGCGAAATGCCCCGGAAGCGATAATCGCTGGTCAGCGTGGCACTGCCATTCACCGTGAATGATTTGGTCTCTTCTGCAAAGGCTGGTGCTGCAGAGGCGAGAAAAGCAAGGCCCAGAACGGGACGAAGAATCTTGCGCATGGATAAACCCTTTACTGTTCGTGTCGGGTTCCGCCTGCATCGCTGGCCGTGCCTCTCTTTTGCGGTTGCCCGCGGGGCTAAGGTCCGAACGATGATCTAAGACTGACAAGTCTTGCTGCATTGCACAACAAAAAAATGCAGGCCTCCCCAAAAGGCAAGCCTGGGCTGTTGTGCAAATGCAACAGTTAAATCAGGGCAGCGCACGCCTTTTGCAGGCGCGTGCAGGCTTCGGTCAGGATTTCTTCTGACGTGGCGTAGGAGATGCGGAAGCCGGGGGACAGGCCAAAGGCACCGCCATGCACCGCCGCCACCTGAACCGAATCGAGGAAATAATCGATCAGCTCGGCATCGGTGGAGATGACTTTGCCATCTGGTGTCTTTTTGCCCATCAGGCCTGAGACATCGGGATAGACATAGAACGCGCCTTCGGGCGTCGGGCAGATCACGCCCTCAATCTCGTTCAGCATCCGCACCACCAGATCGCGCCGGCCCCGAAACCGCTCATTCCGATCCTTGAGGAAAGATTGGTCACCATTCAGCGCCGCCGTGGCTGCGGCCTGTGCGATGGAGCAGGGGTTGGAAGTCGACTGCGATTGCAGCTTCGCCATGGCCTTGATCAACCAGGCCGGGCCGCCTGCAAAGCCAATGCGCCAGCCCGTCATCGAATAGGCTTTGGAACAGCCATTCACTGTCAGCGTGCGATCATAAAGCTCGGGGCAAACTTGCAGAATTGTTGCAAAGGGTGTGTCGGCATACCAGACATGCTCATACATATCATCCGTCAGCACCATCACCTGCGGATGGCGCAGCAGCACCTCTGCCAGCGCCTTTAGTTCGTTTGCCGAATAGGCGGCTCCGGTGGGGTTGGACGGAGAATTGAGCAGCACCCAGCGCGTGCGCGGCGTAATCGCCGCTTCCAGTTGCGCGGGCGTGATTTTGTAATTTTGGGCAGCGGGCGCTTCGATAAACACCGGCGTGCCGCCCGCAAAAGCGACAATATCGGGGTAGCTCACCCAATACGGCGCGGGGATGATCACTTCATCGCCAGCATCAATGGTTGCGACCAGCGCGTTGAACAATGTGTGCTTGCCGCCCACATTCACGCTGATTTGCGCGGGGCTATAGTCCAGCCCATTGTCGCGCTTAAACTTGGCTTGGATGGCGGCCTTGAGTTCAGCCGTGCCATCGACATTGGTATATTTGGTCTGGCCCTTGCGGATCGCTTCAATCGCGGCCTCTTTGACAAAGTCAGGCGTATCAAAGTCGGGTTCGCCTGCCGACAGGCCAATCACATTAATGCCTTTGGCTTTGAGATCGAGCACCCGGCTCGTCATCGCCAAAGTGGCAGAAGGTTGGATACGGTCAAGCGCGGCAGATGTGGTGCGCATGGGCTGGCGCGTCCTTTGGGCGTTAGTGTGTTGCGATAGCCGGGGCCTATAGGGAAGCGATCTTGCCGGGGCAACCGGGGCCGCGACATTTTGGGCTTCAGGCGAATGGCGTTAGGCGCAGTGCGCGGCCATTAATCCGCGCAGGCTGTTCCCCAAGAAAAAGCCTGAGGCAAGATCATCTGGTCGCAAATCTGCCTCAACGGCCCGGCCCTGCTGGATCAACTCGGCCCGCAAGACGCCGGGCAATAAGCCTCGACTGGCAGGTGGCGTTAAAAGGCGCCCATCGCGCTCCACAAAGATATTGGTAAAGCTGCCCTCGGTCAGATAGCCCTCGGCATCGAAAAACAGCACGTCAAACTGACCACTGGCGTGGCGCGCGTCATCATAAAAGGCGCGGTCGGTTGTTTTATGGCGCAGGCGAAAATCGCTGCTGGCGACAGGCAAGGGCGCCAAAGCGACCGACACGGGTGACGCGGCAGCGCGCGGACTGACCCCCAGCTCAATGGCAATATGGCCCTGTGCCGACAGCAACAGCCGCAGCTTGGCTGGGGCCTGGAGCCGGAACGTCGCTGCCTGCAATTCATTGCGCACAGCGTGCCGATCAAACACAAAACCAAAAGCCTCGGCACTGGCGTGCAACCGCGCCAAATGCAGATCCAACCGGGCAATGCCGTGCTGCGGATCAAACAGCATCGTTTCAATCAGGTCAAAGCGGCGCGCATCGGCTACAAAACGGCCTTTGGCGCGGCATTCAGACCATTCCTCTGTCACGCGGCTATCGGCCACAATCCCACCGCCCAGCCCTAAGCACGCATGGGTAGCCCCTGCGGGCAGGTGCAGCGTGCGAATGGCAACATTAAAAGCGGCATCGCCATTGGCATCGACGCGCCCAATGCTGCCGGTATACAAGCCCCGCGGTTCTGTTTCGACTGCATCAATCACTTCCATCGCGCGGATTTTGGGGGCGCCCGTGATCGAGCCGCAGGGGAAAATAGCCTGCATGACATCTGCAAAACCTGCGTCATCCCGGCGGACGGCAGTGACAGTGGACACCATTTGATGGACTGTGGGATAGGTTTCGATCTTGAATAAATCGGGCACCCGCACAGACCCCGGCACCGCAATGCGGGCCAGATCATTCCGCAGCAAATCAACAATCATCAGATTTTCTGCCCGCTGCTTGGGATCGTGGCGCAAGGCATCGGCTGCTTTTTGATCTGCAGCCGCACCCTCCCCGCGCAGCGCCGTGCCTTTCATTGGCTTGGCCGTTAGTTTTCCATCTTTGAGAGCAAAGAATAACTCGGGTGAGAGCGAGAGGAAGGCGTCTGTCCCCGTCCAGACAAAGGCGCCATAGCCTGCGCGGGCGCGTTGCCTAAGCCCCGCATAAATGGTCAGAGCATCCCCCATGACGCGCACGTCAGCCCGAAGCGTGAGGTTGGCCTGATAGATATCCCCGGCCTCAATCAAGGCCTGCACCTCATGAAAGGCGGCGCGATATTGATCCAGCGTCCAGCGCGGCTGCGGCGGCCCCACCCATGCCCCGGCGGGATCCGGCAGCCAGGCCTCCAGCGCGTCGTGCGCGAGGCTGCGATAGCCCTCGAAGCGGCCAAACCATAACAGCGGCGCGGCGGCTAGTGCCGTGCAGCGGCCAGCCAGCTTTGGCTCTAATGCCAGCCCCGCTTCATAGGTCAAGAACCCCGCCCAATCGCCACCATTGCCAATTTGGGACAGCAAATCTGGCACCTGCGCAGGATCACGGGTGGTCAATATCTCGAGCGGATTTTGATAGAGCCGGGCCTCCGCGCCATTTGGGCGGGCGTCATCCAGCAGAATGTAAGGAGCAGAGGCACAAGACGCTAACATGGCGCGCGCGTCTTGGCAGGAGCCATCGGGAAAAACCAGTGCCCAAAAAGGGCAAGCTGGCCTGCTAACCACTTAATCTGGCCGATCGGCATTTGCCGCATCTGCCTTTCGCGCCTATATCGCCGCTATGACCCAATATCAGATTGTCACCGATGATAGCGTGCCCGTTCGTTCCGGCGTGATCCGCCTGCACGGCCCTGAAGCCTTTGAGGGTATGCGCAACGCAGGCCGGTTGGCGGCTGAGATTTTGGATGCGCTGGTGCCCTTTATCCAGCCCGGCGTGACAACTGAGGCCATTGACACTCTGGTCCGTGAGATGACTTTTGATGCTGGCGCCGTGCCCGCAACGCTCAATTATCGCGGTTATACGCATAGCTGCTGCACCTCGGTAAACCATGTCATTTGCCATGGCATTCCAGGGCCAAAGGCATTGAAAGAGGGCGATATCGTCAATGTTGACGTGACCCCGCTTCTGGATGGCTGGCATGGCGACACCAACCGCACTTATTTGGTGGGGGACGTGCCGTTAAAGGCCAAGCGGCTGGTGGAAACCACGTTTGAAGCTTTGATGCTGGGCATTGAACAGGCCAAGCCCGGCAATCATTTGGGCGATATTTCCCACGCCATTCAAACCCATGCGGAAAAGCAACGGCTGGGCGTGGTGCGCGATTTTTGCGGCCATGGCATTGGCCGGTTGTTCCATGACGCGCCCGAGGTCGTCCATGTTGGTCGCCCCGGAACTGGCCCGGAATTAAAGCCCGGTATGTTTTTCACCATCGAACCGATGATCAATATCGGTCGGCCAGACTGCAAAGTCCTTGATGATGGCTGGACCGCTGTAACGCGCGACCGGACCCTGTCTGCCCAGTTTGAACATACCATTGGCATCACGGAAACGGGCTGCGAAGTCTTTACCAAAAGCCTGGCCGGGCTGGACCTACCGCACCGCCCCCTGTGAGCCGAATCACCCAAGCGAGTCGCGCCGCCCCAGACGGGCGCGCAATAATATGTCGTTGGCGCAGCAGGGCTGACTAATTTTTAGGCGCTATCTGCCTGAAAAACAGGCAGTACTTATTCGGACTGCCCAGTTTCCGATCAACAGGCGCGCGCAATGCGGCGCTTGCTTGCGCCTTTGCAGTTGGCACGATTATTGAAAGCGAAAGTGCAACCTTGAAAGGGCTGTCCACCATTATGAAAAAGATCGAAGCGATCATCAAACCGTTCAAGCTCGATGATGTGAAGGAAGCGCTGCACGAAGTGGGCGTCTCTGGCATCACAGTCACCGAGGCGAAGGGTTTTGGCCGACAAAAGGGCCACACCGAACTGTACCGCGGCGCTGAATATGTGGTGGACTTTCTGCCCAAGGTGAAGCTGGAAGTGGTTGTGGACGATGCGCTGGCCCCGCGTGTTGTAGAAGCCATTGCGGCTGCCGCCCAAACCGGGCGCATTGGCGACGGTAAGATTTTCGTCATCCCGGTGGAAAGTGCCCTGCGCATCCGCACCGGTGAAAAGGACAGCGACGCCATCTGATTTTTCGGACGGCCTTTGAGCCGCTGAACAGACTCAACTTATGCAACCCAAGGAAGGTAAATAAAAATGGCCACTCCGGCAGATATTCTGAAGCAGATCAAAGACCAGGAGATCGAGTGGGTCGACCTCCGCTTCACCGATCCCAAGGGCAAGTGGCAGCACCTGACCATGTGCGCGGGCGTGATGGGTGAAGATGAGTTGACCGACGGCTTGATGTTTGACGGTTCGTCGATTGAAGGCTGGAAAGCCATTAATGAATCCGACATGATCCTGAAGCCGGATCTGGATGCCGTTTATGTCGATCCCTTCTCAGCCACGCCGATGATGATCATCTTCTGCGACATTGTGGAACCTTCGACGGGCGAACTTTATGCCCGCGACCCGCGCTCGACCGCCAAGCGCGCCGAAGCTTATCTCAAGACCACGGGCATTGGTGACACTGTCTATGTCGGGCCGGAAGCTGAATTCTTCATGTTTGACGATGTGAAGTTCGATACGGGCTACAATACCAGCTATTATAAGCTCGATGATATTGAATTGCCGACCAACACCGGCACGCATTATGAAAGCGGCAATCTGGGCCACCGCCCGCGCGCCAAGGGCGGCTATTTCCCCGTCGCGCCGGTTGATTCGGCACAGGACATCCGCGGCGAAATGGTGTCGACCATGCTTGAAATGGGCCTGCCCTGCGACAAGCATCACCACGAAGTGGCGGCTGCCCAGCATGAGCTTGGCCTGACCTTCGGCACGCTGACCCAAACGGCTGACCGGATGCAGATTTATAAGTATGTCGTCCACATGGTCGCCCAATCCTATGGCAAGTCGGCCACTTTCATGCCCAAGCCCATCAAGGAAGATAACGGCTCGGGGATGCACACCCACTTGTCGATCTGGGAAAAGGGCAATCCGCTGTTTGCCGGCAATGGCTATGCCGGCCTGTCGGAAACCTGCCTCTATTTCATTGGCGGCATCATCAAGCACGCCAAGGCGCTGAACGCCTTCACCAACCCGGCGACCAACAGCTATAAGCGTCTGGTTCCGGGCTATGAAGCCCCCGTGCTGCTGGCCTATTCGGCGCGTAACCGCTCTGCCTCATGCCGTATTCCTTATGGCACGGGCGCCAAGGCGAAGCGCGTTGAAGTCCGCTTCCCCGATGCGATGGCGAACCCCTATCTCGCTTATGCCGCTTTGCTGATGGCGGGTCTGGACGGCATTCAGAACAAGATCCACCCGGGCGACGCGATGGACAAGAACCTCTATGATCTTCCGCCGGAAGAACTGGCTCAGGTTCCGACTGTGTGTGGCTCGCTGCGTGAAGCGCTGGAATCGCTGGAAGCCGATCACGCCTTCCTGCTGAAGGGCGATGTGTTCACCAAGGACCAGATTGATGCCTATATCGACATCAAGATGGCCGATGTGGCGCGGTGGGAAATGACCCCGTCGCCCGTTGAATTTGATATGTATTACAGCGCCTAATTTCTGGCGTTCCGCATGGCGGATACAAGAAGCGCCCGGGGGGAAACCTCCGGGCGTTTTCTTTTGGCCCTTGAACGCCATCTGCCCGCTTGCCTTGGCCGCCCACATTCCTAAAACCCCTGGCAAGACATTGAAGGAGTAGAGGATGACCCGCTTTCGCTTTGCCCGCCTGTTGAGCCCGATTGCGCTGATGGTTGGCGCCCCGGCTATGGCGCAATTGACGCCCGCCGAACAGAAAATGACGGCCATTGTCGATGCGGAATATGAGCGCAGCGTAAGCCTGCTCGAAAAGCTGGTGAATCAAAATAGCGGGTCGATGAATTTGGAAGGTGTTGAAGCCGTTGGCAAAATGATGCGGGCTGAGCTGGAGCCATTGGGCTTTCGCGTGACATGGATCCCCATGCGGGAAACGGGGCGGGCCGGGCACCTTGTTGCGGTGCATGAGGGCCGCAAAGGCACCAAGCGCCTGTTGTTAATTGCGCATCTCGACACTGTATTTGAAAAAGATTCGCCTTTTCAGAAATTTGTCCGTGGCAAAGTGAATGGCGTTGATACGGCCGAAGGGCCGGGGGCTGCCGATGACAAAGGCGGCATGGTCGCAATGGTTGCCGCCCTGCGCGCCATGCAGGCCGCCGGCACGCTGAAAAACGCCAATATTGAAATTCATATGACGGGGGATGAAGAAGATTCCGGCGATCCGATTTCCATTGCGCGGCGCGATTTAATTGCGGCGGGCAAGCGGGCCGATGTGGCGCTCGATTTTGAGGGGCTGGTCCGCGATGGCGGGCGCGATATGGGCTCTATCTCGCGCCGGTCGTCGAACAGCTGGAAGGTCACAGCTACGGGCAAATCAGGCCATAGCAGTGGCATCTTCAGCGCGTCTGCCGGCGATGGCGCGATTTTTGAACTGGCGCGGATTATCACCCGCTTCCGCGCGGAATTGCCCGAGCCGAACCTGACCTTCAATGTCGGCATTATCACGGGCGGGCAGGACGCCAGCCTGGATGCTGATGGCGTGCGCGCCACGGCCAAGGGCAAGACCAACATCATCCCCGGTATGGCCATTGCACGCGGCGATTTCCGCACACTCTCCAACGAACAGACGGCCCGCGTGCGTGCCAAAATGGCCGCGATTGTGAAAGATCACGCGCCCGTGACAAGTGCCGAGATTGTATTTGACGAAGGCTATCCGCCTATGGCCCCGACACCGGGCAACAAGGCTGTGCTGGACCGGCTAAACAAAGTGAATGCCGATTTGGGCTTGCCCGAAATGCCTGTGCTTGATCCGCTCAAGCGGGGTGCGGGGGACATTTCGTTCGTCGCGGCAGATGTGGATGGGATTGCCGGCCTTGGCCCCTATAGCTGGGGCGACCATGCACCGGGCGAGACTGTCGATTTAGAAAGTGTGCGCACCCAAGCCAAGCGTGCCGCCATCCTGATGACGCGCCTGTCTGGCGAAAAGGCCATTAAGACACGTTGACGCGGGCCCAAAAAGTCTCAAATCAAAACGGGAAAGACCCGAGCAACGACTCGCGTGATCTCAAGGAGAGCATCAATGGACAGCTATCTGCAAAATTATATCAATGGCCAATGGGTCGACAGCCTTGGCGGCAAGCGCCATCAGGTGATTTCGCCGTCGACGGAAGAGCCGTGCACCGAAATCACCTTGGGCACCAAGGCAGATGTCGATGCCGCTGTGGCCGCCGCCAAAGAGGCCTTTAAGACCTTTAGCCAGACGAGCCGGGAAGAGCGCATTGCGCTGATGGAGCGCATTGTTGCTGAACTGAAAAAGCGCGCCGGCGATTTGGCTGTGTCGATGTCGAAAGAAATGGGCGCACCCATCAGCTTTGCCGGCACAGCCCAAGTGGGCGCTGGCATTGGCGGCTTTCTGGGCACGCTGGAAGCCCTGAAGGACTTTAACTTCACCGAACAAGCTGGCGCTGCCAAAGTCGTCTATGAACCCATTGGCGTGGTTGGCCTGATTACGCCGTGGAACTGGCCGCTCAACCAGATTGCGCTCAAGGTCGCCCCGTGCATTGCTGCTGGCAACACGATGATCTTAAAGCCGTCGGAAGAATGCCCCGGCAATGCGGCCATCTTTGCAGAAGTCATGCACGCAGCCGGTGTCCCCGCTGGCGTGTTCAATCTGGTGCAGGGCGATGGCCCAACTGTGGGGGAAGCGATTTCCTCACACCCCGGCATTGATATGGTGAGCTTCACTGGCTCAACACGCGCGGGCATCTTGGTCGCCAAGGCAGCGGCTGACACTGTCAAGCGCGTCCATCAGGAACTGGGCGGCAAATCGCCCAATCTTGTTCTGCCGGGCGCCGATCTTCAGGCGACGCTGCCCGCGACCGTTTCCGGCGTCTGGATCAATTCGGGCCAAAGCTGCATCAGCCCGGCGCGCATCTTGGTCCATAAGGATCAAGAAGCCGAAGCCATTGGTGTCATCAAGGGCATTATGGAAAGCATCCAAGTGGGCGATCCGCTGTCCGAAGGCGGCCATATTGGCCCCGTGGTCAACAAGGCCCAATATGAAAAAATCCAAGGCCTGATCCAATCGGGCATTGATGAAGGCGCGAAACTGGAAACGGGCGGCACAGGCCTGCCAACCAACGTCAATCGTGGCTTTTACGTCAAGCCCACTGTCTTTTCGGGCGTCACGCGCAATATGCGCATTGCCAAGGAAGAGATTTTTGGCCCCGTCGCAACCGTCATCACCTATGCGGATCTGGACGAAGCCATCGATATTGCGAACGACACCGAATATGGCCTGTCCGCCGCAATCTCGGGCGATCCGCACAAGGCAGCAGAAATTGCGCCCAAGCTGCGCGCCGGCAATGTCGCCATTAACAATTGGGGCCCCACACCGGGCGCGCCTTTTGGCGGCTATAAGCAATCGGGCAATGGCCGCGAGGCGGGCATTTTCGGCTTGCGCGACTTTATGGAAATCAAGGCAATCAGCGGCTTGCCTGCCTGACGCTGGGGCCAGCCGAAAATGGCTGGCCTTTCCTGTCGGACTTGGCAAAAAGGGGGTCATGGTGCGCCATGGCCCCTTTTTTCTGCCCAGTCTGGTCTTGATGCTTGTCGCCTTGGCAGGCTGTATTCCACAGGTAACGGACCGACACCGCGTCCGCCCACGCGCAGCGCCCCTGCCCAATAGCGAAGGGCTGCGCCAATGCACGGCCGACCTGAATAAACTGGGCGCGAAATACAGGGTCTTACCCGATTATCGCGGGCCGGGGGGGTGTTCGGCCATTAATTCCATTCTCCTGACAGGGGCAGGGCCCAGCATTACGGGATTGCGCGCCACGCAATGCCCCTTGGCCCGCAATTTTGCGGCCTGGGTGCGCGGGCCGGTGCAACACGCCGCCCGCGATATTTATGGCCAAAGCCTTGTGCGCGTTGACACAATGGGCAGCTATGCCTGCCGCACAGTGCGCGGCATTGCCTCAGCCAGCCTTTCTGAACACGCTTTTGCCAATGCCATTGATGTGTCTGGCTTTGTGCTGGCTAATGGACGGCGCGTTACGGTGCTGGCGGGCTGGCAGGGCGATGCGCAAGACGCAGACTTTCTCCGGCGTATTCGCAAAGCCGCCTGCCGCCAGTTTCAAACCGTGCTGAGCCCCGATTATAATGCGGCGCACCGTGACCATCTCCATCTCGATATGGGACGCGGGCCCTATTGCCGCTAGACAATCGACCGCCTAGATTGCGGGCAATGACAGAACGAAAAATTCCCGCGCGCGTCTTTGCGCACGCCGCCCAAGATGCGGCCACCGCCAAAAACACCCAAACAACACCGCAAACCAGCAGCCCATCTTATAAGCTCGCTTTTCAAGATGATGCCTTTTTGCTGCGCGATGATTTGCGCCCCGTGCGCTTTCAGTTGGAATTGCTGAAGCCAGAATTGCTGCTGGATGAAGCGAAAATTGCCTCAACGCTGGTTTTCTATGGCTCAGCCCGCATTCCTGCACCCGGCATTGCCTCCACCCATCCCGACCCGGACGTGGCCAAAAATCTTGAAGCGCTTTCGCCTTATTATGAGGAAGCGCGCAAATTGGCACAGATTGCCAGCCGTGTGCCGCGCGATGAAGATGGGTGGCGTCATCTGGTGGTCTGCTCAGGCGGGGGGCCCTCGATCATGGAAGCCGCCAATCGTGGGGCCGATGATGTGAAGGCCGATTCGATTGCGCTCAACATTGTGCTGCCGCATGAACAAGTGCCCAACCCCTATGTCACACCGGATTTGAGCTTTCAGTTTCACTATTTTGCGCTGCGTAAAATGCACTTCCTGCTGCGCGCGCGGGGGGTGGCTGTCTTCCCGGGGGGCTTTGGCACCTTTGATGAAATGTTTGAGCTGCTGACGCTCATTCAAACCGGCAAAATCAAACCCATTCCCGTTTTCCTTTTTGGGCGAGAATTTTGGGAAGATGTCGTCGATTTCAAGGCACTGGTCCGCCACGGCGTGATTGCGGAACGTGACCTGGGGCTGTTTCGCTATGTCGATAG
>JBEDNE010000157.1:0-36291 GCA_041170745.1 Pseudomonadota bacterium
ACCCCGCCCGGCCCGGCTTTGCGACAGAGATGATTACGCGGGCCGCTACCCCGGCTGGCGCAGCGACATCCACCACCCAAACCACATTGGAAAACCTGGCCTTTGCCCGCAGTGGTGAAAAGGGCGAGACAATTAACGTTGGCATTATCGCCCGCCAGCCCCAGCACCTTGCCGCATTGCGCCGTGCGCTGACGCAAGACGCCTTGCGCAATTGGCTGCCCGACTTGGGCGACTTCCGCGTGACTGTTTATGATCTGCCGGGGCCAGCTGCGCTCAACATCGTGATGGACGGGGCATTGCCCGGCGGGCTCAACGCCAGCCAGCGTTTTGACCCCGCCGCCAAGACGATCGCACAGCGACTGATGCGGTTTCCCATCGCGCTTTAAAGGCTGGTCCGCTGGCCGCCCCAGAAATCGCCTTCTTTTTGCGTGTCCAAGTCCACAGCGCCGCGCACACCCAGCTTCGCGCGCGCTTCTTCCAGCGGCACGTGCCAGACATCTTCCATCTTCGCCATCCAGAAGGGGTCGGATTGGCGGCCAATGCGAATGCCCTGTTCAATGCACGATAAGGCCGTTTCCCAAACCTGCGGGTAATGGAGCATCGTGCGGATCACGTAACGCATCGTCCCGAAGATCGAGAGGACACTCATCTCGCCCGCCAGTTCCTTATTCTGAATATGCGTGTGGATCGTCGCCAACCGGAACCAATAGGGGATCAGTTCGCCCATATAGTTAAAGCCGCCGCCCGTCAGAATATGCTCATAATCATGCGTCTGGCCCGAGCGCAGCGAATAAAATTGCCATTGTGTCTTCGGCTTATAATCGGGGACGATCTGGATGTCGTAATTCCCCTCGCTGGCGATCTTGTAATAAATCCCGCCGACAGTGCCAGGCGCGCAATCCTTTAAGTCCTCCAGCGTATAGTCTGACACCCACCAGTCCGAAAACCATTTGTCGAACGCGGGGTTCACCTTGCGCTCCTCGGTAATCATATGCTCGATATGATCAAAATCGCGCAGTTCATCGATAAAGCTGAGCAGCTGATACATTTCCGCGGCCGGCGGGAAGTCTGGCCCATTTTTCTTCAGCGCAATAAAGGCAATCCATTCGCGCAAACGCGGGTGGTTGAGATATTTTGATGACGACACCAGCACGCTTGAATCAGTACCAAGCAGCTTTACCCCGCGCGCCAGATAGGGAATATCGTCCATGAGTCTCTCTCCTTTATTTGCGTAAAAACTTACGGCTTTTAAATTCGCAAATCTAGGGTATTTGAACGCAAGAGAGACGATGTGCGTCGAATCGGGAGAGGAAAGCGATGACAGAGCCAAAAATTGCCCTTGTAACCGGAGCCAGCCGTGGCGCAGGCGCGGGCGTCGCCCGTGGATTAGGTGAACTGGGCTATACGGTCTATGTTACAGGCCGCTCTGTCACAGGCAGCACGGCCAAGGGGTGGGACGGAACGCCGCTGCCCGGAACGATTGGCGAAACAGCCGCTGAAATCACCAAGCGCGGCGGCAAGGGCATTGCCGTTGCCTGCGACCATAGCGACGACGCACAAGTCGCCCGTGTTTTTGAGCAAATCATGGATGAACAAGGTCGGCTCGACCTGTTGGTTAACAACGCCGCCTATATGCACCCGCAACTGATTGAGAAAAAGCCGTTCTGGGAAAAGGAACTGGCAGCGCAATATATTCTCGATGTCGGCCTGCGCTCTGCCTATGTCGCGAGCTGGCACGCAGCGCGCATCATGGTGCCGCAGAAAAGCGGCATGATTGCGATGACATCGTCTTTCGGCGCGGCCTGCTATATGCATGGCCCGGCTTATGGCGCCCAAAAGGCTGGCCTTGATAAGTTGGCGCATGATATGGAGCATGATCTGCGTGGCTCGGGCGTCATTGCCGTTTCCATTTGGCTTGGCCCGCAAATTACGGAACGCGCGCTCATCGCCAAGGAAGTGAACCCGGAACAATATGAAGGCTTTATGTCTGTTGCCGAAAATCCGGAATTTACGGGCCATATTCTGGACGCGATCAACAAGAGCGATCGTCGCGATGAATTGTCTGGAAATACGCTGATTGGCGCCGAAATTGCCAAAGAGTTGGGCGTCACTGATCGCGGGATGGAGCGCCCCTCCTATCGCGACATGCTGGGCAGCCCGCGTGAAAAGAACCCCGCTGCCGTATACTGATTGCGACCATGGCAAAGCAATTTCATCTCGCTGACCTGTTTGAAACAGTTGCGCAGACGGTCCCTGACCGGCTGGCGATTATTTCAGATAGCACCCGCCTCACTTATGCTGAGCTGAATGACCAAGCCGATCGGCTCGCCACCGGCCTCGCCGCGCATGGCGTGACACGAGGCGATAAGGTGGGCCTCTACCTGTATAATGGCCCAGCCTATTTGTTGGGCTTTATTGCGGCCTGCAAGCTGGGGGCGGTGCCCTATAACGTCAATTATCGCTATCGGGCGGATGAACTCCGCTATTTGTTTGCCAATGCTGACAGTGCTGCCATCCTGCATGGCGCCGAATTCACGCCGATCATCCAAGACGTTCGCAGCGATGTGCCAACGCTGAAAGTTACAGTCGCCGTGCCAGATGGGTCGGGCGCCAACATTACGGGGTCCGTCGATTATGCGGACCTCTTGGCCAGCACGCCTGCCGGCCCCTGGGAGCGCGGAGAAGACGACATCATCCTCAGCTATACCGGCGGCACAACGGGCATGCCCAAGGGCGTCATGTGGCCGCACCGCGCCTTTCTGTTCGCCTGTGCAGGCGGCGCTGGGCATTTCAACCCGGCAGGGCCTGTAAAGGTGCCAGAAGATATCGCAGACCGGGCAGCCAATGGCTATCCGCTCAAGATGTTCCCCTTGGCCCCACTGATGCACATGGCTGCAATTTGGGCAACTTGGTCAGCCATGCTGAACGGCCTGACCATCATCCTCGATGAAAGCCGCGCGTTTGATCCGCAAAAGATTTTCGACACAGTGGAGCGCGAAGGCGCAAACCTCATCCAGTTTGTTGGCGACGCGATGGCAACCCCGTTGCGCGATACGCTGCGCGCCAATCCGGGGCGTTGGACGCTCGACCATGTTATGAACCTGGGGTCGGGCGGCGCCGTGTTTTCGCAGCATCTGAAAGATGATCTGAAAGCCATGGTTCCATCTGCCAGCATTACGGATGGCATGGGATCGTCTGAAACCGGTGTCTCAGGCATGGCGGAAAAAAGCGCCGAAGGTGTGATGCGGCTGCCCGCCAATGAGAACCAACAAGTGATTGTCGATGATCGCATTGGCGCCATCGGTGAAACGGGCTTTATTGCCCGCACTGGCAACACCCCTGTCGGCTATTATAATGATCCGGTAAAAACAGCCGAGACCTTTAAGACTGTTGATGGCAAGCTCTGGGCCGTCTCTGGCGATGCCGGGCGGCTGGATGAGGATGGCATGATCACCATGTTCGGGCGCGGATCGACCTGTATCAACAGCGGCGGCGAAAAGATTTTTCCTGAAGAAGTGGAAGAGGCTTTGCGCGCCCATCCGGCAATTTTTGATGCAGTAGTCGCCGGGCAGAAGGATGAGCGTTGGGGCGAGCGTGTGGTGGGCGTCGTTTCTCGCCGTCCCGGCACCAGCACACCGACGCTTGACGAGGTAAAAGCCTTTCTGGCGGATCGTTTGGCCGGCTATAAAATCCCCAAAGCCTTGATTTGGGTGGATGAAGTGAAACGATCGCCCGCGGGCAAGCAGGATTATCGCTGGGCAAAAGATATGGCAGCAAGCGCATGAGTGGTGTTGACCCAATTTTTGCCAAGCTAACCGCGCCGGGTGAGCCTTTTGCGCTGACCGAGCGGGATGGACTGCGCCTGTTTTCCAACATGCCGCCCGATCTCAACATGCTGATTGAAAGCGCACGACGGCATGGCGACAAAACCTTCATTGTCGAAGGTGATAAGCGGCTGAGCTTTGACGATGTGTTCCGCTTGCGCGATGCGCTTGTCCCGCATCTCGGCATCGCCACGCGTGGCGAACGTGTGGCCATTTGCATGCGCAACCGCAGCGAATGGGTGATTGCCTTCTTAGCCGCAATCCGTGCAGGCGGTGTGCCGGCCTTGGTGAACAGCCGTGGCGCGCCTGCCGAATTGGCAGCCGCGGTGGAAGACGTCACCCCCACACTCGTTCTCGCCGATGCTGAACGAGCGGCGTTGCTGCGCGAAGGGGGCTATCAGGGCCGAATTCTCGAAACCAAGGACTTTCCGACTGAGGGGGAAGCGGGGCCACCCCCCTCTCCCGCCCAGCCAGAAGATCCGGCCGCCATTCTCTTCACCTCGGGCACCACCGGCCGTGTGAAGGGCGCCGTACTGACGCATAGCAGCCTGATGACGGGCGTCATGGGCATGCAACTGTCGGGCATGATGGTGCTGCACGGCATGGCCCAGAAAATGGGCATTACGCCCGAAACCATTATTGCCAATATGCCGCAAGGCGCAGTGCTGGTGGTCTTTCCGCTCTTCCACATCTCTGGCGTCGGGGCAGCCTTCCTCTCCCCCATGCTCGCAGGCTCTAAAATTGTCATCATGCGCCGTTGGGACCCGCAAGAGGCGCTGCAATTGATTGCCGAAGAACGGATTACCCAATTCACAGGTGTGCCCACGATGTTGTGGGACGTGCTGCATGGCGCCAAGCTGGATGAGGCCGACCTGAGTTCGCTCCGGAATATTTCGAGCGGCGGCCAAGCCCTGCCGGTCAATCTGCTTGATGCCATTCGGGCCGCCTGCCCTCAGGCGATGATGGGCACGGGCTATGGCATGACCGAAACCTCGGGCATGGTCGCCATGGCCAATGGCGAGGATTTTATCCGCAACCGCGCCTCTGCGGGCCGTGTGCTGCCTTTGGTCGATATGCGCATTGAAGGACCTGACGGCCAAGAACTCCCCCGTGGTGAAGCGGGTGAAATTGTCGTGCGTGGCGCGCTTGTCATGTCGGGCTATTGGAACCGGCCAGAGGATACGGCCGCCGTGCTCTCGGCCGATGGCTGGCTGCGCACCGGCGATGTCGGCTATATCGACCCTGAAGGCTATATCTTCATTGTTGATCGCAAGAAGGACATGGTCATTTCGGGCGGGGAGAACATCTATTGCGCCGAGGTCGAGCGGGTGTTGGGCGAAATGCCTGAGATTACCGAATGCGCGACCTTTGGCATCCCCGATGAACGTCTGGGGGAATTGCTTGTCGCTGTCGTCGTCGCCTCAGGCATTGATGAAGCGACGATCATCCACAATGTCGCCGAACATCTCGCACGCTATAAGGCGCCCGCCCGCGTGGCCTTTTCCAAAACACCGCTGCCGCGCAACGCGGTCGGCAAAATCGATAAAGTCTATTTGCGGGCGCATTGGCCCGACCTGATTGGAGACGCGTGATATGGGTATGCCCAAAGACATCAAAATCATCGACTGTATGTTGGGGATTCCCGAAGCTGAGGACCGCTCTGAATGGTTCGCCAGCTTCCGCCCGCTGATTAAGGATCAGCAGACGCTGGACTCCTTTAAAATGCCCGCACAATATATGTTTAAAGACATTCCTGAGACAGGCAATGTCGATGATTTTGTGAAGTGGACCGTCGATCAGATGGACCAACACAATATCGACAAGGCGCTGATCGGCTGGAACGAGAATAAGACATCCTATCGCGCCAAAGAGAAGTTTGGCGATCGCTTCTTCTTCGACTTGCCGTGCGATCCCAATAAGGGCGTGGACGAAGTCCGCCGTATCAAGCGCATCCATGCCGAAGTCGGGCTGTCAGCCATCAGCGTTTTCCCTTCAGGCACGCTGCCGCAGGTGGCAATCAACCACAAATATATGTTCCCGCTCTACACCTGTGCGGCTGAGCTGGGCCTTCCCATTTTGTTGAATGTTGGCATTCCCGGCCCGCGCATCCCGATGGAGACGCAAAAGGTAGAACATCTGGACGAAGTCTGCTGGTTCTTCCCAGACTTGAAGATCGTTATGCGCCATGGTGCCGAGCCTTGGGAAGCCCTGGCGGTAAAGCTGATGCTGAAATGGCCGAACCTCTATTATTCGACCAGCGCCTTTGCGCCCAAGCACTATCCCAAAGCCATCATTGATTATGCCAATACGCGTGGTGCCGATAAGATCATCTATGCCGGCTATTTCCCCATGGGCCTCAGCCTTGACCGGATTTTCTCAGACATGGAAAATGTGCCCTTCAAGGACAATGTTTGGCCCAAATTCTTGCGGGAAAATGCACAAAAGGTTTTCGGACTGTAAGTTTGTAGAGGAGCTGGGAAGTCTGCTCCGTTTCCACCCCAAGGCCAGCAGAGACAACCCCTCTGGCCCGCCCCATAAAGGGGCAATTGAGAAGGAGACGCATCATGTCTGATGCTGAACGCAAAGCCGCCAGTGATGCCCGCACGGCACCTGTCGCCGTCTGGCAAATCCTTGAAAAGCTCAAAGGGCAGGATTTAGCCGACTGGCGCTTGGCCAATGTTGAAAACCGCGCCTCGATTGAAGAGCGCAATTTGAACATTGGCATTCCCTTTGGCTGGTATCCGCTTGTCCTCGCCAAGGATTTGGCTGTCGGCGAAGTGAAGCCGCTGCGCTATTTCTCGAAAGATCTCGCCATGTGGCGCGGTGAAGATGGCGAAGTGCGCATGGTGGATGCCTATTGCAAGCATTTGGGCGCGCATATGGGCCATGGCGGCAAAGTACATGGCAATCTGCTCGAATGCCCGTTCCACGCGTGGCGCTATGACGGCAATGAAGGCGTGGTGAAGGACATTCCCTATGCCCGCGTTATCCCGCCGCAGGTGAAGCGTAAATGCACCCGCACCTGGCACATTACCGAAGCCAATCGCTGGATTTGGGCGTGGTATCATCCCGAAGATGTGGCCCCCTTGTGGGAAGTGACGCATCTGCCCGAATGTTCTGACCCCGACTGGACAGATTTTGAAGTCCATGAATGGAATGTCTGGGGCTCAATCCAGAACATGGCCGAAAATGGCGTCGATGTGGCGCACTTCAAATATATCCATGGCACAGCCAACGTGCCCCTGGGCGAATTGCGCTGGGGCGAATGGGGCCGTGGTGCCGATGTAAAGGCCAAGATGGGCACGCCCTGGGGCGAAGTCGATGGCTGCATCAGCTATGACACGATGGGCCCGGGGCAAAGCTGGACGCGCTTTACCGGTATTTCTGAAACGCTTTTGGTGGCGTGCCTTGCGCCAGTTGAGCTGGACCATGTTCATGCGCGTTTCTGCTTCACCCAGCCCAAGGCGCAAGCCGAAGGCGAACGTGCAGGCGTTGCCAAGGCCATTATCCGCGACATCTGCAAGCAGTTTGATCAGGATAAGGTCGTCTGGGATCGGCAAAAATATGAAGCCAACCCCATTATCTGCGATGGCGATGGCCCTATTCCGCAATTCCGCAAATTCTATTCTCGTTATTACGTAACGCCCGAGAAAGACGCGCATAAAGCGGCGTAACCAAACACCAACCTCCAAGGGCCGGCCCCATAAGGCTGGCCCTTTTTCTTAAGACTGTGGGAGAGAGACCGGACATGATGGATCGTCGTCAACTATTGGCAACGGGGGCCGCACTGGCTGTGGCAGCACCTGTCCGGGCGAAAGGGAAAGCGATGAAGAGCAGCGTTCTCGACGGCCATGATGCGATGGGCTTGGCCGATCTGGTCAGAACCCGCCAAGTCGCCCCCACCGAATTGCTTGAGGCTGCGATTGCGCGTGCCGAGGCGCTAAACCCGCGCTTTAACTTCCTGGCGCAAAAACATTATGATTATGCCCGCGCCGCGATTGCCAAGGGCCTGCCACAAGGGCCGTTTACAGGCGTGCCGTGGCTGTTGAAGGACCTGAACACCTATATCGCGGGTGAGCTGACCGAAGGCGGCAGCCGCTTTTACAAAGGCTATCGTGCTACGGTGACGTCTGAACTGGTCCGCCGTTATGAAAAGGCAGGCCTTGTCATCTTTGGGAAGACCACAACGCCCGAATTTGGCTTGACGGGCACGACCGAAAATAAGCTGACAGGCGATACGCATAACCCGTGGAACCCGGATCATATTGCCGGCGGGTCGTCTGGCGGGGCGGCAGCGGCTGTTGCAGCTGGCGTCATCCCCGCTGCCCATGCGACCGATGGCGGCGGGTCTATCCGTATTCCGGCGGCCTGTTGCGGGCTTTTTGGCATGAAGCCCAGCCGTGGGCGTATCCCGATGGGGCCCCTTCGCACCGAAGGTTGGGGTGGCCTGTCCTGCCACCATGTCGTGACGCACAGCGTGCGCGACAGTGCTGCCTTGATGGATGCAACGCATGGGCTGGAACTTGGCGCGCGCTATGCAGCGCCAGAACCGGAAGGGGGCAGCTTCTTGGCGAATGTTGGCCGTGACCCCGGCAAGCTGCGCATTGCGCTGATGATTACGCCCTTTGCAGGCTCACCCGTCGATCCCGAAGTGGCAGCGGCCACACAAGCAGCCGCCAAATTATGCGAAAGCCTGGGCCATCACGTTGAGGTTGCGGCCCCCAAAATTGATGTTGCCGCCACTGGCCAAGCCTCGTTCGTGCTCATTGCCTCGGCAATCGCTGCCGATATTGAAGATCGGGCAAAGCTGCTGGGCATTACGCCAGGCCCCGATGTGCTAGAGCCAATTACGCTGGGTTTCCATGGCTATGGCAAGACGCTGTCGGGCATGGATGCGGCTCGATCTCACACTGCGTTGCAGGCGGCGGCTGTCACCATGGCGCAATTCATGGCGAATTATGACGTCATCCTGTCCCCCACGCTGGCCGCACCGCCGCTCAAACTGGGGCAGATCAACCTGACACCGGGCGTTGATTTACCAACTTGGGGCGCACGTGCGGCGACCTTCTCCCCCTATACGCAAATTGCGAATATGACGGGCCAGCCCTCGATGTCGCTGCCCCTTGCCATGTCAAAGGCGGGGCTTCCCATCGGGATTATGTTTACGGGCAGATATGGAGAAGAAGCGCTTCTCTATCGCCTCGCCGGGCAACTTGAAGCGGCAGCCCCATGGGCTGCACGCAAGCCAAAAATCAGCTGATAAAAACAGAATTTGGGGGGGGCATAATGAATGATATTCTGGACCAACTGGCACCCATTGCCGGTCTATTTGGCTTGCTGGGTTTTGCCGGGCTTGCTGGGTTAAAGCGCCCCGTGGACAAGAGCCGTTCAGGCACCGGCGTGCGGCTGATGGGCCTTTTGGGGCTAGCGGGATTGGCTGGCATTTGGATCCCGGGGGCGGGTGCTATGGGCGCCGCAGGCGCGCTTGGACTATGGAACCACCAAAACCCGCGCCTTGCGCTATGGGGCAAGCTGGGCTGGACCTTCCTTTTGGGTGTGCCCTATTTGGTGCGGGCGCTGGTAAGTTAAGGCGCCACGCGCCGGATCGTGCGAAAGCCGATATGGTTGGTGCCCAAATCATCTTCCATGCGCTGGCGAGATTGTGGGCGATACCGCGCACAGAAATTGACAGCGCACAGAAATGAGCCGCCTTTCACCGCGCGCGCGGCTGCATCGCTTTTCGCTGCGGGCTCATGATTGGGCGTCCAGAGGCTTTTCGTCCATTCCCAGACATTGCCTGTCATATCGTAAAGGCCGTTGGGATTGGCGGGAAAGCTGGCGACAGGCGCACGCATCATAAAGCCATCAGCGGCCACATTATGTGTAGGGAATTGCCCGTCCCACGTGTTGCTGCTGGGCTTGCCATCGCGCACTGGGCGCGCGCGGCCCGGTATATCGCGCCCTTGGCCTGCCGCCCATTCCCATTCGGCCTCAGTCGGCAAATCGCGGCCTTTCCAGCGGGCATAGGCCAGCGCATCGACATAGGCAATTTGCACAACAGGCTCGTTCTCGCGACCTTGTATAGAGCTGCCCGGCCCCTCAGGTTGCCGCCAATTGGCCCCTGCCAAAAAGGTCCAGCCCGGTGACTGCCCCGGCCCCGGCATAACAAAGACGGCGCTCCCCGGCATTTGCTGCGCCGCGGGCACACGCGGATCACCCACAAACCCTTTTTCTGCAACGGTTCTATAGCCTGTCGCCTCGACAAATTCTGCGAATTGCCGATTGGTGACTTCGGTTGCGTCCATATAGAAGCTGCCCACCGTCACCGGCGGGCCCCGCCGTTCTTCGGGGTAGCTTCTATCATTGCCCAGCGTCAGCGTGCCGCCCTTAATCAATACTTCTTTCTCTTGCGGGCCAGAACAGCTCGCAAGCAGCAGGACAGCAAGGCACAGCGCGCGACGCATTACCGGTAGCGGATCTTCACCTTAGGCGGATATTTGGCCATTGTGGCGCCATGCAGCGCGACCAGCGGGCCAAGCGCGTATGACGGCGCCCAAGCCTTCTCAATCAATATGGATTTCCGCTCTTTGGGGTCGAGATAGAGATTGTACATATAGCTATTCAGCGGGGTCAGCACCTGCGCATTATCTAGCCCACCAAAATCACGGACATTGCCCGAGCCGACCTGCACTTCAGAGGTCGACATTTTATAATAGCGCCACCGCACGCCCGAAAATAGGTCAAGATTCCAGAAATAGACGGCTTCGCGCGCAGATTCACCGTTATCAGTCAGCAGCAAGCCTGTTTGATCAATTCCATCAATATACCGGTCTGTCGGCACTGCTTTGGTGGCGTCAATTCCGGCAAGGGTCAGGCTGGTGTTGAACATATCTGTCATATCAAACAGCCCGTCTGACACACGCCCCGGCTTAATCATCCCCGGCCACCAGAACAGACCCGGCACGCGCACCCCGCCTTCTAACGTGGTGCCCTTGGCCCCGCGGAACGGCGTGACGCCGGTTTCTGGATAGGAATCTTCCTCCGGCCCATTGTCAGAGGTGAAGAAGACCAAGGTGTTATCGGCAATCTTCAGCTCTTCGAGCAGCTTGGTCAGGCGGCCAACAATATCGTCCACTTCAACCACGGAATCCCGATAGACATCCTTGGTGGCTGACCGGCCGACAAAGGCCTTTGACGGCTCATTAAAATAATGAACCTTTGAGAAGTTATGGCTGAGGTAGAAGGGCTTGCCCGACTTCGCGGCGCGCCGAATGAAATCTTCTGAGAAGGACGCGAACTTCTGGTCGAGATCGCGGCTATTTTCCCAGTTGATCTGCTCAACAGGCTTGGCCCCTTTTTCCTTGGAGGCGCGCCAGACATTGCGATCCCCCGGCATAGAGCGCAGCTCTGCCAACAGCTTTGGATCATTGGCGACATCAGTCGCATTGGGATGTTCTTCTTGATAGGCGTTCACAACGCCCAAAAAGCCATAAAATTCATCAAACCCAACTTGCCAAGGCCGCGAGCCATCCTTCTCGCCCAAATGCCATTTGCCTGACATGCCCGTGCGATAGCCGGATTGGGAGAGGAGTTTGGAGGCCAGAATTTCGCCCGAGATATCCGCTGTATCATTGAGCAGTTTGGGCGTGATCAAGCCAGAGCGTACCGGCAGTCGACCCGTGTTCAACGCGGCACGCGTTGGGGTGCAGCTCGGCTGGGCATAGGTCGAGGTGAGCTTCAACCCTTCGCGGGCCAGCCGGTCAATATGTGGTGTTGGAGCCCCAAGGGATTCGCCGCCGCCATAGGCGCCGACATCGCCATAGCCCAGATCATCGACCACAAAGATGAGGATATTGGGGCGCTTACCCGTTTTCTTGAACAGCGCGTCCAGCTTGGCTTGGGCCGCGCGCTGTTGGGCCGGAAGCATCAGGGCGGGCTCAAAATTTTCTTTCGTGCGCTCTGCCTTTAGAACCGGCGACACGCGCGACATTGACCCCAAGGTTAAGCCCGCGGGCACCGACATTTGCTGCGCCACAGCTGCCGCTGCAACGCTCGCAGTTAGCCCAACACCCAAAAGCACCCGCTTCATGACCTCTCTCCTGCGCACTTAACTGTCCGTTTGATTATGTTTCGCTGATTGCGTAGCTTTTTTCAAATGATTCTACGCAAATATTGATAGGAGTGGCTATGCGCTGGACCGCGCTTTTGTTTTCATTGGTTTCGGCCCCTCTCCTAGCGGCGGGCTTTCCCCTTTCGGCGGACGATGTTCTTGTTCAGCAAGGCCGCCAGTTACTTGCGCGGGAACATCCAGATGTGATGCGCCATATGGGCCGCAATGATGGGTTTGGCGGCGCCAGCTCTGCCCAAATCGCGCGGGCCATGCTGTCCGACGCCCCTGCGCTTATTGCCGAGGCCCGCAGCAAGATGGTGATCGAGCCGCAAGGGCCGGGGATGTGGTTGATCCGCTTTCCTTATGTCAATGTCGCCGTCATCGAAACGCGCGATAGCCTGGTTCTGTTTGATAGCGGCTATGCGTCGATTGGCCATGTCCTCAAAGATGTGCTGCCGACGCTCAGCAAAAAGCCCCTGAAAACCATCATCCTGTCGCACACGCATGTTGACCATAGCTATGGCGCGCGCGCGCTGGTGCAGCAAACGCCGCGCCCGACTGTCATTGCCAGTGCCGAAATGCTGGACGCTATTGAGACGGATCTGCGCTTGGGCGGGTCGATTGGCCGCTACAATAATCAGCCGCTTGCCCTGCAACCGACTGACAAATCGCACGTCGTTGTGCCCGATGTCACTTTTAAAGGCCGCAAGACCTTTCGAATTGGCGGGGAGGATTTTGTCCTGATCCACGCCCCCGGTGAGACGGAAGACCAGATATGGTTGTGGATTCCCGGCCGTAAAACAATTGTGACGGCAGATTATGTCCAAGGCTTTTTGCCCAATGCGGGCAATGGCAAGCGGATGCAGCGTTATGTCGAAGATTGGAGCGCCGCGATGCGCGAAATGGCAGCGTTAAAGCCAGAACGGATGCTGCCCATGCATGGCGCCGCTGTGTCTGGCACGCCGCAGATCACGCAGATGCTGACCACCTATTCCGACGCGCTGGACCATATTGTTGACCAGACCATCGCACGCCTAAACGCAGGGGATCGCAAAGATGCCATTGCAGCGTCGATTCATTGGCCCGAAAAATTCGCCAAAAACCCGCTGCTCGACCCACAATATAATCGGCCAGAAGATATTGCCCGCATGGTCATGAAACGCTGGACCGGCTGGTGGGATGATGTGCCCTCGCATTTTGCAGCCATGCCTTTTGAGGCCGAAGCGCGCGAAGCCGTGGCGTTGGCGGGGGGTGTGGAGGCCATTGACGCGCGTGCGCGGGCTCTGCTGCCAGTCAACAGCAAATTGGCTGCCCGGTTGGCAGATTGGGCCTATTTTGCAGCACCAGACAGCCCAAAGGCACTGCGCCTTGCCATTGATGTCTATCTTGCCCGCCTGTCCGAGCCCGATATGCCCGTGCAAGAAGGGCTGATCTATTTCGACATGGCAGCACGCGCACGCGCGCGGCTGGAAAAGCTAACGCCGCCGCCAAGTCCTAAGCCCTAAGCCTTAAACCGTTAATCCTCAAACTGGGGCGCCCAGGCCACACCGTTGATATGCGCGCCCCCATCAGCAAACAGGGTGTTGCCCGTGATATAGCGGGCATCCTCACTCGCAAGGAACAGCGCGACCCCGCCAATATCCGCCTCAGGGTCGCCCAAACGGCCCATGGGGTTGGCGGCATTAATCTGGTCAATCATGCCCGGCTGCATATCCGCCATGCGACGCGATGATGCCGACCAAGCGGCAGGGCAAATGACATTGCAGCAAATGCCATAGGGCGCCCATTCGCGCGCGGCGGTGCGGGTATAGGCACGCAGCGCCTCTTTGCTGGCGTTATAATCGGCACTGCCCATATGCGCGTTCACGCCATTGAGGGAGGCCATATTGATGACCCGGCCCCATCCTTGCGCCTTCATATGGGGGAAGGCTGCTTCCATGGCCCATTTGACGGCCCAGAGATTCATGGCGAGTGCGGTTTCAAAAATCGCGTCATCCTTACGCTCAATCCGCGCAATGCCTGACCCGCGATAGGCGTTGTTGACAAGGATATCGACAGGGCCAGCCGCTGCCATCATCGCAAGGACAGCGTCTTTCTGCGTAATGTCGGCCGCAATTGCTTCGGCTTTCTTGCCCGCAGCGCGCAGATCAGCGGCGGCGGCTTCCGCTGCCATTCCGTCAATATCAGCAATCACGACGGCTGCGCCTTCCGCGGCAAAGCGGCGGGCAATGCCCAGCCCAATGCCGTCTGCGGCCCCGGTTATCAAAGCACGTCGATTATCCAGCCGCCCCATCTTGTCGTTCTCCTGCTGTTTCTTGCTGTAACCCCGTCATGTCGAGCGGACGGGCGGCGCATAACATGCCATACCAGCTTTGCGGCAAATGGCTTGTCGCCCGATCCTGCTCGGCCAGTGCCTGAACGTCGCGCCGATGTTTTTCAATCAATTCTGCAAGCTGCGCCGCGCCTTGGGCCGAAAGTTTCAGAATATCAGAAACATAAACGGCATTTTCAGCGGCAAAATCCATCTCCAGAAATTGCGGCTTCATCCGCGCTTCAAATTGCGCACGCATTGGCGTTTTGCGCCAAATGATCGCGCGATCCACCAGCGGACGAACGCGGCCCATGGGCAGCCGATCGATCAGCGCCAGCCGTTCCAGCCGCAGCAAGGCCGCCTCCATTTGCCGGGCAGGCACCTCAAAATCGCGCGCGACTTCTGCCACATCATAGCCGCCGAGAATGACCATGAAGAGGAAGGAGAGGAACCCATCAGAACTCAAGGCCCGTTCTTGCGCCAATGTCAGTTCTTGGGCGAGGCCCGCCCCCGGCCGCTCTGCCAGTCGCGCCAATTCCGCCAGCGAGGTTTCTGCAAGGCTGGCAAGCGCATCCAGCCGATCCAGCGTCAGCCCCTTGCCCGCCAGCCACCGCTTCACCGTCGCTTCTCCAACGCCCAGTTGCGCCGCCAGACGCCGTGCCGTCCAGCCATTGGCCCGCAGCTGCGTCCGCAGGGCAGAGAGAAGCATATCAGATCGTTTCATGATCCCTAAAAGATCATTTTTTGATCCTTATGACAAGGCCAGATATGGCGCACGCCATCGCTGCCGATAGTCTGTGGGGCAGATATGAGACTCAGACGACCCGCACAGCGGGCAGATAAGAATTGGAGGAGAGGATGAGCGATCTTTTGATCAAGAACGGCACTGTCGTCGATGGCACAGGTGCCCCGGCCTTTGCCGCAGACGTCCGCGTAAAAAATGGGACAATTGCTGAAATCGGCCAAAACCTCTCACCCGCAGGAGAGCGCGTGTTTGACGCCAGCGGCTGTTATGTCACGCCCGGCTTTATTGAAAGCCACACCCATTATGATGGCACCATGTGGTGGCAGCCCGATCTCGATCCGCTGCCCGGCTATGGCGCAACTACAATGATTATGGGCAATTGCGGCTTTTCGCCCGCGCCTTTGCATAAATATATGCCCGCCCAGCGTGAGATGATTGGCATCTTCTCTTTCTTTGAAGATATTCCCGAAGGGCCGTTCCTGCAGAACCTGCCTTGGGACTGGAATAAATGGTCAGAATATCGCGCCTCGGCCGAACGCAATGTCCGCGTGCCGCTGAACTATGCCGCCTATGTCGGCCATATTGCGCTGCGCTTGGCCGTGATGGGCATTGAGGCATGGGATCGCGCGGCAACGGCAGACGAAATTGCGCAGATGGCCGACCTGCTTGACGATGCACTGGCGGCTGGCGCGCTGGGCCTGTCAGACAATTTGCACGACCATGATGGCTCCAACCGCCCCGTCCCCTCGCTGCAAGCCTGTGACGCCGAATTTACGGCCCTATTTGACGTGATGGAGCGTTATCCTGCCACCTGCTATCAAGTGATTGTTGACACCTTCATGCGGATGACCGGCCCGGCCAATTTGCAACGGCTCGAAAAGCTGCTCGCGGGCCGCAAGATCCGCGTGCAGATTGCAGGGGCCATCCCCACGCTGGATTTCCAAAAGCCCATGCTTGAGCCGATGCAGCAAAGCGTGGCCTCGATGCGGGCAGCGGGCGTCGACATCTGGCCGGGCTTTGCCCATGTCTCTCCCACCAATGTGCTGAGCATCATCAAATCGCTGATCTTTGCCCAGTCGAATGATTATGTCTGGCACGAAGTGGTGACCGAAGATGATCTGACCAAGAAAGCGGAATTGCTGGCGGATCCTGACTGGCGCGCCCGCGCGCGCGAAAGCTGGGACACGCAGGCTTGGCCGCATTCGCCGTTGCGCAATCCGCAAGAGCTGCTGCTGCTGGATAGTGAAAATGGCACTGGACCACTGAACCTGACGCTGGAAGACTATGCCAAGAGCCGCGGCTTGCATCGCTCTGACGCGATGGCAGACTGGATTTTGGCCAATGGCATTCGCTCTACTGTCCATATGGCGCCCTTCCCCAAGGATGAGGGGCTAACGCTCGATTTGATGCGGGATCCAAAAACAGTCGGCAACATTTCCGACGCCGGCGCGCATCTGCAAATGCTGTGCGGCGGGGGCGAAAATGCGCTGCTGCTCACCCAATATGTGCGTGAGCAGAAAAAGCTGACGATTGAAGAAGCTGTGCACGTCATGACTGGTAAATTGGCGCAGCATTTCTTCCTGGCCGATCGCGGTGTGATTGCACCGGGCAAACGGGCCGACATTGCTGTCTTCAACTTGGATGAAATTCAGCGCCAACCCATGGAAAAGGCGCATGACGTGCCCGATGGGCGCGGCGGTGTGACATGGCGTTTCACGCGCAAGCCCATGCCCACCCGCCTGACATTGGTAAATGGTGTGCCGACCTTTGAAAATGGCGCCTATACTGGGGCAACGCCGGGCCAGTTCCTCTCCCCCGCCAATGATGATGGCGCCAACGCCATCGCCGCTGAATAACCCAGCCACGCCGCCCGCCTTCCCAGACGGGCGGCGCACTGCTGAGAAGGAGAGAGAGATGAGCGAAGCCAAAGTTGGTGCGGCTGACCGCGCCTATTTTAATGGTGCAATCCAAAAGGTTGAAACGGCCAGCTCGGTTCTGGTCAGTTCTTCCCGCTATTTGAACAATGCGGATTTGCGGCAGTTGATTGCGCAGGAAATGCTCCGTCGCAATGGCGCAGACTTGCCCAACACAGCCTATATTCCCGAAGTCGCGCAGATCCTGCACGATCTGGAGGATATGCCCACAATTATTGGCCTGTTTGAAGCAGAAAAGGCGCGGCTGCCTTTGTTCAAACAATGGCTGGACCGGCGCAGCTTGGCCGATTTCACAATTGCGGAAACAAAGGCGTGCGCCCCCGGGACTTTGGGGGCCGCCATTCATGATTTCATGGTCACTTCAGGCTATCAGCTTGATCTGTTTTTTCAGGAAGTGAAGGTGGTCAATGACTTTACCTTCTACCTCCGCCAGACCGCGCTGACGCACGATATTGAGCATATTGTGACCGGCTTTGGCCCCAATCATGGCGGGGAAGTTGCCTTGCTCAATGCCAATATGGTCGCCAAATCCCGCTATTTCTGCCCAGAATTAAGTGCCTTTTTCAGCCGGATTGCCTTTTACCTAAAGGCTAAGACGATCATGAAAGATGGCCTGCATTATCCCGAGGCTATGGTGCTGAACCTCGAGGCAGAATTCCAAGGCGCGTTGCAGGCGCGCAACTGGAAATATCCGCTGATGCTCGTCAATTGGCGCGATTATGTAGATGTTCAAATCAGCGATATCCGCGAAGAACTGGGCATCACGCCCGTTCTGCCGGAAGGCACCTGGGCAGACACCAATAAGCTGGTCCATGATTGATCATCACGCATAATTGAATTGAAAGCACAATCGCAGCGCTATATGCGTAGTTTGAATATTACATATCTACGCAAAAACTGGAGATGGGAATGCGCGGACTTTCGGGCAAAGTAGGGATTGTCGCTGGCGGCGGGCGCGGCATTGGCGCTGCAACGGCAAAGCGGCTGGCCAGCGAAGGCGCGCATGTTGTTGTCGGGGATTTGATGGGCGATTGGGCCCGCGAAGTCGCTGAAGAGATTAAAGCCGCAGGTGGCAAAGCCTTGGGCGTTGATTTGGATGGCACTTCTGCAGACTCCCAAGCCGCGATTGTCGCTGCTGCAAAAAGTGAATTTGGCGGATTGGATTTTTACCATTCCAATCTGGCCGGCGGCACAGAAGGCGATGTTGATGCGCTGAATTGCCCCGTCGAAGTGCTGGATAAGAGCTTTGCAATCAACACCAAGAGCCATTTTCTCGCAACCCAAGCCGCGCTTCCTGCGATGCTAGAGCGCGGCGGTGGCGCGATGATCTATACCTCATCCGGAGCAGCCTCAGGCGGCGCCCCGTGGCAAGTCGCCTATCCAATGACGAAGAATGCCATTCACGCGCTTGCCCGCCATGTTGCCGCGCGTTGGGGCAAGCAAGGCATTCGCGCCAATGTCATTTGCCCTGGCCTTGTTTTGACTGAGGCCGTCAAACAGCATTTGACCGATGAATATGTTGAACGCGGCCTCAAAAATGTGCCGCACACCCGCCTTGGGCAGCCTGATGATATTGCGGCCGCTGTAACCTTCCTCGCGTCCGCTGATGGGGAATGGGTGACGGGCCAAGTTTGGCACGTCAATGGCGGCGCGCAGATGCGTGATTGATCGCTCTACCATGACACAAGCTGACAGCGCTGGCCGTTTAACCAACAAGTGGTTGGTCCTTGTTTTGCTGCTGGGCATTGCGCTCGTCAATTATGGCGACCGCTATTTGCTGGCGGGGCTGGTGGAGCCCATTAAAGCTGAATTCCAAGTCTCTGATGGCTTTATGGGCCTGCTGATGGGCCCAGCCTTTGCGCTTCTCTATTCCATTCTGTCTATTCCCATTGCGCGGCTTGCCGACCAGCGCTCGCGCATTGCCATTTTATGTGCTGGGTGCGTGGTCTGGAGCGGGTTTACCATTTTGTCTGGTCTGGCCCCATCGGCGGCATGGCTGGCCGTTGCGCGTGTTGGCGTGGGCGTAGGCGAAGCCGCCTTTCAAGCCCCCGCTTACTCTCTGCTCGCGGCCTATTTCGTTGCCGAACAACGCGGTCGCGCCTTTGCCGTGATGACGCTTGCGGTCTATTTCGGCCAATATCTTGGCTATCGCGCCGGACCTGAAATTGCACAGGCCTCCACTTGGCACGCGGCTTTTTATGTCATGGGTGTGGCCGGCATTATTTTGGCTGCCATTGCTTATGCTATTATTCGCGAACCCGCGCGGATTGAGGCGCCGTCGGTTAGCCGGGATCCGTTATGGCCATTGTTCAAAATCCTCTGGCAAGCCCGCAGCTTTCGTGGGCTTTCGCTGGGCATGGCCTTTGCCACTTTATCGGGCCTGAGCTTTGGCATGTGGGGCCCTGCGCTATTCGCGCGTGCTTATGAACTGCCCATTGCCGAAGCTAATGCCAAATTTGGGGCGGCCTTTGGTCTGCCGGGATTGATTGGCACCTTGGCTTTTGGCGTTTTGGCAGACCGGCTGGTGCGCACGCGGGGGCCACAATGGCTGCTCTATCTTGCGGGGGCGGCGGCCTGCTCGGCCACAATTTTGCTTTTGGCTGTTGTCTGGGCCCCAGACATTCGCACCGCAACGCTGCTTGCCGTGCCGTCAGGGCTTTTGGGCGGAGGCTGGTCGGTCGGGATTATGGCGGCCTTGCAATATCTGATGCCTGATCGGGTTCGCGCAACGGGCACGGCGCTCGCGCTGCTCATCATCAACTTGATTGGTTATGTCACGGGGCCCTTGCTTGCGGGTCAAATTAGCGATCTTGTCTCGGGGGATCCGGCCCATGCGCTGCGCATGGGCCTGACGATCATTATCCCGACAGGATTTTTGGGCGCTTGGCTCATGATCCGCGGCGCGCACCGGCTTACCGAAGATCGTGACCAGCTGGCAGCCCGGCTGGCCGCCAGTTAGGCTTTGCTGGGGTCCTTTGGGGCGCCCGGCATCGCCATGTAATAATGGCCTGCGTTTAATCCACCATCGACGGACAATTCGGTGCCAATGCAATATTTGGCATCGTCTGAAGCCAGATAGGCAGCGGCCGCCCCGATATCTTCCGGGTCGCCAGATTTTTGCGCCGGATAAATCCAATAGCCCCGGTCATACAGGTCCCTTGGGACTTTCATGGGGTTGGCCATGGGCGTTAAAATGCCGCCCGGGTGAATAGAATTGACGCGAATACCACGCGGGCCAAGTTCCAGCGCCAACGCCTTGGTAAAGCCACGCACGCCAAATTTAGAGGCGCAATAAGCCGTCAGGCTATTGGCCCCAGAAATGCCATCGGCGGAACTCATATTGGTAATCGACCCGCCGCCTGCACGCTCAATTGCCGGAATGGCAAGTTGCGCACCCAGCATGGTGCCAATTAAGTTAACGTCAATCACGCGGCGAATTTCTGCCTCTGTCAGGTCATCCAAGCGCTTAAAGACAATGATGCCTGCGTTGTTGACCAGCGTGTCCAACTTGCCAAATTGGGCCTCGGTTGCCGCAATCGCCGCGCGCCACTCTTCAGCGGAGGTCACATCGTGCCGCGTAAAGGCAACTGCGTCTCCCAGTTCAGCGGCCAGCGCCTGCCCGTCTTCTTCCAGCACGTCGCTGATCATCACTTTTGCGCCTTCCGCGACGAAGCGGCGGACAATCCCTGCGCCAATCCCACGTGCGCCCCCAGTGACCAAAGCGCATTTGCCTGCCAATCGTTGCATCGACTCTCTCTCCTAGATTTTCCAAGGCGGAATAAAGGCTGGATTCACGCTTCACAATGCGCAATCATGCAATGAACGAATTAAAGATGCGCAAAACGCGGAGGAGAGAACATGGCCGATAACGCACTTTTCCCCAAAGGGGCGGCCTTGGTTCTCGGGGCGAGCGGCGGCATAGGCGGCAAGGTCGCTGAGGTCTTGGCCACGGATGGCAGTGATTTGGCGCTGGTTTACAATCGCAAGGCTGACGCGGTGGCGGCCGTGGCGCAGGCCTGCCCCACACGCACGACAACGCATCGTTGCGATGTGACAGATGCCAGCCAAGTTCAGCAGTTGGTTGAAGCCGTTATTGCCGAACATGGCCGTATTCACAGCCTGATTTGGGCCGCCGGGCCGTTGGTGGAACAGACATTGTTGTCCGAAACATCCATGGATCATTGGCGCCGTGCCTTTGAGGTGGAAGTGCACGGGCTGTTCCAGCTTGTCCAAGCCATATTGCCGCATATGCGGGCGATGGGCGGCGGCTCAATCGTCCATCTCGGCTCTGCCGGGCATTTGCGCTGGCCGGACCGCGATGGCCTGTCCGTTGCCCCCAAGGCTGCGAATGAAAGCTGGCTAAAAGGCATTGCGCGTGAGGAGGGCCGCCACGGCATTCGCGCCAATTCCGTTCTGGTTGGCGTCATTGATGCCGGTATGTTCCATGAGTTAATGGCCAAAGGCGCCTTCCCGCCGAGCTGGACGGAAGAGACGCTGAAAATGCTGTCCGTCAAACGTTGGGGCAAGCCTGAGGAAATTGGCTATGCGGTAAGCTGGCTGGCCTCTGCGCGTGCAGCCTATGTGACGGGGCAGCAGATTAATGTTGCTGGCGGCTTTGGCCTATAAATTGGGGGAGATACGAGAATGACGCTAAACCCGGCGCTGGAGCCCATTCTGCAAGCTTATGCAGATTTTGCCGATACCGATTGGTCGCAATTGCCCGTCGATGCGGCACGGGCGATGATGAACACGCCATTGGCAGAAGACGCTTTGGCAATGCAGCGTGTCGAAAATCTCGATCTTGCCCTGCCCGGTCGAACAGTGAAGGCGCGGCTCTATGTGCCGCATGGCGCCCCGCAGACACCGGCTTTGACTCTGTTTTTTCACGGGGGTGGTTGGGTGTTGTGCAATTTGGACACGCATGACGCGACCTGCCGAGAGCTTGCAGAAGAGAGCGGGTCTGCCATTCTGTCGATTGAGTATCGCTTAGCGCCTGAGGCGCGCTACCCCGCCGCTGCAGAAGATTGTTATGATGCCACCTGCTGGGCGCGCGACCATGCAGCAGATTTGGGTGTGGATGGGACAAAGCTGGCCGTCGCAGGCGATAGCGCTGGCGGCAATTTGGCCGCGGCTGTAAGCCTGATGGCCCGTGACCGCGGCGGCCCCGCGCTGCGGCACCAATTGCTGATCTACCCCGTGACAGACGCCAATTTTTCGACGCCCTCCTATCTTGCCAATGGCGATGGAGGCTATTTCCTCTCAACCAGTGCCATGCGTTGGTTCTGGAGCCATTATCTTGGCGAGACGGCGCCAGAGGCGGCTCCATTGGCCCGCATTTTGCACATGGCTGATTTAAGCGGCCTGCCCCCGGCCACTGTCATTACAGCGCAATATGATCCGCTGCGCGATGAGGGGGATGCCTATGCCAAGCGCCTCGCCGAGGCCGGCGTCGCAACTGACCATCATGTTGCCGACGGGATGATCCATGGCTTTTTTGGGATGACCGCCGCCGTGCCAGATGCCCGCCCTTGGGTGCGGCTTGGCGCACAAAACCTAGCCAAGGCGCTTGCATGACAGGCGCGTTGAATGATCAGGTGATCTTTATCACGGGCGCAGCCTCGGGCATTGGCCGGGCCACGGCGGATGCTGCTCGGCGTGCGGGCGCGCATGTTGTGGGCGCAGATATGGGAGGGCAAGACGCGCTTGCGGATTTGGACCTTGCCTTCAACTTGGATGTAACGGATCCCGACGCTTTGACAGAGGCTGCCAACCAAATCGCCTCTGAATTTGGCCGAATTGATGGCCTTGTTACATGCGCGGGCATCTCTGTGGTTGGCACGGCGGTGGATGTGCCGTTGGTTGACTGGCAGCGCGCCCTGGATGTCAATTTGACTGGGACAATGCTTTCCGCCCGAGCTGTCCTGCCGCACATGGCAAAAGCGGGCAAAGGCGCCATCATCACCTTGTCGAGCATTTATGGGATGACAGGTGGCACGGGCAACTTGCCCTATAACGTCACAAAGGGCGGCGTGCTGCAGTTGACGCGTAGCCTGGCGGCTGATTATGGCCCCGCAGGCATCCGGGTGAATGCGCTTAGCCCAGGATTTATCGAAACCCCAATGACCATGGCATTGCAATCGGAGAGCCCTGTACGGAGCGCCTTCATCGATATGCACTTGCTGAAACGCGCTGGCCGCGCCGAGGAGGTCGCCAAAGTGGCAGTTTTTCTTCTTTCCGACGACGCATCCTTCGTGACAGGGGCGAATATTCCTGTTGACGGCGGCTTTTCCGCCGCCCAGGTCATCCGCTTCTAGAGCCGCGCAAGACAAGACCGGACATAATAGATGAAACCAGAATTTACCGTCGACGATATTGATCGCAGCATTGTTGACCAACTCCGCATCAATGGTCGAGCGACCAACCAGCAAATTGCTGACAAGCTGGGCCTAACGGCAACAACAGTGTCTGCGCGCATCCGCCGCATGGAAGATGCAAATCAGCTGCGTGTTGTCGCTGTGTCTGACTTTTCAGCGCATGGATATAATGTGCTGATGGAAGTCGCGATTGAAGTCGATGGCCGGGCGGCCTCTGAAGTCGCTGAGGAATTAGCCAAATTCCCCGAAGTCTTCGCCGCCCATGTCGTCACAGGCCGGTATGATATTGATATGCTGGTCGTGCTGCACGATTTTGAAGAGCTGCCCAGCCTTTTGCTCGACAAATTTTCAAAGGTTCGCGGTATTCGCTCGATGCTGCCGACCATCGCTGTGGACGTGATCAAATATAAATTTGATGTCGCGCCGATCGAAGACAGGGGGAATGCATGAGCACGCCGCAGCTGGATGAACTAGATCGTCAACTCATTGACATTTTGTCGCAAGATGCGCGCGTGTCTAACCGGAAGATTGCGGCAGACCTTGGCGTCACAGAGGGCACCGTGCGCGGCCGAATCAAACGGCTGCAGCAAGAACGGTTAATCGCCTTTACCGCGATTACGGGGTTTAGCCTGTCGAACCACGCCAAGCTCGCCTTTATTGGCGTGCAGGCAGAAGTCGGCAAGGTCCGAGAGGTCGCCCGGGAAATTGCAGAGCTGCCCCTCGTCACCAGCGTTATGATTGCCATGGGCCAATTCAACGTTCTGGCGATTTCCGTATTTGATGAACTCGAGAACCTCGTTGAGAACGCGTCTGACCGGATTTTGTCAATTGAAGGCGTCCACCATGTGGAAACGTCCATTGCCGTAAAAACGCTCAAATATAACCCCCGCGTGGTCCGCATCACTGAGGCAGATCACGCGATCGACATTAGTGAATAGGTGTTTTGCGTAGCATTCTAAATTAGCTGCTACGCAAAATTTGAAAATATCTTTCCAATTTCCGCTAATGTCATTGGCATTCTTGCCTTTCCTCTACGATTTGGGGTAAGTCCGAGGAATTGAAGAGGGAGATTCCTGATGGCAACAACGGCTGACTATGGTCTGGGGGATTACACCTATCCTCGCGGCTGGTTCATGGTGGCAACGTCTGAGGACGTCACGACGACGCCGTCGGCCGTGCGCTTCTTTGGCGAAGACATGGTATTATATCGCGGCCAATCGGGCCGCCCATTTTTGGTTGAGGCCTATTGCCCGCACATGGGCACCCATTTAGCCAAGAACACCACGTCATATGTTGTTGTCGATAAAGAGCATGTTGAGGGCGATAATATTCGCTGCCCCTATCATGGCTGGCGTTTTGGCCCTGATGGCCGCTGCAATGACATCCCTTATTCCCCCGCCCCAATTCCAAAGGCTGCCTGCCTCAAGAGCATGAAGCTCGTTGAGCGCGCTGGCTGTTTGTGGACATGGTATGACGCTGAAGGCGGTGAGCCAGATTATGACTTGCCCGCTTTTGATCAATTTGATGCCCCAAGCTGGGTCAATTGGTCGGTCGAAGCTTTGGGTGAACTCCGCTGCCACCCGCAAGAAGTTTTGGACAACATGACCGATAAGGGTCACCTCCAGCCTGTTCACGGCTCAATTGATATGGTGAGCTTTGAGAACGTGTTTGACGGCCATGTCTGCCGCCAGATCCTCACAGCGGGCCACAAGACGCTGGCCGGCGACGGCGCCGTGCCCATGACGAATGACACATGGTATACTGGCCCCGGCATTCTCCAATCAGTGATGATTGGCGAATATCCGTCGCATATGCTGATCACCCACACCCCAGTTGAGGATGGCGTGATCAAGGTCTGGTATGGCCTGTGCGTCAAGGTGAAGAATGAGCAGCCTACGGCTGATGATGTGCAGTTGGCTAAGGAATATGAAAAGGCTGGCGTTGCCGCCTTTGCGCAAGACTTTGAAATCTGGGCAAATAAGCGCCCCTGCCTCAACCCAATGATGGTGAAGGGCGATGGCCCGTTTGATAAGCTGCGGATTTGGTATCGCCAATTCTACAACCCGCGCGCCCGCGCTGGTGAATTCCAGACGCGCGTCAATGGCAGCTATGTCACGCGCGGCACACAAACGGCCCCATGGGATCAAGTCGCCTGATTTAATCTCAGCCGCTAGCACCAAAAAAAGGCCGGCCATCGCAAGATGGTCGGCTTTTTTGTGGGCAACTTGCGCCCAGACAGGCGCGGTCAGCCGCAGCGCGACCCGCATAAAAAAGGGGCGCACCGAAGTGCACCCCTTAATTTAAAGCCTTGCCTCTGGATTAGAAGGCGAGGTCGGCCGTCAGACCAAAGGTCCGCGGATCACCCCAGATGTCCGTGGCGAAGCCAAGGGCACCAAAGTCAACCGAGCGAACGACATATTCCTTGTTGCCCAGGTTCTTGCCCCACAGCGTGAGGCTGAAGTTCTTGCCCAGACCAAGATTGTCGAAGCGCAGCTGCGCATCCAGCAAACCGCGGGCATCGCCCTTGGTTTCATTGCGGAACGGCGCAGTGAGCGGGTTGCCAAACATCCAGAAGGACGAGGTATAGTTATAGCCGACACGGGCCGTCATATCGACCGAACCGATCGGATATTTAAAGGTACCGCCAATATTGGCCGTCCAGTTTGGCGAATAGCCAAGCTGCTGGATCGAGGCGACGTTGCGAACAACGTTGTTAATATCGCCAGCCGGGAATTCGATCGGCTTCTTCTTCACATAGCCCAGCGAGCCATCGATGGAGAAGTGATCGGTCAGCAGCAAATTGCCTTCCAGTTCAGCACCGTAATATTTGGTCTTACCCGCATTGACGGTGATGTTACCAAAGCTCTGACCAGCCGGGGTCGGCACCGGAATGGTGACCAACTGATCGGTATAAACGTTATAGAACACAGCACCGTTCAAGCGAAGACGCTTGGCGAACTCTGTCTTGGCGCCCAATTCATACGACCAGATGCTTTCTTCCTCGAACGGTGTCAGCGGGATCGAGCTGGTATCCTGGCGCGCATTATAGCCGCCCGAACGATAGCCCCGTGCCACACGCGCATAGAGGTTCACATCATCTGATGCCTTATAATCCACTGTCAGGTGGCCAGTGGGAGCGCTGAAGTTCTTATTGCTGGTCGCGCGGGCAAGAGCCGCACCCGTGAAGGGTACTGCACCATTTTGCGTGACTTGGAAGTTCTTCTTATCCCAGCTGTAGCGCAGGCCGAGCGTTACGCCGAGTGGCGATTCAGCTCCACCCGGACGATATGTGGCCTGACCATAGACTGCCGTGCTTTCGCCGCGGGCGTTATACCCAAGCACCGAAGCAATCGCCATCGCGCGATAGCGTGCCGGGTTCAACGGCGCGAGGTACGAGAGCGGACCAGCAAATACGGCTGCGTTGGTATCCAACACAAATGCATAGTTTTGCGGGTTGAGCTCACGACCGCTCTCCTTGAAGAAGAAGCCGCCCAGCACCCATTCAAACGCACCGCCGCTTGCAGAGACGACTTCAATTTCCTGGCTGAACTGCTTTTGACGGCGGTTGTTGCTGGTGTTGAACAAATCCTGCGTTGTGGTCGGCACTGATTGGGTCGACAGGAAGCCAGCAGCCGCGGCCCCAACAATCGGCGTGATGGCCGCTGCCGGCATGCCGTTGAACAGCGTTGCTTGCGAGAACATTGGCCCACGAATGGCGCCCATGCCGTCTAGGTCGCTGCCGCGGATGACGTTATGCCATTGACGATAAGACGTCGTGCTGCGGACCGTGAAGGCATCCGTATCCCACTCGAGACGGAACATATCGCCCCACAGCTTGTCAGTCGAAAGACCTGCGCTGTTGTTGCAGATTGAGCTGCGACGCTTGAGCGACAGCTGCGACAAAGGCGTCCCGCACTGCGTGTCCACCGAAGACGCCAAGCCCAAATAGCCAGCCACGTTCGCGGGCTGAACCACCTTAAAGGTGTTGCCATCCAACGTCAGCGTTCCCGGGAAGCGCGTTGCATCACCATTGCCAACGGCCACCAACTGCGAGGCGCCCGGCATGCCATCAATATGCGAATAATCGAAGACGTTCGTCATTGTCAGATTATCGGTCAGGTCGACCTGCATGGCCCAGCGTGCGCTGTTGTTGCGCATAGCACCCGGATCACGGCTGCCCGGCGCAAGGATATTGTCCACAACGCCATTGCGGCGCTTGTAGAGATAAGCGAACGACATACGGACGCGCTCATTCAGCTCACCCGTGTTCAAAATGACGCGACCAGCGCGCTGGCCATAATTACCAACGCCAGCCCGGACAGTAATGCCAAAATCCTTTTCCGGCATCCGCGTTACAAAGTTGACAGCACCACCTGTGGTGTTGCGGCCAAACAAGGTGCCCTGAGGGCCACGAAGAACTTCAACACGCTCAATATCAGCAACTTCAAACGACGAGGCTGAGCTGCGTGCCATGTAAACGCCATCAACATAGATGCCGATGGGTGAGTCATAACCCTGCGATTCATCCGCTGCGGTTGGGATACCGCGGATCGTCACAACGGCGGCTGTCGCGTTGGTGGTTGCCCCAACGACCGAAACGTTCGGCGCAATTGCCGAAAGATCCTTCGCTTCAGAAATGCCGCGCAATTCCAGCTGCGCTGCCGGCACCGCCGTAATGGCGAGCGGCGTTTCTTGCAGGCTTTCTGCACGCTTTTGTGCAGTTACAACAATTTCTCCGAGCGCCGAATTATCATCATCAGCAGTCGCCTGTGCAAAAGCCGGCGCAGTGAAACCTGCCATGCCGACGCCTGCCAGAAGAAGTGCGGCAAAAGCTCGCGATTGGCCCTTCATCTCCATCTCTCCCCAGAACAAATTCGTGCACCCAAAGGGCGCCGCGCGTTAAATGCGATGCGATCATCCTAATTAGCGTAACGAAAGTCAATTCGTTTTACGCATTGCAGCAGGGATTTGCGCTAATAACGCTTATTTTGCGGAGTGGTTGCCGCAACTATAAACGTTTTCGTAACCGCACCGCTTCAATTCAGACAGCCGTTGCCCCGCCATCGACCACCAAAGGATGGCCCGTGACAAAGCTTGCTTGGTCAGAGCAGAGCCAGAGGACGGCTGCCGCCACCTCTTCCGCACGGCCCATGCGGCCCATGGGCGTCATGGAATCAAGCACCTTGCGCATATCGGGATTGGCCGCGAGCGGCGCCGTCATCGGCGTTTCAATAACACCCGGGCACACACAGTTGACACGAATGCCTGCTTGCGCCCAGCGCAGGGCGCCATGCCGGGTCAAGCCAACGACGCCATGTTTTGAGGCCGTATAGCCCGGCTGGGCGCCATTGCCGACTAGGCCATTGATCGACGCGGTATTCACAATAGCCCCGCCCCCTTGCGCCAGCATCACCTCTGCCTCTTCGCGCATGCACATCATGACACCCGTCAGATTAATGCCAATGGCGCGTGCCCAGACATCATCTTCATATTCATTGGATCCAAGATTGTTGATGCCCGCGTTATTCAGCGCGCAATCCAACCGGCCATATTCAGCAACAGCCCGCTGAACGAGCGCTTTGACGTCATCCGCTTTTGAGACATCACAGGGCTGAAATACGGCTGCACCGCCGGCCGAAACGATCAGATCGACTGTTTCAGTCCCGCCTTGGGCATTCACGTCCGAAACGACCACCTTCGCCCCGGCAGCTGCAAAGGCCATGGCTGACGCGCGGCCAATGCCACCACTTGCACCCGTTACCAGTGCCACTTTCCCTTCAAAGCCCATCGACATCGGACATCTCTCCTTGATTTGCGTAAAGTCATGAATAATGTGCAACGCAAATTGCGGTCAACCCGCGCCCACAATAAGAAGATTCGAATGACAAACCCCCTTTTCGACTCGCTTAGCTTAGGCGATCTCCATCTGTCCAACCGGATTGTCATGTCGCCCATGACACGCGACAGGGCTGGACCAGATGATGTGCCCGGCCTGCTGATGGTCGATTATTATCGCCAGCGTGCCTCGGCGGGGCTGATCGTAACGGAAGGCGCACAGCCCAGTGCCGTTGGCAAAGGCTATTGGCGCACGCCGGGTATTTGGTCGCAGGCGCAGATTGATGGCTGGGCCAAGGTGGCCGAAGCTGTCCATGCCGAAGGCGGGCAGATTGTCATGCAGATCATGCATTGTGGCCGCGTCGTTGTGCCCGCCAATCGCGGCTATGACGCCGATGTTGTTGCCCCGTCCGCGCTGCCCTGCCCTGACTTGGTTCCCGGCCCTGATGGCGTGCCCGCACCCACCGCCACGCCCCGTGCGCTTGCTGCAGATGAGCTGCCCGGCTTGGCAGAAGAATTTGCCCAATCCGCCCGCAATGCGCGCGCGGCGGGCATTGATGGGGTCGAGCTTCATGCCTCAAGCGGTTATTTGATTAACCAGTTCCTCAATCCGGCGAGCAACCAGCGCACCGACGATTATGGCGGCAGCGCCGAAAACCGCGTGCGCTTTCCGCTGATGGTGCTGAAGGCCATGGCAGATGCCATTGGAAATGGCCGTGTTGCTTTGCGCATTTCGCCGGGCAATCCCTATAATGGCATGGATGTGACCGATCCGGCGGCGACATTTGGGCCGCTGCTGCAAGGCGCTGATGCCCTGAATCTCGCTTATATTCATGTGCTGGATATGGGGCTGAAAGATTTGGATACGCTGGGGTTTGTGCGCGATAACTGCCGGGCACCCATTATTGCCAATAACATGCTGACGGCCGAAACCGGCCGCGCCTTGATTGAGGCGGGACGCGCACAGGCAGTCAGCTTTGGCCGCGCGTTCATTGCCAACCCCGATCTTGTCGCCCGCCTGAAAACTGGCGCGCCGCTTGCCAAGCCTGATTATAGCCTGCTCTACACGGGCGAAGAAAAAGGCTATGTGGATTATCCTGCTCTCGCCGCGAGCGCCTGAGCCGAAAATGGCGGTAGATTGCTGAAGCGACGCCGCGCAAAAAGAGAGGAAGACCTAATGGCTGCCGAATTTGATCTGGTGATCCGCAATGGCACACTGGCCGATGGCACAGGCGGCGCGCTGCGCGATGCGGATATCGCTGTCAAAGACGGAAAAATTGCAGCCATTGGAACTGTTTCTGGCGCAGGCGCCGAAGAAATTGATGCCCGCCACCGGCTGGTAACACCCGGCTTTGTGGATGTGCACACCCATTATGATGGACAAGCCATCTGGTCAGAAGAATTGGCCCCATCCTCGGCACATGGCGTGACAACTGCCGTGATGGGCAATTGCGGCGTCGGCTTTGCCCCGTGCCGCAAGCAAGATCACGATATGCTCATCAACGTGATGGAAGGCGTGGAGGATATTCCCGGCGTTGTGATGGCAGAGGGCCTGGCTTGGGATTGGGAGACATTCCCTCAATATCTTGACCGCGTGGCACAAGGGCGGCGCGACATTGATGTCGCGGCCTATCTGCCACATTCGCCCTTGCGCGTGTATGTGATGGGAGAACGCGGCGCACGCCAAGAGCCCGCGACAGAGGCCGATCTGGCCCAAATGCGCGCGCTTTCGAAAGAGGCGATGCGCGCGGGTGCCCTTGGATTTGCCACGTCACGGCTTTCCATCCACAAAACCGCTGATGGCGGCAGCATCCCAAGCTTTGATGCTGATGTGAAGGAACTGCGTGAAATCTGCATGGGCATGGCAGATGCCGGGCATGGCACTTTGCAAATTGTGCTCGATGCGTTCCGCGGCTGGGATGCAGAATACCCGATTATTGATGATGTCGTGGCAGCGTGTGGCCGCCCCGCCACCTTCACTCTAGCGTCTGGCAATGAAGGCCCGCCACGTTGGCGGCGCGTTCTGGAGATGATGGAGCAGAGCAAAGCGGCAGGTCGGCACATTACGGCGCAAGTGATGCCAAGGCCGATTGGCCTGATTGGCGGGCTGGAACTGTCCGTCCACCCGTTCATTCTCTGCCCAAGCTGGGAAAAAATTGCGCATTTGCCTCTTGCCGAAAAGGTGCACGCGATGCGCGACCCCGCCATGCGGGCGGCGTTGCTCACTGAAACTCCGGCCGAAGGACACCCGTTTAACGCACTTGGGCGCAATTGGCGCTGGATGTTCCCGCTGGACAATCCCCCCAATTATGCCCCCACACCCGATATGAGTTTCGCGGCAATGGCAGCGGCCAAAGGCACAACGCCCGAAGCCTTGGTCTATGACCGGTTTATCGAAACGGGTGGCAAGGGGATGTTTTTGGCAACGCTGGGCAATTTTGAGGATGGCAAGCTCGATTCAGCCTATGAAATGCTGATGCACCCTGATTGTGTGCCCGCCTTGGGTGATGGCGGCGCGCATTATGGGGCCATTTGCGATGCCAGCTATTCCACATTCTTGCTGGAGCATTGGGTGCGCAATGGCGGCGCGCAATCCATTGATATGGCGCAGGCCATTCATATGCTGTCTGCCAAATCAGCGCGCGCTGTGGGCCTTATGGACCGTGGGATCCTGAAACTGGGGGCGAAGGCGGACATCAACGTGATTGATATGGATCGGCTGAGCATTGCCCTGCCGCATATCGCGCATGATCTGCCAGCTGGCGGTCGGAGATTGGACCAAAAGGCAACGGGCTATGATGCCACAATTGTCTCAGGCGCCATCATCCGGCGTTATGATGAAGCAACAGGCGCACGTCCGGGCCAATTGGTGCGCGGAGGTGCCAACTAGGCAAAGCGCGCGCCGCTATGGAGAACATAGCGGACCAGCTCTGCCTGCCCACGCACATCCAATTGTGCGTAAATGCGTTTGCTGTAGTTGCGGGCCGTTTCCAATGTCAGGCCCATATCTAGGGCAGCTTCTGCAATCGACCCGCCGTCACTTAGCCGCAATGCAAGCTCTGCCTCGCGGCGCGAAAGGCCAGACACTTGCGCCAGCACATTGCCATTCGACGCCAAGGGCGGATGCGGCAAGGCGCAAATCAACTGCAGCACAGGCAGGCTGGACGCCGCAGCTGGTTGGCTGCAGCTGGGCACGAGCAGGGCCTGAACGCGCGGTTCTGCACATAGCTCTAGCGCGGATAAGGGGGCGTTGGGATTCTGCGCATAAAGCGCCGCTGCGTCAGCCAACTTGCGTTCATGCGCCAGATTGGGCAGCCCTACCCGCTCACCCTCGCGCAGGGAAAACCCTGGCAGCGCGCCCAAAAAGGCCCCCAGACCAGCCTCTGTGGCAACCAACCGCGCCTCGCGATCAAGCAAAAGCCAGCCAACCCCAGCCCGGGCCAAGGCAACGGCGTTCATTTCCGCATGAATGCGGCGGCGCTCGTCCTGCACAAAAGCTTGCAGCGCCAAAGCGACATAAGGCGCCAAACTGGCGAGCAGGGCGCTGTCTGCCGCGCTGCACTCTCGGCCGCGCGCAAGCAGCATCCAAGCGCTAATCCCGTCGTCCAGCGCCAGCCGCATGATGCGCTCATCCACAATACCAAGCGCCGCAATATACTGCGCACGATAGCGCGCATATTCAGCATCAACATCCGCAAACTCCCCGACAGCGTAAACACGCTCTGGTCGCAGCCGTTCAAAGGGAAAACGGTCGAGCACATCCAGTCGATCAAACCCCAAGTCGATCGCTTCGACCCGCAGGTCCCGGCCAGAGTGGAACTCTGTCACTTCGTGCATCATGAGGTCGCCCTGCCGAAAGAACAGGCCAATATACTCGGCCTGTGTTCGACTACGCACACGGTCTAAGAACGTTGAAAAGCGTTGCCCTTCATGCATTCCTGCGAAGAGCGGCAGCAACAATTCTGTTTCATCAACGCTGGTGAGAGCCATACCCTCCCATATGGGAGGTTATTCGCAATGTCACCCCTGTATGTTTTGACCAAACGAGACTTGCACCCAAGGATTCGGCTATGGCCAATGCACAGCCTTCTCTCACGCACCTTCAACGCCTTGAGGCGGAGAGTATTCATATCATCCGCGAAGTGGTGGCAGAGGCAGAGCGGCCCGTGATGCTCTATTCGGTGGGGAAGGATTCGGCAGTGATGCTGCATCTGGCACGCAAAGCCTTTTACCCATCTCCCCCGCCTTTTCCGCTGTTGCACGTCGATACGACCTGGAAATTCAAAGCCATGTACGATCTGCGCGACCAAATGGCACGCGACAGCGGCATGGAGTTGCTGGTTCATCGCAATCCAGAGGCCATAGAGCGGGGCATTAACCCCTTTGATCATGGCCCCTTACACACCGATATGTGGAAGACTGAAGGCCTGAAACAAGCACTCGACCATTATGGCTTTGACGCGGCCTTTGGCGGCGCGCGGCGCGATGAAGAGAAAAGCCGGGCAAAAGAGCGGATCTTTTCCTTCCGCACCGCAAGCCATGGGTGGGACCCAAAGACCCAGCGGCCCGAATTGTGGAACCTCTATAACGCCCGCAAATCCCGAGGGGAGAGCATCCGCGTCTTTCCGATCTCCAACTGGACCGAGCTGGATATCTGGCAATATATCCATCTCAACAACATTCCCATCGTCCCGCTCTATTTCGCCGCTGTTCGGCCGACATATGAATGGGATGGCCAAATCTTCATGGCCGACGATATTGACCGGCTGGCAAAGGTGCTGGGTCGCAAGCCGGAGATTGTGGACCGATCCATCCGCTTTCGCACCCTAGGCTGCTTTCCGCTGACAGGCGCTGTGGAAAGCACGGCCTCTACGCTGACTGAGGTGATCCAAGAGACGCTGCTCACCAGCACGTCTGAGCGCCAAGGCCGCGTCATTGATAAAGATGGCGGCGATGCCTCAATGGAAAAGAAAAAGCAGCAGGGATATTTCTGAGATGGCCGACCCTGTCTATCGCACCGAGGCTCTGATTGCCGAGGATATTGACGCCTATTTGCGCCAGCATGAGCGCAAAAGCCTGTTGCGCTTCATCACCTGCGGCTCAGTTGATGATGGCAAGTCCACGCTGATTGGCCGGCTGCTCTATGACAGCAAGATGATCTTTGAAGATCAATTGGCCGCCCTGGAAGCGGACAGCAAACGCGTCGGCACGCAAGGCCAAGAGATTGATTTTGCCCTTCTTGTCGATGGGTTGGCGGCTGAGCGCGAACAGGGCATCACCATTGATGTCGCCTATCGCTTCTTCGCGACGGAAAAGCGCAAGTTCATCGTCGCGGACACGCCGGGGCATGAACAATATACGCGCAACATGGTGACAGGCGCCTCCACCGCTGATTTGGCCGTGATCCTGATTGATGCGCGCAAAGGCGTGCTCACGCAAACGCGTCGCCACAGCTATTTGGCGCATTTAATTGGCATTCGAAACATTGTGCTGGCCGTCAATAAAATGGACTTGGTGGACTATAGCCAGCAGGTCTTTGACGAGATTGTATCGGACTATGCCGCTTTTGCGCAGAGCATTGGGATTGCGGACTTTACCGCCATCCCGATTTCCGGCTTCAAAGGCGATAACATTACGGGCGCGTCTGCCTTTACGCCCTGGTATCAAGGCCCATCATTAATCGATCATCTGGAACAGGTTGAGATTAATGATACGGCAGATCTGGCAAAGCCATTTCGCCTGCCTGTGCAATGGGTCAACCGGCCGAACCTTGATTTTCGGGGCTTTTCCGGGCTGGTTGCCAGCGGACAGATCCACCCTGGCGATGCGGTGCGCGTGCTGCCTTCAGGCAAGACGTCGACCATTAGCCGCATTGTGACTTTAGATGGAGATCTGGACGAAGCTGTTGCCGGCCAATCCGTTACGCTGTGCCTTGCAGATGAAATTGATTGTTCGCGCGGAGATGTCATTGCAGCCGCAACCACGCCGCCCCAAGTTGCAAATCAATTTGAGGCCAGCCTTGTTTGGATGGACGATGCAGCATTGCATGTGGGCCGGGCCTATTGGCTAAAGCTTGGCACGCAGATGGTGTCCGTTACGATCCAGCAGCCCAAATATGCAATCAACGTAAATACGCTGGAGCGATTGGCTGTAAAAACATTGGAATTAAACGCGATTGGCGTTGCAGAGCTTGCGACGGATAAGCCCCTCGTGTTCGAACCCTATGAGGATAATCGCGCGCTTGGAAGTTTCATTCTGATCGACAAGATCAGCAACCACACAGTGGGCGCCGGGATGCTGCATTTTGCATTGCGACGCGCACAGAATGTCCACTGGCAAGCAATTGATATTACAAGAGAAATGCACGCCAGCCTCAAGAACCAAAAGCCTGCTGTGCTGTGGTTCACGGGGCTGTCGGGCTCTGGAAAATCAACCATTGCGAACTTGGTTGAAAAGAAATTGCACCTAATGAACCGGCACACTTTCTTGCTGGATGGCGACAATGTCCGCCATGGCCTGAATAAGGACCTTGGCTTTACCGAGGCAGACCGGATTGAAAATATCCGCCGCGTCGGGGAAGTGGCAAAGCTGATGGCAGATGCTGGCCTGATTGTGATTACAGCCTTTATCAGCCCCTTCCGCGCCGAGCGGGAGATGGTGCGCGCGATGTTACCCGAAGGCGAATTTATTGAAATTTTCATTGATACGCCCTTGGCCGAGGCAGAAGCGCGCGATGTGAAGGGCCTTTATAAAAAGGCGCGGTCGGGCGCATTGAAGAACTTTACCGGCATTGATAGCCCCTATGAGGCCCCTGAGGCGCCGGAAGTGCGGATCGACACCACGCTGATGAGCCCAGAAGAAGCCGCTGACGAGATTATTCGTCGGATCATTCCCTTTGATTGAGGCACAGCACATGGCGATGACCGATGCAGATCTTGCCGCCCATCTTGCCGAAACGGCAGGCCAGTTGTTGCGCACCGTTCGCGCATCGGGGCTGCTGAGCCTTAAAGCGCTGGGCAAAGCGGGCGATGCCACGGCCAACGCCTTTCTGGTCCATGCCTTGCGAGAACAGCGGCCCGAGGATGGCCTGTTGTCCGAAGAGGAACAGGATAATCCAGCCCGCCTCACAAAATCCCGCGTGTGGATTATTGATCCTGT
>JBEDNE010000158.1:0-13254 GCA_041170745.1 Pseudomonadota bacterium
GCCGGGGCTTCTTCTGCAATTGTGCCGGGTTCGGCATTGGGATCAAAGTCTTCGGTAAAGCCAGCAACGTCCTTTTCGAACATCTGGGCAAGGATATCCACGCCCTGGCTTTGCAGATCAGCTTCTTCCGGCGAGCGGGCGACGTTGATCTTCACCGTCACCGAAACTTCCGGGTGCAGCGAGACCTTAACGTCATAGACGCCAATGGCCTTGATCGGCTTATCCAGCACGACCTGCTGCTTCGAAACCTTCTTACCATCAGCAACCAGAGCTTCCACGATGTCGCGCACAGCAACTGAACCGTAGAGCTGGCCGGTGTTCGACGCCTGACGGATCAGCGTGACCGATGCGCCGTCAATGCCCTTCGAGGCCGCTTCGGCGTCCTTGCGCTTGGCATCATTGTCAGCAACGATCTTCGCCTTATTGGCTTCAAACAGCTTGCGGTTGGCTTCATTGGCGCGGAGCGCCTTGTTACGCGGCAACAGATAGTTGCGAGCAAAGCCGTTCTTCACGGTGACAACATCACCGATCTGGCCGAGCTTTTCGACGCGTTCAAGCAGGATGACTTCCATCGGGTGTGCTCCTTACTTCACGATGAAGGGCAGAAGCCCGATGTGGCGGGCGCGCTTAATGGCCTGAGCCAGTTCACGCTGCTTCTTTGCAGACACAGCGGTGATGCGCGAGGGGACAATCTTGCCGCGTTCCGAGACAAAGCCCTGAAGCAGACGGACGTCCTTATAATCGATCTTCGGCGCGTTCTTGCCTGCAAAGGGGCAGCTCTTGCGCCGGCGGAAAAATGGGCGTGCCATGTGTTTTCGCCTTCCTTAGAATTCTTGTTCGTCGTCGCGGCGCGGCTTGCGGTCGCGCTCACCCTTGCGCATCATCACCGACGGACCGGCTTCCTGCGCATCGACCTTGATGGTCATATAGCGGATGACGTCTTCGTTGATCTGCGTCTGACGCTCCAGCTCGGCAACAACCGTACCCGGTGCTTCAAAGGCGAGCATCACATAATGTGCCTTGCGGTTCTTCGCGATTTTGTAGGCGAGCGTGCGCAGACCCCAAGTTTCAGTCTTCGAAACTTTGCCACCGTTTGATTCGATGATGGTCGTGGCGTTTGCCGCCAGCGCGTCGACTTGGGCTTGGGCCAAGTCCTGACGCGCAAGAAATACGTGCTCGTAAAGAGCCATAAAGCTTGCCTTTCCATGCCGATCGCTGACGCCGCCCCATGCGAACGCCCCTCCGGCTTTCTTCGATTCCCTGATAAGGGAGACGGGCCATTGGCGGAAAGTGACGGGAAAAGCAAGGAGAAAGGCCTATTCGTTGTGCCGGCGTCATCCCGAACTTGGTTCGGGATCCATTTACATCAACGGTGCAGGTTTGGCTGCTGAGGCGGTCATGGATGCTGAAACACGTTCAGCATGCCGCACTGGAGGAGTGGCTGTGCTCCGGCCCTGAGCCGGAGCCTAGGGATGCACCGTGCGCGGTTGTCTGGGCTCCGGGTCAAGCCCGGAGTACACATGTGATGCTGACGTCATCCCGAACTTGGTTTGCCGATCCATTGGCATCAACGGTGCAGGTTTGGCTGCTGAGGTTTTCATGGATGCTGAACCAAGTTCAGCATGACGATTTCGTAGGGCGGCTTACGCTCCTTCAGGATCCCCCTGATATTTCAGTTCGAGATAGCGGCCTTGCGTTGCCAGCTTATGCAGATCGCCACTGGCCAGTTGTTCGCTCATCCGTTGCAGTTCGGCGTCAACGACGTTCAAACCTTCGACCAATTGCTTATCCGGGCTCATGCCATTGAGGCCATCGCGGCGCAGATGCTGTGGCACGCGCAGATAGCCATTGACCAGCTCGGGCAGTTCATCGGCAATCAGGCGGCGGATTTCCATCGCGGCTGGTTCACGTTCATCAAGCGTCTGGAGTTGCGGGGCCAGTTGTTCCAGCTTCAGGCCAATGCCGTCGCTTAACCGTTGGGCGGGCGGCGGCAAGGCGCGCCGCTGGCTGGACAGCCATGCTTCGGTCGAGAGTGGCAAAGCCTTTAGCGGGGCGTCAGGCAGCTTTTCAGGCGGGATATAGCTGCCAGCGGGCAGCAAAATGGCCGCGAGCAGTGCGCCAAAATAGGCCATGACAGCCAGCAAAAAGCCCATCAGCCCAATGGGTTTGATAAACAGCGCAAAGGCGGGAACACCAATCAGAAAGCCAATGGTGGTCCATGCCGCCCGCTTCGCCTTAATCTTGCCCGCAGTAATCATCCGCGTCAGCGCACGCTGCTGCATACGGGATCGGCCGCCATGGCGCTGCAAGGCGGCTTCGGCACGGGCTAAAACCTCATCACTGCGCATAGCCTTGGCTTACTCCACGGGGGTGAAGGGGTTGGGCGCGGCGTGGTCAATCGCTGCCTGCGCCTGGCCTTCGGCACGCGCGATATAGCCTTTGGACTTTTCGACTTCGCTTTCCAGCGTTTCAACGGTGGTTTTCATCGAGACAAGCGCCTTGGCCTTGAACGTATCGATCTGATCCATCGTTACATAAATATTCTGGAAGGCGCGCTGCAGCGTTTCCACGGGGATGGTGGAGCTTGCTGCCTGTTCATGGATCAGCCCAGTCTGATTCTTCAGCATTTCGCCCGTAGAATCGATGATATTGGCCGTGGTCGTGTTGAGCGCGGTGATCTGATCAAGCACCAATTTCTGCCCGACCAGCGCTTGGGCGACGGTGACAGCGGTGCGGAGCGCCGCGACAGTTGTGGTGGACGCGCGATCAACGCCCTTGATCAATTCCACATTATTCTTTTTGACCAAATCGAGCGCCAGATAGCCCTGCACGGTCACGGCCATCTGCGTCAGCAGATCCTGCGTGCGCTGGCGGGTGTAGAACAAGGCTGTTTCGCGGATGGCTTTTGCCTTGGCAGGATCGGTGATTTCAATGTCTGCTGCCTTGGCTTCCAAGCGCGCATCCAACGCCTTGGAGACGTGGATCATCTGTTCCAGCCGGCCCATCGCGCCCCACAGGGTCTGCCGCTCAACATCAATTGCAGCATTGTCCTTCAGCAGCTCATCCTTGCCTGACGCAAGGTGCGAGAGGATGGAAGCGATATGGCCTTGGCTGGATTTATAGCTGTCAAAATAATCGCGCAGCTTGCTGCCCCACGGGATGATCCCAAAAATCTTCTTGCGGGCAAAAAGATCATCCTTCTTGCCGGGGTCGAGATCTTCAATGGTCCGGCGCAGTTCGGCCAAGTCGGCACCCACGCCAGATTCCTTGTCCATCGCGCGGACGGGGCGATCGAGAAAGCGGTTGGATTGGCCCGCCGCCTCCGCAATCTCGCGGCGGCCCATATTGACGAGCTGATCGACCTTCTTGCCGAATTCGGGTGAGTTCACGTCCAGCGCTGCCAGCTCGTCCACAAAAGAGGCAGCCTTTTCCTCAAGCGCAGATTTTTTGCTGTCATCAATGGGCACAAGCCCGGCTGCCTTATGGGGCGCCACAACGGGCACGGGGTCCGGCGCGGTCAGCTTAATATCGGTTTCCTGAGCGGAAGTGGCCACGTCTGTCTCCTTCAATCTTGACCGACAAGATGGGACGAAACACTGTATTATTCAAGTAGAACAGTGACGATCTGCACGGAATTTGCGCTCAGCACAAAAATCCGATCACGGCACGTCTAGCAGCTGGGGCTTCCCCGAGCGGCAATCATCTCCTCAATCGCGACAAATTTTTCGCGCGGAGCGCCTGCCCGTGCCCGCGCAATTTCTGCAGCATCAATTTTCTGCCAATCGCGGAAGGTAACAATATCCACCCCACGTCCATCGAGCAGAGCATCGAGGGCAGGGCGGCCAATTTTGCCACTTTTGCCGGGCACATCTTCTGCAATCAGATCAATAATCGCATAGCCATCGGGCCGGTTGGTCCCAATCGTGCCCGTCGGGCCGCGGCGCGCCCAGCCGACGCAATAGAGCCCCGGCAAAATGCGCCCATCGGTGCTGGCAAAGCGCCCCCGGCCATGTTCATAGGGCACGCCCGCAATTGGCGGGGTTTGATAACCAATACAGGCCACCACCAAATGGCAGGGCAGGATGTAGCGTTCGCCCGTGCCCACGGCGCGCAGATCGGCATCGAGGCGGGTCTTTTCAACAATGATGCGCTCGGCCCGGCCATCACCTTCAATCGCGACGGGCATCGCGAAGAAATCAAACTCAATGGCAATGTCGCGTGCTGGGCCGGCATGCGTCGCAAAGTCGCGCAAATGCGCCACGGATTTGCGCATCCCCGGCTCAAGCAAGGCATCATCGCCTTCGGGGGGTAAGTCTGCAGCGTCCACCACAGGTGTGGCGTGGCTCAGATGGCCCAGTTCGCCAAGCTCTTTGGGCGTCATCGCAATTTGGTGCGGCCCCCGGCGGCCAAGCAGCGTGATCCGACGAATGCCCGAATGCTCCAACCGATCAATGGCATGGGCCACAATATCGGCGCCATCAAACTCATCTCGGCTTTTGGAAAGGATGCGCGCAACATCAAGCGCGACATTCCCATTGCCAACAATAACGGCACCCGGCCCAGTTAAATCAGGGTCGAGGCTCGCAAAATCAGGGTGGCCATTATACCAGCCGACAAAGGCCGCCGAGCCAATGACACCGGGCAAATCATCCCCCGGAATGCCCAGCCGCCGATCTGCCGGGGCCCCAGTTGCCAGCACAACGGCATCATAAATTTCGCCAAGCTCTTCAATGCTGACATCACGGCCAACGGAAACATTGCCGACAAAGCGGACATTCTCGGTCAGGTTCACAGCTTCATAGCGTTTGTGGACAGCCTTGATAGATTGGTGGTCCGGCGCCACGCCAAAGCGGATCAGGCCATAAGGCACCGGTAGGCGGTCAATAATGTCCACCCGCACGTCTTCACCAAATTTCTTCTGCGCCGCCTCTGCGGTGTAGTATCCCGCTGGGCCGGACCCAACCACTGCTATGTGTCGCATCCGCCCAGCCTCCCCGTTTTTCGTCTCGTGCGTGCCTTATTCCGCGGCCAGTGCCATTGGCTCGGTCTGCGGTCCCCGCAGAACAATGCCGGGCGTGGGGCCCTGCATCACGCCCTCGCGGAAGGTGATTTGGCCAGACTTGATGGTGGCGACATAGCCATCGGCTTTTTGCAGCAAGCGCTTGCCGCCTGCGGGCAGATCAAAGGCCAGCCAAGGCTTGCCCAGCTTGATCTTGTCCATATCAATCACATTCACATCGGCCAGCATACCGGGCTGCAATAGGCCGCGATCATGCAGGCCATAGAGCACAGCCGTATCGCGGCATTGGCGCTTAATGGCGAGTTCCAGCGAAATGCGCTTACCCTTGCGGTCGCGCACCCAGTGCTGCAGCATGAAGGTGGGCGAGGCGGCATCACAAATTGTGCCGCAATGTGCCCCACCATCGGACAGCGAATTGACGGTATCTTCCGACAATTGAAGGTCTTCCAAGAAGTTCAAATTGCCATCGCGGTAATTGAGGACGGGGAAGTAGATAAAGCCCTTGCCTTCATCCTTCATCAGCAAGTCATAGGCATATTCTTCGCCCGAAACGCCTGCCGCTGCCGCGCGGGCCGCAATGCTTTCGGCCATGCTGGGTTCATAGTTAAAATCAGGGTCCATCTCAAACTGGACGGGCCAGCCACCTGCAATCACATGATAAAGTTCAGCAATATCATTTTCAGGGATTTGGCTTGGCTCCTCAATCATCCGACGCCGGAAAGCTGGATCGCGCAGATGCTTGAGCTTTTCGTCCCAAGGCAGTTCGGCAATTTCGGCCCAAGCCGGACGGAATAGGAAGGGATGAATGGTGCCCTGCCACGCCATGATGATGCCATTGCCGCGCAACGCAATTTGCGCGACGATGTTGGCCCCATTGTCATTCTGGGCGCGCATTTCGGCAATTTGCTCTTCCAACGGCAGTTCCTTGGCGATGCTCTGCAAGGCTGCAAAGGTCACGGGCAGGCCTGTCTCGCGCGACAATTGGCCCATCCATTCAAATTCATTCCATTCGCGCTTCAAGTCGCTTGCCATTTCAAACACGCCATGGCCCACCCGGCCCATAGCACGGCCAATCGCGATGAGTTCTTCTGCTGTCGCCGTGGTGCCCGGCACAAGTTCTCCATCCACCGATTTGTGCAGCACGGTGCGCGAGGTGGAAAAGCCCAAGGCTCCAGCGCGGATGCCTTCTTCTACAATGCGGGACATTTCAGCAATTTCGGCTTCGGTTGGCACCGCACCCGGCTTTTCCCGATCGCCCAGCACATAGGCCCGCACAGCGCCGTGTGGCACATGGGTGCCGACATCAACCGTGCGGGGCAGCCGCTCCAGCGCATCCAGATATTCAGGGAAGGTTTCCCAATCCCATTTCATCCCCTCTGCCAAAGCGGTGCCGGGAATATCCTCAACGCCTTCCATCAGGCTGATCAGCCAGTCATGCCGGTCTGGCCGCGCCGGGGCAAAGCCCACGCCACAATTGCCCATGATGACTGTGGTGACGCCATGCCAGCTCGACGGCGCCATTTCGGCATCCCATGTGGCTTGGCCATCATAATGGGTATGCACATCGACAAAGCCGGGCGTGACGATCTTTCCCGTGGCGTCAATTTCTTCGCGGCCGGGGCTCTCCACTGTGCCAACGGCCGTAATCAGGCCGTTATCAATGGCAATATCGCCTTGAAAGGGCGTGCCGCCCGTGCCGTCTACAATTGTTCCGCCACGAATAACCAGATCGTGCGCCATCCGACTCTCTCCTCATATCCTTTTGTCAAACCAGACTATCACGAATTCTGACTGTGGAAAGAGCTGGTTTTGTCATGGCCAAGGCCGGCTTGTCCTGTGGATAACTATTGACTCATTTTCCTCTGCTAAGCACACTCAGGAAATCACGAGTCGCAAAAGCGCGACACATGATGACCAGATAGGCATCTGGGTGGGGGAGTTAAGGATGCACATTGCCGGTCGGCTTGCACTGCAATCGCCAGCATGCGCTGTGTTGCCGCAGCGCGAAACAGGTATTGCGCCCAATCCTGAGATTCTAAGCTTTCATGGCTGCGATGTTGTTGTCCGCCATATCACTGAGCATGGCTTTGAAGCAGACTTGTCAACGACGCTGGTAGAAGGCGCTTTGGTGCGCCTGCGTTTGCCCGGGGCCGGTGCCATGATCGCGCGCGTGAAAGCCTCGCATTGTGGGCATTTGGTTGCAGATTTTGTGAATCCGGTCAGCCCGAGCCGTCTTGGAAAGACGCTGGGCATGGCAAGCTATTCCCGCCAAGTCGCGTAACCACGCAACACAGGCGCTTATCGCCGCGCATCGGGCCAGTGCCGGGCGGCTGCCACGCCAGCCAATGCAAAGCCCGTTCCCCATAAAAAGCCGCCCAGCACATCGCTTGGCCAGTGCACGCCCAGCAGCACGCGCGAAGCACCAATTGCGCCTGCGCCAATCCCAGCCAGCGCTATCCAAAGCGTCTTTTGGCGTGCGGGCATAATCAGGGCGGCCAGCAGTAGGATGGCAATTGCACTGGTCGCATGACCGCTGGGGAAAGACAGGTTGCTAATGCTATCGAGATGCGGCGCCACATCTGGCCGCGCGCGCGCGAAAATCTGTTTCAAAATGCTCGATGTCGCACCCGCAAGTGCAGGCACAACCAGCATGATCAGCCCTGCACGCGGCCGCTTTTTCCAAAACAGCCACAGCGCACATCCAATGAAGACCAGTGATCGCTGGGCGGCATCTCCGGCCCAGCTTATCCATTGGGCCAGCTCAATTTGCCACGCAGGGGATGGGCCCGCACGCAGAACAAGCGCGCGCAATATGGCTTGGTCCTGCGCCGCGCCAAGCTCTGCCCAAGTGACGGCGGCCCCCAGCAGCAGCGTTGCCCCCCATAAGACGAGGCTGGGGGCTATGCTGGCCCGACTGCGGCCGGGCACGCGCCTCACTGCGCGCCTTTCACCACTGTGCCGCCCTTAATGACGACATCAACATCCTCAAGCGCACGAATATTGGCAAGGGGGTCGCCATCAACGGCAATCATATCGGCAAAGCGACCAATGGCGATGGCTCCGATATCTTTTTCCCGCCCCAAGGCTTGGGCAGCATTGCGTGTTGCGGCTTGGATGGCTTCCATCGCGCTCATCCCATATTGGACCATGATCTTAAACTGGCCGCCCACTTGGCCATGCGGCATCACGCCTGCGTCAGAAGCAAAGACCAAGCGTACCCCAGCTTTATGCGCCTTGCGGAAATTATCCCGCTGGATTTGGGCAACTTCCCGATCCTTGCGCAGATTATCTTCCAGCACGCCGTTTTTCTTGCCTTCAGACTGGGTGTAATCGGTGTTGAAGATATCCATTGAGAACCAAACGGGCTGCTTGCGCGCGACAGCCAGCTTAATGCCCTCATCATCAACCAAGCTCGCATGTTCAATCGTGTCAATGCCTGCCCGAATGGCCGCCTTAATGCCCGACGCGCCATGCGCATGGGCGGCCACTTTCAGGCCCCATTGATGCGCTTCATCGGCAATGGCGCGCAATTCATTTTCAGACAGTTGTTGCTGGCCCGGCTCAGTATTGCGGGAAAAGACGCCGCCTGTGGCGCAGACTTTAATCACTTCCGCCCCATATTTGCGCTGGCGGCGGACTTCATAGCGCAGGCCCTGTTCGCCATCAGCCACGCCTTCTTGCTGTTTTTCCAAGCTGGGCGGCAAAAAGGTGGAATCACAATGCCCGCCCGTGGCCCCCAAGGCATAGCCAGCCGGCACAATGCGCGGGCCAACGGCATAGCCGCCATCAATGGCTTGTTTCAGGCCAATATCATTGCGGTCGGCCGACCCAATATTGCGCACGGTGGTAAAGCCTGCCAGCAGCATATCCTGCGCATTTTTAACCGCGACCATTGACCAGAAGCTGTCCGTATATTGAAGGCCATTATAGCCCCCAATTTCTGCCAGACTGTCGAGATGAACGTGCATATCGATGAGGCCGGGCAGCAGAGTTTTATTACCAAGATCAACCAGTTTGGCATTTGCAGGCAATTGGGTGGACTTACGATCTGCAAGCGAGACAATACGCCCCTCGCGCACACCAATTAGCGGCTGATCAACGATCTTCCCGTTTTCGACATCGACCATATGGGCGGCCGTGAAATAGGTGATTGGCGCCTCTTGCGCCCATGCGGGGGCAGAAAGGGCACAGGCGGCAGTCGCGCAGAGCGAAAAGGCAATGTTTTTCATATGCCAATTGCTGGCAGGCCAGGCTGCTCTTGGCAAGAGGGGGCTGTCGTCAGACGGCGTAGCGCGCCAGTGCCTCATAATGTGGGCGACACTGGTCTGCGATGCGTTTCTGCGCGTCGCTCAAGGGCCTATAGGGCGTTGGCGGGCCAAAGCCTTCGCTGTTCCAAACCGCATTATACCAATGGCGCGCCCAAATGCCGTCTGCCGGATGCGCGCCCTTGGCCCAGCGCAGCATGGCCGGATCCCAGCCAATGCCAATCGCCGCGCACAGCGCCTTTAACCCGCGTTCCGGATCTGCCAGCAGCCGATTGCTGTCCACCACGGGCGCAGCCCGGCCCAGATGTTGGGAGATTTGGTCATGATAGGCCAGCAATCGCGCAAAGCCGAGTTGCGCTGCATCGTGCAGTTCATTTTTTTCGGCATAGCTGGCGACCATTAATTCAGGCTCGCGGATCAAAAAGGCGTGACAATGATCGGGAAAATCATCGATCGATACGGGGCCTTCCATATGGTGCGACATATGCTTTTGATACCAAATCGCTTTGCCGCCCGGCACGGCCCCGCGCATTGCCTTGGCCACGGACTGCCAATCACAGTCCATATCGGCCATAATGTCCCCGGCCATGGCGTGCGGTTCCCCCGTTGCCTTTAAATAGGCGCCATAAAAGGGCTCATCAGTGACTGCAGTGTCTGCCCGCGCAGAAAAACTGCGCATCATGGCGGTGGAAATATTGCGTGGCCCCGACCACATGGCAATTCGGACCGCGCCGTCGATCATGGGCGCGGATTTGCCCGAATGTCACGCTCTACCAGCGCTTTATAAAGGCCCTGCAAGCGTGCCACCATTGGCCCACGCCCGTCGCTGATCCGCCGACCATCAATGGTGTGGGCTGGCACAACCCCGGCAAAGGTGCCGGTCACAAAGGCTTCTTCTGCGCCATAGACATCAGTCAGCGAAAAATTCTTTTCAAACACCGGAATGCCTTCTTCGCGGCAGATGCGAATGATGTTCCCCCGTGTAATGCCGCCCAGGCAATAATCGCCCGTTGAGGTCCAGACTTCGCCTTTGCGCACGATGAAGAAATGGGTGGAATTGCACGTGGCAACAAAGCCATGCGGATCCAGCATCAGGCCCTCATTCGCGCCGGCCTCTGTCGCCTGAATACAGGCCGTTATGCAGTTGAGCTTGGAATGCGAATTAAGCTTGGGGTCTTGCACCGCGGGGTCGCCGCGCCGGACATGAACCGTGAAGAGCGAAATGCCCTGTTCAATCACTTCGGCATGGGGTTCTTTATGTTCGGCAATAATCACAATGGTGGCCGGGCTCACCACAACGCGCGGGTCCTGATAGGGTGTGGAGCGCACCCCGCGCGTGACCATCAGCCGAATATGGCAAGCCTGCATGGCATTGGCATCAATGGTTTCATAAAGACGGCGGACCATCTCTGCGCGGGAAATGCCAATGTCCATCGCAATGGCCTTTGCCCCTTCCCACAATCGATCAAGATGCTCGGTCAAAAAGGCCATGTGCCCGTTATGGACCCGAATGCCCTCCCACACGCCATCGCCCAGCATGAAGCCGCTGTCGAACACCGAAACCACGGCCTCGGCGCGCGGCTTAAGCACGCCATTGACGTTAATCAGGATCGCTTCATTGCGCGGGTCAGGCGTAAAATCCTGCGTGCCCTTCGCCATCAGAAATGCAGCGCCTTGCCATAAGCAGAGAGGACACTTTCGTGCATCATCTCACTCAATGTTGGGTGCGGGAAAACGGTCTGCATAAAATCTGCCTCAACCAGTTCTGCCTGTTTGCCGATGGTAAAGCCCTGAATTAGCTCTGTCACTTCGGCCCCCACCATATGCGCGCCCAACAGCTCACCCGTCTTGGCGTCAAACACGGTTTTCACAAAGCCCGCGGCTTCGCCCAGCGCAATCGCCTTGCCATTGCCAATGAAGGGGAAACGACCAACTTTCACGTCATGCCCCGCCTCTTTGGCTTTGGCTTCAGTCAGGCCCACTGAGGCGATCTGCGGGTGGCAATAGGTGCAGCCCGGAATATTCTTGGGGTCCATGGCGTGCGGGTGGACATCTTTATTGCCCAGTGCTTGCGCAATGGCCTCTGCCGCAATCACGCCTTCATGGCTGGCTTTGTGCGCGAGCCATGGCGGGGCAGTAATATCGCCAATTGCCCAAAGGCCCGGCACATTGGTGCGGCACATCGGATCGGTTTTCAGGAAGCCACGATCAGTTTCAACCTTCAGCGCTTCGAGGCCGATTGTCTCGGTATTGGGCACAATGCCAATTGCCACAATCGCATGGCTGAAGCTGGCCTTTTCAACCGTGCCATCCTTGGCCTTGATCTCCGCCGTCACGCCCTTGGCATCGGCCTTGAGGCTGTTGACGCCGGCGCCCGTCAAAATCTTAATGCCCTGCTTGGTCAGCGCCTTTTCAAGAAAGTCAGACACTTCGGCATCTTCGACGGGGACAATCCGGTCCATCATTTCGACGACTGTTACCTCTGCCCCCATGTCATTATAGAAGCTGGCAAATTCAATGCCGATGGCGCCTGAACCAATGACAAGCAGCTTGGTTGGCATTTCGGGCGGCACCATGGCGTGACGATAAGTCCAGATGCGCTTGCCATCAGCCGGGGCAAAAGGCAGGTCGCGGGCGCGGGCCCCGGTGGCCAAGATGATGTGCTTGGCGGTCAGCTCCTCAGTCTTGCCATCCTTGGTGACAGCAAGCTTATTGGCCGCCAGCAGCTTGCCATCGCCCATATGGACGGTGATCTTGTTCTTTTTCATCAGGTGCGTCACGCCCTGATTAAGCTGCTTGGCCACGCCGCGGGAGCGTTGGACAACCGCGTTCAGGTCTGCGCTGATCTTTTCGGCTGCCAGCCCATAGGCGCCGGCGTGCTGCATATAATGATAAATCTCGGCCGAACGCAGCAGCGCCTTGGTCGGGATGCAGCCCCAGTTGAGGCAAATGCCGCCCAGATTTTCACGCTCCACAATTGCCGTTTTCAGGCCCAATTGCGCCGCACGAATGGCGGCCACATAGCCACCCGGGCCAGAGCCGAGGACAACGACGTCGTACGCAGCATCAGCCATGTTATGCCACCAGACCCAATGGCTTTTCACACAAATCGCGGAAGGCTTGCATCAGCTGTGCGCCATCAGCCCCGTCAATGGCGCGATGGTCAAAGCTGCCCGTGGCGGACATGACGGTGGCAATTTGCAGGCTGTCATCAATGACAAAGGGCCGCTTCTCGCCTGCGCCAATCGCCAAGATCATGCCTTGGGGTGGATTGATGACAGCATCAAATTGCTTGATGCCAAACATCCCCATGTTGGAGAGGCTGGCAGTGCCGCCCTGATATTCATGCGGCTGCAGCTTGCCGTCCTTGGCACGGGCTGCAAGTTCGCCCATCTCAGTCGAAATCTTGCTGATTGCCTTGCTGTCCGCGCCGGTCACAATCGGCGTAATCAGACCATTGGGGACGGAGACGGCCACGGAAATATCGGCCCGCTGATACATGATCAGTTGATCACCCGCGAAGCTGACATTGCACTTGGGCACTTGCACCAGCGCCAAGCCGAGCGCCTTGATGAGCATATCATTGACCGAGAGCTTGATCCCCCGGCTTTCCAGGCTTGCGTTCAATTCTGCACGCAGCTTCAGCAGGGCATCCAGACGGACATCCACCGTCAGATAGATATGCGGAATGGTCTGCTTGGCTTCGCTCAGGCGGCGCGCAATGGTCTTGCGCATGTTGGAGAGCTTGACCGCCTCATGCGGCGTCTGAATATCGCCCAGCTGGATGGGGGCGGCTGTCGCGACCGGTGCAGCAATGGTTGCTGTTGGCGATCGGCCCGTGCTGGCCGCCTCCACATCGGCCTTTACAATGCGGCCATTGGGTCCGCTGCCCGACAACCCAGCCAGCTCAACGCCGGTTTGCGCGGCAATGCGTTTCGCCAGGGGGGAGGCAATGATGCGATCCTGATT
>JBEDNE010000159.1:0-18460 GCA_041170745.1 Pseudomonadota bacterium
CAGTCCGCAAATGACGGTGTCGCTGGCGTTGTCGTTCCTGATGCGCCCAAGGCGCGCGGCGTTCTGACGCAGGAAATCATCACCACTCAAGCCGCTGGTCAGACCATTCTGAACACGATCAACTTGATCCCCGGCGTGAACTTCACGCAGTCGGACGCCTATGGCTCTTCGGGTGGTAACATCCGTATCCGTGGTTTTGACGGCAACCGCATCTCGCTGACCCTCGACGGCTTCCCGCTGAACGATTCGGGCAACTATGCGATTTATTCCAACCAGCAGGTTGACCCCGAGCTGATCGAACAGGTCAACGTGAACTTGGGCACCACAGATGTGGACAGCCCGACGGCATCGGCTGCTGGCGGCACCGTGAACTATCGCACTATTTATGGCAGCGAAGATATGAGCGCGCTTGCCAGCGTCTCGGGCGGTGACTTCAACTATCGCCGCGCTTTTGGCTTCTTCAACACCGGCGCGCTGAACGATTCTGGTTCGCGCTTCTGGGTCGCGGCCAGCACGGCCCGCAACGACAAGTTCAAGGGCCCGGGCGGTATTGCAAAGCAGCAATATAATGCGCGTTTCTATCAGCCGCTTGGTGGCAAGGATGATTTCTTTGCGATTTCGGCGCACTACAACCAGAACCGCAACTCTTTCTATCGCAACCCGAGCGTGAACGATATGCGCTCGCTGTTCGGTTCGACCACGCTGCCGCTTGCAACTGCTGTTTCTCCGGCCACACCGCTGGATCTGTCGGTTCTGTCGGATGCGCAGCAGCAGGCGCTGTTTAACTTTGAAAATGGTGCCACCTGCCGCAAGCCCACCCCCGCTAACGGCACGGCGCAGGATGATGGTGCAACAGGCTTTACCTGCACCAATTTCTATGGCGTTCGCATCAACCCGTCGAACACGGGCAACGTGCGCCTCAATTCGCGCTACACGCTGAATGACAAGCTCTACGTCACGCTCGATAGCTCGTACCAATATGTTCTCGCCAATGGCGGTGGCTACACGGTGCAGGCCGAAACTTCGGCTGTGACCAAGGGCACGTCTGCAGCGGCAGGCGCTGATTTGAACGGCGATGGCGATCTGCTGGATCGTGTTGCTTTCTACACGCCCAACACCACCAACACGCGCCGCATCACGGCAATGACGTCGCTGGTTTACAGCTTTACGCCGGATCAGATCTTGCAGCTGTCCTACACCTTTGATCGTGCACGTCACCGTCAGACGGGTGAATGGGGCTATCTGGATAGCGCCGGCAACCCGGAAAGCGTGTTCGGCGGTCGCAATGGTCGCAAGGTCCTGTCGGCAGATGGCTATGCCCTGCGTCAGCGTGATCGTCTCTCGATTGCGCTCTTGAACCAGGTTTCGGCCAAATATGTCGGCAAGTTCATGGACGACGATCTGCGCGTTGAACTTGGCATTCGTGCGCCGTTCTTCCAGCGTGACTTGAACCAATATTGCTACACGCAGACGAGCGGCAGCGGCTTTGCCACCTGCACCAGCCAGCCGGCTAGCCAGCTGAACATCGTGGCCCCGAATGCCACCGTGTTCCCGAGCGGTTCGCTCTATGCACCGTTCGCGGCGAAGTATAAGTTCAACAAGGTCCTGCCAAGCGCTGGCCTGACGTACAAGTTGGCTGATAATCTGAGCGTGTTCTCCAGCTTCTCCAAGGGCTTCTCGGCTCCGCGTACGGACAACCTCTATCGCCAGCCGAGCGTTGTTGTGACGCCGGAAACCACGGATGCTATCGACCTTGGTCTGCGTTACCTGACTCGCAAGGTGCAGGCGCAGATGACGGGCTGGTACATTGGCTATCAGAACCGCATCGTGACGTCGTTTGACCAGCTGCAAGGCATTTCGGTTGACCGTAACGTTGGTAAGGTTGAAACCTACGGCGTGGACGCCAACCTGAGCTACAAGCCAGTTGATGCGCTGACGCTGTACACCTTTGCGTCGTACAACCACTCCACGCTGCAGCAGGACATTGAAATTGGTAAGGTCAATGGCGTCACCGTCTTTGCCCCGACCAAGGGCAAGTTCGTGACGGAAACGCCGCGTTGGACGCTGGGTGGCCGTGTCTCTGTCGAGCAGGGCCCCGTCACTGTCGGTCTGCAGGGTAAATATGTCAGCAGCCGCTTTGCAACCGACGTCAATGACGTTGTGTCGCCCAGCTACACGCTGTTTGATCTGAACGCCCGCTTCAGCTTCGAAGATTATGGTTTCAAGAAGACCTTCTTCCAGCTGAACGTGCAGAACCTGTTCAACAAGTTCTACTTCGGCAATATCAGCACCCAGATCCACCATGGCACCATCGGCGGCATTTCGGGTGCGAACCCGAGCTTCTCCGTCGGCTCGCCGCGGACCATCATGGGCACGCTGCAGATCGGCTTCTAAGCCCGTCTGTCACAGGCAAAAAAAGACCGCCGTCCCGAAAGGGGCGGCGGTTTTTCTTTGGGCAATTGGTAGGTTTAAACGCCCTGCTGCTGTGCCCTGCGTTTTTAGTCCATCGCCTTTTTGTACATGGAATTCAGCGGCTTTTCGAACAGGCGCATCACCATTGGTTCAAAAAAGCTTAAGGGTGCGGTATCATAATTGGGGTCAAAGGCGGGGCAGTCATATTTTTCAATAAACTCTGCTGTGGCCTGATAATGGTCATGGCCTTTGAAATTCTCGCGCAGATCGCGGTTCAGGCCAATAAAATGGAAGAAATTATAGCCTTGGAAAATCCCATGATGTTGGGTGATCCAGTGCAGTTCTTCTGACACAAATGGCTTAATGATCGCGGCAGCGACATCTGGGTGGTTATAGGCCCCCAACGTATCGCCAATATCATGGAGCAGCGCCATCACCACATAGGCTTCATCGCGACCATCGCGGTGCGCGCGGGTTGCGGTTTGCAGGCAATGTGTCAGTCGATCCACGGCAAAGCCGCCGCAATCGCCTTCCAAAAGGCGCAAATGATCCAGCACGCGCGCGCCGCCATTGCGGGCAAAGGGCCGCATATGCGTCATGATGATGTCCCAGTCTTCTTGGGTACCCTCAGTCATGCTGTGAAATTTGGCAGTCTGCTCCAGCAGATCGGTATCAGCCATCCTCAATCTCCCATGTTCATTTTGCCTGCAGCATAGCGAGCCTGGCACAAGGCTTCAATTGGGCGTCAGCTTCGGCTAGACCAGCAGGCTATGGCGATACCTGGACTTAGCAATCAGCCGTTTTTTGCGGATAAGAGCCGTGCTTTCTGGATTCTCCAGACTATCGGCTGGTCATTCTATTTCATGCTGCGACTCGCCAGTGGTGTTGGCGCAGGGATGAGTTTGTCTTGGGTGGTGCCGTTGCTGGTCTCAACCGCCACGGGCTATTCCCTCACGCTGATCATGGGTGGCATTTTCCGCTGGCTCATCAGTCGGCGGCCTTTGGTCACATGGGGGCTGTCTGTCGTCACGTTCATCGTCGCGATCTTGCTGCACTCGATGGTCGATGCCTGGGTGTTCAATCTGCTGGAACGCGAAGGGGCAGAGTTCAACGGCGCGCTGTTCCTCAGCGCCATCTCGCTCAATTCGCTGCTTTTGGGGGCGTGGGCGGCGTTATATTATGGCATTAACTTCTACCTGATTATCGAAGAGCAGGCAGATCAGCTGTTGAAGCTGGAAAATCAGGCCACATCGGCGCAGCTTGCCATGCTGCGCTACCAGTTGAACCCGCATTTCCTGTTCAACACGCTCAACTCGATTTCCACGCTGGTGCTTTTAAAGCAGACAGAGCGGGCAAATGCCATGTTATCGCGCCTCTCATCCTTTCTGCGCTATACATTGGCCAATGAGGCAACGGCGCAAGTGACCATTGAACAGGAAATCGAGACGCTGAAGCTGTATCTTGAGATTGAGAAGATGCGCTTTGAAGACCGGCTCCGCCCGTCTTTTGAAATTGATCCCGCAGTGGGCAAGGCCCGCTTGCCCTCGCTGCTGCTGCAACCGCTGGTTGAAAATGCCATTAAATATGCTGTCACCCCGCAAGAAGAGGGGGCCGATATTGCAGTGGCCGCTCGCTTATCGGGCGATAGAGTGCAAATTACCGTTGCCGATACGGGCGCTGGATGCGCGGAACAGGCCGCAGGGGCAAGTGGATCAACGGGTGTTGGATTGACAAATATTCGAGATCGGCTGAGCCAAGCCTATGGCGAAGATCATCGTTTTGAAACGCAAGCCCGCAGCGGCAAAGGCTTTCAAGTGTTGATTGACATTCCGTTTCAGACAGAAACCCCCAGGTTGGAGGCCGCATGACCATCCGCACCATTCTTGTCGACGATGAAACTCTTGCCATTCAAGGCTTAGCCTTGCGGTTAGAGGATCATCCCGATGTCGAAATTATTGAAACGTGCAATAATGGCCGGGAAGCCATTCGCGCGATCAAGACGCACAAGCCCGACCTTGTTTTTCTGGATATCCAAATGCCTGGATTTGACGGATTTTCGGTGGTTTCCGGGCTTGCGGATATTGAGCCACCGCTCTTTGTGTTCGTAACGGCTTATTCTGACCACGCCATTCGCGCGTTTGAGGCACAGGCAACCGATTATCTCATGAAGCCGGTTGAGGAAGACCGTCTTTCTGCGACGATGGAACGTGTTCGCCAGCGTCTCGCCGAGAAAAAGGGCGTGGAAGAGGCTGAGCGCTTGAAAGAAGCCCTCGCAGAACATGCGCCTGACGTGCACGAGGAAATTGTCGATAGCGAAGAAGCCCCTTCGGCAAGCCGCTTTGAAAAGCTGATTAATATCAAGGATCAAGGCCAGATTTTCCGCGTGGATGTTGACAGTATCGAGCGGATTGATGCCGCGGGCGATTATATGTGCATTTACACCGGCGGCGAAACGCTGGTGCTGCGTCAGACCATGAAAGACATGGAAAAGCGCCTCGATCCCCGTAAATTTCAGCGGGTTCATCGCTCCTCCATTGTCAATCTGGATTTGGTCCGTCAGGTCAAGCCGCATACCAATGGCGAGTGCTTCCTTGTTTTGGAAAGCGGCGCGCAAGTGAAAGTGAGCCGTAGCTACCGCGATGTGGTTGCTCGCTTTGTGCATTAGGGCCAATTGCTGAAGAGCTTAGGCCATTACCCCCTAAAAAGGATGAGGTGGGACTGACATATGTTCGACATCGTCCAAAGGCTGGGCTAGAAACGATCGTTATGACTGATCAACCTGCTACACCGTTGCTCGACACGGTGACCTATCCGGCTGATTTGCGCAAATTGCGGCCGGACCAGCTTCGTCAATTTGCAGATGAACTCCGTGCTGAAACCATTTCTGCTGTCTCAGTGACGGGCGGGCATTTGGGCGCGGGGCTGGGCGTTGTCGAGCTAACAACAGCCATTCACTATGTCTTCAACACGCCTGAGGACAAGCTGGTGTGGGATGTGGGGCATCAATGCTATCCCCATAAAATCCTGACCGGGCGGCGGGATCGCATTCGCACGTTGCGGCAGGGCGGCGGCCTTTCCGGCTTCACCAAGCGCAGCGAAAGTGAGTATGATCCTTTTGGCGCGGCCCACAGCTCTACCTCAATCTCGGCGGCACTTGGCTTTGCCATTGCCAATAAGATGAATGACCGGCCCGGACGCGGCATTGCCGTGATCGGCGATGGAGCCATGTCGGCGGGTATGGCCTATGAGGCGATGAATAATGCGGCTGATGCAGGCAACCGGCTGATCGTTATTCTGAACGACAATGATATGTCGATTGCGCCGCCCGTGGGCGGTTTATCGGCCTATTTGGCCCGGCTTGTCTCTTCCCAGCCGTTTCTCAATCTGCGCGAACTGGCAAAGAAAATCTCGCGCCGATTGCCGGCTCCCTTGCACGTGGCCGCAAAGCGCACGGATGAATTTGCGCGTGGCATGGCCATGGGCGGCACGCTGTTTGAAGAGCTGGGTTTTTATTATGTTGGCCCCATTGATGGGCATAATCTGGACCATCTTATTCCTGTTCTGGAAAATGTGCGCGATGCCGCCGAAGGGCCGTGCCTGATCCATGTTGTTACCAAAAAAGGCCATGGCTATGCGCCTGCTGAGGCCGCCGCTGATAAATATCATGGCGTCCAAAAATTTGACGTGGTGACGGGCACGCAAGTGAAAGCCCCGCCGGGCCCGCCGGCTTATCAAAATGTTTTTGGCGAAACATTGGCAAAACTGGCCGATACGGACTCCCGGATTTGCGCGATTACAGCCGCAATGCCTTCGGGCACCGGTGTTGATAAATTTGCAAAAGCCCATCCAGACCGCGCCTTTGATGTTGGCATTGCGGAACAACATGCCGTGACCTTTGCTGCCGGATTGGCAGCGCAGGGCATGCGCCCTTTTTGTGCCATTTATTCAACGTTCCTGCAGCGCGCCTATGACCAAGTGGTGCATGATGTGGCGATCCAAAACTTGCCCGTGCGCTTTGCAATTGACCGGGCTGGGTTGGTTGGCGCGGATGGCGCAACGCACGCGGGATCTTTTGACATTACCTATTTGGCAACCTTGCCCAATATGGTCGTTATGGCTCCATCGGACGAAGCTGAGCTGGTCCATATGACCTATACGGCTGCCCAATATGATAGCGGGCCTATTGCTCTGCGTTATCCGCGCGGCAATGGCCTTGGTGTGCCCCTGCCCGAAGTGCCCGAGCAGCTGGAGATTGGCAAAGGCCGTATTGTCCGGCAGGGCAAGAAAGTGGCGATCCTCTCGCTGGGCACCAGGCTGGAAGAGGCGCTGAAGGCGGCTGACCAGCTTGAAGCCAAGGGGCTTAGCACCACCGTGGTTGACCTGCGCTTTGCCAAGCCACTGGATCAGGATTTGATCCGCCGTGTGCTGACCAGCCATGACGTTGCCGTTACGGTGGAAGAAGGCGCGGTCGGCGGCCTTGGCGCACATGTGCTGACCATGGCCAGCGATGAGGGCTTGATTGATGCGGGGCTGAAGCTGCGGACATTGCGCCTGCCTGATACCTTCCAAGATCACGACAATCCGCAAAAACAATATGATGAGGCCGGCTTGAACGCCCCGCATATTGTCGAGACGGTTCTCAAGGCCTTGCGCATCAATTCTGTGGTGGCAGACGCTGAAAAGCGCGCCTGACGCGCGATGGCCAAGGTACGGGCAGATCAGTTGCTGGTTGATCGCGGGCTGGTGGAAAGCCGGACGCGGGCACAGGCGCTGATCCTTGCCGGGCTGGTCTATCATGGTGAGAAAAAGGTCGATAAGGCTGGGCAGGCGCTGCCGGACGATGCCCCGCTGGACGTGCGCGGGCGGGATCATCCCTGGGTATCGCGCGGTGGGCTAAAGCTGGATCATGGGCTGACGCAATTTGGCTGGAATGTCACTGGCGCCATTGCCATGGATGTCGGGTCTTCCACGGGCGGCTTTACCGATGTGCTCCTGACGCGCGGCGCAACGCGCGTTTATGCTGTTGATAGTGGGACGAACCAGCTTGCTTGGAAGCTGAGGCAGGATCCGCGTGTCATTGTGCTTGAGCAAACCAGCGCGCGGATTTTGACCGAGGCGCATATTCCTGAGCCAGTTGATATTCTGGTTTGTGATGCAAGCTTTATCAGCCTAGCCAAGGTGTTGGAGCGGCCCATGCAGTTTGCCAAGCCGGGCGCGCGCTTAATGGCGCTGATCAAACCGCAGTTTGAGGCAGGGCGAGAGGAAGTGGGTAAGGGCGGCGTCGTGCGTGATCCGCACGTCCATTTACGTATTGTTTCTGAAGTTAAAAGCTGGTTGACCAGCGAGGGCTGGGACGTAGAAGGCGTCACCGAAAGTCCGATAAAGGGGCCAGAGGGCAATATTGAGTTCCTAATCGCAGCTCACAAGCCCCTCTAGCCGCCCGTCAGGGGGAAATGTGAACGCCAAACTGCTCTTTGTGGCAGCAGCGGCTGTGGCAGTGCCGGAGGTGGCGCTTGCGCAGCGCACTGCCGAAAACCTTGTAACTCAATCGGCTGATGCCTTTGGCAAGACCATCGGCAATGAGAAAATTGGGCTTTACAGCACCGAGGATATTCGCGGCTTTAACCCCATTGATGCGGGAAATGTGCGGATCGAAGGTCTATATTTTGATCATGTAGAGCGCGTGCCGACGCGGTTGGTGGAAGGGTCCACTGTCCGTGTGGGGGTTGCGGCACAAGGATTTTCCTTTCCCGCGCCCACAGGCATCGTTGATTATGATCTGACGTTATACCGCGGCAAGTTTGAAGCCAGCGCAATGATTGAGCGGGGCCCTTATGGCGGCGCGGCCGGCAATGTTGAGCTGAAGCTGCCAATTTCAGGCGATAATTTTGGCCTTGCCGGGGGCGTTGGGTTTCGCGAGCAAGTTCGGTCTGAAGGCGGCAGGAACAGCTATCGCACCGTTGGCGTTACAGCCGCATGGCAACCCTATCAGGGCGCTTTATTGGCGGGTTTTGCGGGCGCCTTCACCAATGATGATGATGAAGCGCACGTCACCTTCTTTCCGGCAGGCGAGGTTTTGCCACCGCGCGTGCAGCGCGGGGTGTTTTTGGGGCAGGAATGGGCCGATAAAAAGTCGCGGACGGTAACCGGAGGGGTGATTGGGAAATTCCCACTCCAAAACTGGTTACTGGAGGGCGGCCTATTTAGCTTTTCGGCGCGTAACTTGACCAATTTTGCGGATTTGCTGCGCGGCGTGACCGCGGATGGCAAAGCAGCAAGCCGTATCATCATTTATGATCCGGGCAGCGAGACTGAGAGCCTGTCAGGGGAGGGCCGGCTGACGCGCATTTGGCAGGCTGGTGATCGGCAGCACCGCTTGGTCCTAAGTGCAAGAGGGCGCATTAAAGACCGCCTATTTGGCGGAACACAGCGTATTGATTTGGGACCAAGCTCAGCCGTGTTGCCTGATTTTCGGGACGCGCCAGCCTTGCTTGACCAAGTGAAAGACAAGGACAATGTCCGCCAGATGAGTTTTGGCGTGGCCTATGGCTTTAAATGGTTGAACCATGGGTCAATCGACCTGTCGGTCTCGCGTGCGCAGTATAGAAAGAATATTCGCTTTGCGGACGCGGCTTTGCCGTCTGTACTGACCAAAGATACGCCGATTTTGGTAACGGCAACGGGTACGCTTAACCTGTTCTCGCGGCTAACAGCTTATGGCGGCTTTGTCCGCGGGCTTGAGGAAGCTTTGGTGGCCCCAGATATCGCAACCAATCGGTCAGAAGCGCCTCCGGCTATTCGGACCCGGCAAATGGATTTGGGCCTGCGCTATGCCGTCACGTCCAAAATGTCGCTGGTGGCTGGCCTGTTCAGCGTCCAAAAGCCCTATTTCAACCTTGATCCGTCGCTGCGCTATCGTCAGTTGGGGCAGGTGGATAATCGCGGGCTAGAAATCTCGCTGGCCGGCCCCATCCGCCCCGGAGTGTCTCTTGTGGCCGGCGCGTTGCTGCTGGATCCCAAAATTTCTGGAGAGGCCGTGGACGCCCGACTGATTGGCGTTCGACCCGTTGGCGTTGTGCGCACACGCGGGGTTGCCAATCTGGACTGGCGTTTTGCCAATGGCACCAGCCCTTGGTCGGTAGATATTGCTTTTGAAGGCTTGTCGTCGCGCGTTGCCAATGCGCGCAATACCCTATCTGCGCCGCCACGGCAGAATGTGAATTTGGGGACGCGGTACCGCTTTAAGGTTGATGGCCACCCCGTGCTATTCCGCGCGCAGGCCATGAACTTGTTTAATGATTATGGCTGGCAAGTCTCATCGAGTGGCGGGTTTACCTATTCCAATGGCCGGACCTTTATGGCGCAATTGGTGATGGACTTTTAACCGCGCTCGTCGAGCATCGCTGCCGTTTGTCGAAGGTTCATCGCATCGGCGGCCCTTGCCTTGGAAAGGGCCTGTATGAAATTAACCTCTTACTCCACAGCTCTTCTCGTCGCCTCGCTGGCAGCCTTGCCGAGTGCCGCGTTCGCGCAACGCACCAATGACAACGCCGTAAAAAAGGCCGAAGATGCCTTTGGCACGTCGGTAGGCGATGAACAGATTGGCATTTACAATGCCAATCTCGTCCGGGGTTTTTCGCCCGTTGCGGCGGGCAATCTGCGGATAGAGGGGCTGTATTTTGACCAGCAGGCACGGCCAATTGACCGGCTGATGGCCGGGACCGTCATCCATGTGGGGATTTCAGCCCAAGGTTATCCATTTCCAGCGCCCACAGGCATTGCAGACTATAAGCTGCGTCGCCCGGGGGCAAAGCATCTGACGTCGCTCAGCCTCTCGCTTGGGCCGTGGGAAGGTGCGGGGGCCGAGCTGGATGTGCAACTGCCCCTTGATGGGGATCGTGCCGGCTTGGCCTTTGGGGTTGGCCGTTATCGCGATGGCCAGCCGCATCATGGCACAGGTGATTTGACCAGCCTTGCCTTGCTGGGGCGCTATAGCCCGGTGTCTGATTTTGAGATCTTGCCTTTTTGGAGCCAGTTCCGCGTCTCGGGCGAACAAAGCCAATCGCTCATCTTTACAACCACAGGTGATTTTCTGCCTGCCCCTATCGCTCGGGATCGGTTTTTGGGCCAAAAATGGTCTGATTATAGCGGCACATCCTCCAATTACGGCGTTGTAACAAAGGCCCGCATTGCTGACTTTGACCTCAGCCTGGGAGTCTTCCGGTCGCAAGTAAATGTCGATGAAGATCATATCGACCTGCTCTTTGGCACGGATCGATCAGGGCAGGTGGCGAACCGGGTTGTCGTGGTCGATGGGGGGAACCGCTATGGATCAACATCGGGCGAAGTGCGCGTGGCGCGCAGCATGGTGGAAGGTCCGCGACTGCACAAGCTGATCCTCTCGCTTCGTGGGCGCGATCAATCGCGCGTTTATGGCGGCGCAGGTTCTGTCAGCCTTGGGCAAAGCCGCATTGGCGTTCAAGACTTTCGCCCCGAACAAACCGCGCAAATTGGGGCCAAAACACGCGGCGCGGTAACGCAGAAGACGCTTGGTTTGGGATATGAAGGGCGATGGGCGGGCTTGGGCGAACTTAGCCTTGGTCTGCAAAAAACAGATTATGCCAAATCCGTTAAAACGCCTGATCCCGCACAGGTCGTGCCGCCGACCTATGACAAGCCTTGGCTGTTTAGCAGCACCGGCGCCGTTTATGTCGCTGAAAATATAGCGGTCTATGCCGGATATACGCGTGGGCTGGAGGAAAGCCCGGTTGCTCCGGCTGAGGCGGCCAACCGCAATGAGGCGCCGCCCGCCATTCGCACCACGCAGAAAGAAGCTGGGCTTCGTTGGAAGCCATCTGCCGGGGTAAGCGCGGTCCTTGGTTACTTTGATATTGAAAAGCCTTATTTCAACTTGGACGCCACTCAGCAGTTTCGACAGCTTGGGCAAGTGCGCAATCGCGGGGTGGAGTTATCCGTGGCTGGCCCGCTTGCTAAAGGGCTTTATGTTGTGGCGGGCAATGTATGGCTGGATGCGCGCGTTGCAGGGGAGGAAGTTGCCTCTGGACGGATCAGCAGTCGCCCTATTGGAACCTTCCGCCGCCACACAATAGCGAGCCTTGATTATCAATTGCCCGGCGTGCCGACTGTGTCGTTAACAGCAGGGTTCGAATCAACCAGTTCGCGCACGGCAAATGCGCAAGACAGCCTGCGCATTCCAGCGCGATCAGTGTTGCATCTTGGCACACGATATCGATTTAAGCTGAGTGGCAAGCCCGTGTTGCTGCGCGCCAATGTGCAGAATGTATTCAACACTTTTGGCTGGGCTGTCGGTGGCACAGGATTTCTCATCCCAAATGGATCACGACGCTACGCGCTGAGCCTTGCGGCCGACATCTGATCTCGCCTACATTAGGCGGGTCACTAGGCTGGAGAGAGCATGAGCAATATTGCAACCAAAGGCCAATTGCGCCTCTCATTCCTGCGCTGGGCCATCATCACGGTGCCCGCGATTTTGTTTTTGGGCTTTTTGTCCGGCCAAATGGCCAATTCTGGTTATGATAATGGCTGGTTTCTTGCCTTAAAGCGGCCGGATATCATGCCGCCGGGTTGGGTCTTTGGCGTTGTCTGGTCGACGCTTTATGTCTTGATGGGCCTTTCCGTTGCGATGATCCTATATGCCCGCGGCGCGCATGGGCGGGGCTTTGCGCTGGTGTTATTCGGCTTGCAGCTCATCTTTAACCTCGCTTGGTCGCCACTGTTTTTTGCGCTGCATCATGTTTCGATGGCGCTTGTCCTTATTTTCGTCATCCTCGCACTGACGATATGGACGACATTTGCCTTTGCTAGGATCCGCAAGGCAGCGGCATGGCTGCTGGTGCCATATATGGTGTGGCTCAGCTTTGCGGCCATTCTCAATTACAAGATTGATCAGCTCAATCCTGATGCGGAAAACCTTGTGTCTGGGGCCGCGAATACCCAAATATAGCTATAAGCCCTGTTTTTATTGCCAAGGATTGACTGATGCAGACCGAAAACCGCCTGTTTGATGACCTCGCCAAAATTATGAATGGCGCGGCCGGCACCATTGCGGGAATGACGCGTGAAGCTGAGGCCGCCACGCGTGAAAAAGTGAAAGAATGGATTGGCGGCATGGATTTTGTCAGCCGCGATGAATTTGAGGTGGTGAAAGCCATGGCACTGGCGGCGCGCGAAGAGGCGGATCAGCTCAAGGCGCGGCTCGATGCGCTTGAAGGCAAGGCGCAGGGATAAGCCTTTTCGGCTCTTGTCCACAATTTTGTCCGGATAACCGGCACGCGCCCTTGCTCGTTCCTGCCTTGGGACGGCAAGCAGCTTGGCGATGAGTATCGAACCCCTCGACATGGCGCAGGCCGCCGGCGCGCCTATCGAAACGCTGGAAAGCTGGTTCTCGGCGCATAACTGGCTGCACGAGCGTATTGGGGATGAGGAAATTGTGGCCTCCGCCAAAGGCGCATGGAACCAATATGAGTTGCGGGGTCTTTGGCGCGAGGATGATTGTGTTCTGCAATTTCTCGCTTTTCCGGACATTAAAGTCACCGATGCGCAAGCTGCCGTTATCTACGAAGCCATTGGGTTGATTAACGAACAACTCTGGCTGGGCCATTTTGAATATTGGCCGTCCACCGGGATTATTGCCTATCGCCATGCGGCTCTGCTTGACTCAGGCAGTGGTGAGGCCGTGTTTTCTTATGATCAGGCAGAAGTGATGGTGGAAGCCGCAATTGAAGAGCTGGATCGCTTTTATCCGGTGTTTCAGTTCGTGCTATGGGGGGGGAAATCCCCGCGAGAGGCCATTACTTCGGCCATGGTGGAAACTCAGGGCGAAGCATGACGGCGGCGCCCTCCATCTGGTTGGTGGGCTGTGGCAATATGGGCGGGGCCATGCTGCGCGGTTGGCTGGCGCATGGGGTGCACCCAGACTCTATCCTCATCATTGATCCAGAGGCAAAAAATGTGCCGGATGGCGTGCGCCGTGTTGCTGCACCTGAAGGTGCGGCGCCCGATGTGCTTGTCTTAGCCATTAAGCCGCAGTCCTTGGCGCAGGTCGCGCCGACTTTGGCTATAGGGCCGCACACACTTGTCATTTCGATTCTGGCGGGCGTGGAAACAGCCGTGCTTGGGCAGCGATTGCCCGGCGCCCGCGCCTATGTGCGTGTCATGCCCAATATGCCGGCAGCCATAGGGGAAGGCGCCAGTGCGGTTTTTGCGCCTGATCTGGATGCTGCGGGCCGCGCCCAAGTGGACCAATTGGTCGCCCCCTTGGGCTTTGCCACTTGGGTGGCTGAAGAAGATGTGTTTCACGCAGTCACAGGCATATCAGGGTCTGGCCCGGCCTTTGTGTTTCGTTTTATCGAGGCACTGGCAGCAGCAGGTGAGGCAGAAGGCCTCCCGCCTGAGCTGGCACGCCACTTGGCGTTGCACACAGTGGCTGGGTCGGCCCGGCTTTCGCTGGCGACGGAGACAGCCCCTGCAGAGCTGGCAGAGGCCGTTCGCAGCCCCAATGGCACGACTCATGCGGGCCTGACTGTGATGGATGCGTCTGACCTGCGTGATCTTGTGCGTGCAACTGTCAAAGCAACGGCGCAGCGCAGCCGGGAACTCGCCGAAGCCGCCCGAACTGCGGATTGACCCAGCAGCAGTTGACGCCGCCCAGACACTGGCATAGCGGGGACAGGAAGTTGCGGCCTGGCCGCATTCAGCAATAAGAAAGTTTCGCTTCTCATGCGTGATCCTCTGCCTTTTTTGGTCGAACCCAATACCAACCCGGTGCGCGCTGATGAGCGTGCGGCCCGCATTGCGGCTCCCGGATTTGGTAAGGTGTTCACCGACCATATGGTCACGATCCGCTATGTTGAGGGCGAGGGCTGGCATGACGCACGCGTGCACGCGCGGCAGCCCTTGGTTCTCGACCCGGCAACCGCAGTCTTCCATTATGCGCAGGAAATTTTTGAAGGGCTAAAGGCTTATCGCTTGGCTGATGGTGCGATGGCTTTGTTCCGCCCTCAGTCAAATGCCCAGCGGTTCAATGCCTCAGCACGGCGCATGGCTATGGCCGAAGTGCCGGAAGAGCTGTTTATTGAAGCCTGTCGCCAGCTGGTGCAGATTGATCGGGATTGGTTCCCCGATGTGGAAGGCGGCGCCATTTATTTGCGTCCCTTCATGATCGCGAGTGAAGTGTTTCTGGGCGTGAAGCCGTCATCGGAATATCTCTTCATGGTGATTGCCTCCTCAGTTGGGGGCTATTTCAAAGGCGGGGCGCCGGCCGTCTCGCTCTGGGTGTCGCAAGACTATAGCCGGGCGGCCCCCGGCGGCACCGGAGCAGCCAAATGTGGCGGCAATTATGCCGCAAGCCTTGTGGCACAGGCTGAGGCCAGCAAATTGGGACATGACCAAGTTGTCTTCCTTGATGCAGCCGAGCATCGCTGGATTGAAGAATTGGGCGGCATGAACATCTTTTTGGTGTTCGAAGATGGCTCAATTCAAACCCCGCCTTTGTCGGGCACAATTTTGCCGGGCATCACGCGTGATTCGTTGCTGACGCTGGCGCGCGAAGAAGGTCTGGTTGTTCGTGAAGAACGCTATGCAATTGATCAGTGGGAGGCGGATGCCAAATCTGGCCGGCTGGTCGAGGCTTTCGCCTGCGGGACAGCGGCGGTTGTGACACCAATTGGCAAGGTCTCAAGCCCATCTGGCAGCTTTACCATTGGTGCAGGCGGCCCGGGCCAGGTGACGCAGCGATTGAAGGATCGTTTGGTCGGAATTCAGCGTGGCATAGCATCTGACCCCCATAATTGGGTTATGAGGCTCGATTGACCGATTGCCTTTAATGACAGGGCCGCTATAGGGACGGCCCACACCGATGTTGGGGCGTCGCCAAGTGGTAAGGCACCGGTTTTTGGTACCGGCATTCGGAGGTTCGAATCCTCCCGCCCCAGCCAATCTTCTTTAGACTATCTTTTCCCACAGCGTCCGGCACCCTATCTCCTCACTCCACTGAGGAGATTCGCGTGATGACCGAGATTGCAACGCTGGCCGGGGGCTGTTTTTGGTGTGTTGAGGCCGTGTTCCAGCAACTGGATGGCGTTGAGCGTCTGGAAAGCGGCTATATTGGCGGGTCTGTGCCCAATCCAACCTATAAGCTGGTCTGTGGTGGCGATACGGGCCATGCCGAGGCGTTGCGGATTTGGTTTGATCCGGCGCGAATTTCCTATGGTGATCTGCTCGATGTGTTTTTCGCAACGCATGATCCCACGCAGCTCAATCGACAGGGCAATGACATTGGGACGCAATATCGGTCGGCCATTTTCCCGCATGATGCCACCCAAGAGGCCGAGGCACGTGCGGCAATCATGCGCGCGCAGCCAGATTGGCCGGCACCGATTGTCACCAGTATTGAGCCGTTAAGTGATTGGTATGTCGCAGAAGATTATCACCAGCGCTATTGGGATGGGGAAGGGCAGAGCAATCCGTTTTGCCTTGCTGTAATTCCGCCCAAGCTGGTCAAGCTGAAAAAGCGCTTTGCCGAGCGGCTTAAGACGGCAGGCTAACGCCCGATTCGACTTGCATTTGCGCTAAGCACGCCTAATTTTTGCAGAATAAGCAGGAGTGCGCGTCATGTCGGATAATCGCAAACAGCCTTGGTTTTCTCAGCGTCGCTTTGGCTATGGATCGGGCCTGCCAGTTCGGTGGCAGGGCTGGGCCGTGCTCGCCGTTTATGCGCTGCTGATTTATCTCGCTGTCCAGTTTCTGGGCGCGTTGCTGAAGATGATCTTGATTGTCGGCGCGACGCTGGTGCTGGCGGCCATTTGTTATCAACGCACAGAAGGTGGCTGGCGCTGGCGCTGGGGCGATAAACCCTAAGCTTTACGAAGCAGCTTTGTGCTCCGGCCTTGAGCCGGAGCACCGGTGGCCAACCGCCATGTTGCGTCAGGACGAAGGGCTTAGCGCCCGCCTGTCTTGCGGATGGCGCCTTTATGGGCACCCACGCCACTGGGCTTGCGTTGGCCAAAGCGGCGGCGCTTCGCATTGTTGGCATTGGGGCTGTCATTGCCGCGACGCGCCTCATCATGCCGGCGCTGGGCCGTTGCCGGAGCCTGTTTGGGCTTGGGCAGGCTGGCGACAACAGCGGCAATCCCTTCTGGCAGCGGCACGGGCTCTAATTGAACGCGGGTCAGGCGCTCAATCTGGCGCAGATAAGCGCGCTCTTCGCCATCCACAAAGCTAATGGCAATGCCATCGCGCCCGGCGCGCGCGGTGCGGCCAATGCGGTGGACATATTGTTCCGCCACATTGGGCAGCTCAAAGTTAAACACATGGCTGACGCCCGACACGTCAATGCCGCGCGCGGCAATGTCTGTTGCGACCAAGATGCGGATTTCCCCATTGCGGAAGGCCTGAAGCGCCGTCGTGCGCTGGGCCTGGCTTTTATTGCCATGAATGGCAGCGCAAGGGATGCCCGAGGCTTGGAGGTTTTTCACCACGCGATCCGCACCATGTTTGGTGCGCGTGAACACCAGCGCCCGATCAATAGGCTCTTCACGCAGACGGATGGTCAGCAGCGCTTGCTTTTCCTTTTGGTTCACAAAAGTCACGAATTGCTGGACGCGCTCTGCCGTTGTGGACTCCGGGGTCACCGAAACACGCACCGGATTGCTCAAGAAACGATCCCCCAGTTCAGCAATGGTCTTGGGCATGGTGGCTGAGAAGAACAGCGACTGACGTTCTTTGGGCAGCATCTTATCAATGCGCTTTAACGCATGGATAAAGCCCAGATCGAGCATCTGATCGGCCTCATCAAGAACGAAAATCTCAACATTGCGCAGCGAAAGGGCACGCTGATCAATCAGATCAAGCAAGCGGCCCGGCGTTGCGACCAGCACATCTACACCACTGCTGAGCGCCTTGATCTGCCGACCAATGGGCACACCGCCAAAGACGGTATCAACGCGAATTTGAATTTGGCGGGCGTAATCGCGGAAGGATTGGGCAATTTGGGCCGCCAATTCGCGGGTGGGAGACAGAACGAGCATCCGGCAGGTCAGCGGCGCGCGCGGCTTGGGATTGTTCATCAAATATTGAAGCGAGGGCAATGCGAATGCGGCCGTTTTGCCCGTGCCTGTCTGGGCAATACCACATAAATCCTTGCCCTGCAGCAGCGGCGGGATTGCCTGCAACTGGATGGGGGTGGGCGTTTCATAGCCTTTGGATTTCAACGCGTCGAGAAGCGGCTTGGCAAGGCCAAGGTCGGAAAAGTGAGTCATTTAAAACTTTCAAAACATTAAGCGCGTGCACGCCAAAATGGCGCGCGCGAGCGGGGTCAAACTGACAACCCGCGTGACAAGGGAAGCCTCGGAAGGGCGACAAGATCCCGGCCTGCTTCGCAGTGTTTCTGCTGCGAACAATCACGCTGGCCATCAGGATCTGCAAGGACCATCCTTGCTGCGCTGCGGCACGCCCTAGGCGCAATTCTTCGAAAGCGCAAGAAAATCAGGCTGCGGCGCGCGCCAGCCGGTCCTGAATGGCATCGCCCAACCCGCCAAGAGGCAAAGGCGCAATCGCAATACGCGGCTTTCCCGCCATATCCGCTTCATGCAGGCAAGCGAACAACCGGGCGGCAGCTTCTTCCAAATTGCCGCACTCGCTGAGATTGGCATCGCAGGCCATGGGGCCAAAGCCAATCAGCCATTCATCAGCCTCGGCGGATGTTGCATTGAGCCGCAAAGGCTTGGCGGGCGCATAATGACTGTCGAGCTGGCCGGGCGCTTCAATGCGTCCGCTCCGGTCCAGCTGAAGCGACAAATCAATCGGGCCGGGGCGCAAGAGGCGCAGTGTATCGCCCTCCACCGCCACAATTGTTGATTCCAGGCCCTTTTCCGTTGGCCCGCCATCGAGGATAAGGGGGATGCGACCATTGAGCGTGCGGGCGACGTGCGCGGCGCGCGTAGGGCTTATCGTGCCGCTTGCATTGGCACTGGGGGCAGCAAGCGGCCGACCCACGGCGCGGATAACA
>JBEDNE010000160.1:0-6294 GCA_041170745.1 Pseudomonadota bacterium
ATTTTAAGAACGTCAACGATATTCATGGCCATGCAGTAGGGGATGGCCTGCTGCGTTCTATCGCGGCGGAAATTGCCCGGCTGGCTCCGCCGGGGGCCGTGATGGCACGACTGGGCGGGGATGAATTTGCCTGCGCTTTTGAAATTGCCCATGATGATCCTGCCGCAGCCCATGCTGTTGCCGAAGGCTTGGTCGCCCGATTGAGCCAGCCGCTCAAGGCGGATGGCACGCTTGTGCATACCAGCATTTCGCTTGGCATTTCGCTCTCAGCGCCTGATTGCGACACCGTAGATCAACTGCTGCGCCGCGCCGATATTGCCATGTATGCCGCCAAACAACGCGGCCGAAATGGTGTGTCTTGGTTTGACACCTCAATGGAACGCGCGTTGCAAAAGCGCTCGGAACTGGAAGCCAAAATGCGGCAGGGCATTCCGGCTGGCGAGTTTGAGCCCTATTTTGAACAGCAGATAGACTTGGCAACAGGCCGCCTGTCGGGCTTTGAAGTTCTGGCGCGCTGGAACCACCCCATGCTGGGCCATATTCCACCCACGCAGTTTATCCCGGTGGCCGAAGAAACGGGTCTGATTGGTGATCTATCCTTCTCTGTCATTCGCCAAGCCTTGATTGAGGCGCGCGATTGGGACCCAGAGCTGAGCATCAGCATCAACTTATCCCCTTTGCAGTTGCGCGATCCTTGGCTGGCACAAAAGCTCGTCAAATTGTTGGTCGAAACCAGCTTTCCCGGGCATCGACTGGAAATTGAAATCACTGAGACGGGGCTGTTTGATAATCTGCCGCTGGCGCAGTCGATTGTCGGCAGCCTGAAAAACCAAGGTATTCGTCTCGCACTGGATGATTTTGGCACTGGCTATAGCTCGCTTGCCCATTTGCGCGCTTTGCCGTTTGACCGGATTAAAATCGACAAGAGCTTTGTTCTGTCGCTGCTCGATAATCCCGAAAGCGCGGCCATTGTGAATGCGATTGCCCGGCTGGGCGATAATTTGCCCCTGCCCGTCACAGCCGAAGGCGTTGAGCGCGCAGACATTGAAAACCGACTGCGCGAAATTGGCGTAAATAAAGGGCAAGGCTGGCTATACGGCCATCCCATGCCCATTTCACAGGTGCGCCGCTTATTGGCAGAGCGCCAACTTCTGTCCCTGTCGGCCAGCGGAGCAGCGGTCCGGCAAATGGGCTAATCACAACGTCGCCCGTTGGACTTAAGGGTCAGATCGCCTTAAAGCGCCTGACATGGTGGACCGCTTTTACAAGATGCATGGCCTTGGCAATGACTTTGTTGTCATTGATGGCCGAACTGCGCCTGTTGACATGAGCGCCGCCCGCGCCCGTGCCATTGCAGACCGGCGGACGGGCATTGGCTGTGATCAATTGATCCTGCTTGGCCCCTCCGCCATTGCTGATGCCCAGATGCGCATTTTCAACGCCGATGGCAGCGAAGTAGAGGCCTGCGGCAATGCGTCCCGCGCGGTCGCGCTGTTGCTGGGCGGCACATCTCGCGTTGAAACATTGGGTGGCCTTCTCACGCTCGAAGCCCAGGGCGATCAAGCAGTGGTGGATATGGGGGCACCGCGTTTTGAGTGGGACGCCATTCCTTTAAGCTTTGCGATGGACACCGCCCAAATGCCCGTGGGCTGGGAAGATTTGGAGGCACCCGCCGCTGTCAATGTGGGCAACCCCCATGTCATTTTCTTTGTGGCTGATGCGGATGCGGTAGACCTTGCTCGGCTTGGCCCGATGATTGAAACAGACGCGCTTTTCCCCGCGCGCATCAATGTGAATGTGGCAAGCCTTGCCGGGCCAAACCATCTCAAGCTGCGCGTTTGGGAACGGGGCGCCGGCCTGACCCAAGCCTGTGGCACTGGGGCGTGCGCCACCGCTGTTGCTGCCATCCGGCGCGGGCTGGTGACAAGCCCTGTCACTGTGTCTTTGCCGGGCGGCAATTTGCGGATTGACTGGGCACCGGGTGAGACGATCCGCATGACCGGCCCGGCCACGCACGTCTTTACCGGCACGGCCGACTGGAGCCAGTTCGGATGAGCCATGTTGAGGTGGTCAATTTCGGCTGCCGATTGAACATTGCCGAAGGCGAAGCAATCCGCGAGGCGGCCTCGGGCGTCAGCGCGGATGCGCCCGCGCTTATCATCATTAACAGCTGCGCGGTCACAGCCGAGGCCGAACGCCAAGCGCGCCAAAGCATTCGTCGCTTGAAACGCGAACGGCCTGAGGCGCGTATTGTGGTCACGGGCTGTGCCGCGGAAACCAGCGCCAGCCGCTTTTCCCAAATGGCAGAAGTCGACGCTGTTGTCTCCAATGCGGACAAGCGCAATCCCATCAGCTTTGGACTGCCCTTTGATGGCACCAACGCGATACGGCCCGCTGTTTCTGGCGCAGATCATGCCCGTGCCTTTGTTGAAGTGCAAAATGGCTGCGACCATGATTGCACCTTTTGCGTGACGACCTTGGCACGCGGCGCAAGCCGGTCGGTGCCGGCAGGCGCTGTCGTGGACGCCGTGGCGCAGGCCGTGGCGCGCGGCCAGCAAGAAGTGATCCTTACCGGCGTGGATTTGACAAGCTATGGCGCAGACCTGCCGGGGGCGCCCAGCCTTGGCCATTTGGTGGAACGGATTTTGCGGCTGGTGCCAGGGCTTGCGCGGCTGCGCCTCTCGTCCATGGACTCAATTGAAATTGATGATCGGCTTTTTGCGCTCATCACAGGCGACACACGCGTGATGCCGCATGTCCACCTCTCGCTTCAATCGGGCGATGACATGATCCTTAAACGCATGAAGCGGCGGCATTTGCGGGCCGATGCCATTCGCTTGGTTGAGCGGCTAAAGGCGGCACGACCGGACATTGCCATTGGCGCAGATATTATTGCGGGCTTCCCCACCGAAGACGAGGCGATGTTTGCCAATAGCCTTGATCTGCTTGATGCCTGTGACGTGGTTTTTGGGCATATATTTCCGTATAGCCCGCGGCCCGGCACAGCGGCGGCCCGTATGCCGCAACTGGGCCGCGATGTCGCGCGCGCCCGCGCAGAACAACTGCGCGCCCATGTTGCCGCCCGCAAAGCACAGTGGCTGTCCAGCCTGATTGGCACGGAGCAACAGGTGCTGGTGGAGCTGGATGGCAAAAGCGGCCATGCTGAAAATCATGCGCGAGTTGAAATTATCAGCGGGCGGGATTTCCGTTATGAACCAGATGGCCTAAAGGGCCGCATCATGACTGTGACCATCACTGCCAGCACTGGCGACACGCTGTTAGGCGAAGTGCGATGAGCGACGAGACCAACACCCCCTGGCACAAAAAGCTGCTGGGCGGCTTTCGGCGCACATCAGAAAAGCTAACGGAAAATCTAACGGGCCTCGTCACCAAGTCCCGGCTGGATGCTGAGGCGCTTGACGACATTGAAGAGGCGCTGATTGTTTCAGACCTTGGGCCCGCGACGGCTCGGCGCATCCGCGATAAGCTGGCCGATAGCCGCTATGAGCGCGGTATTGACGAAGCCGGCATTCGAGCAGTGGTGGCCGAAGAAATTCAAGGCGTGCTGGCTCCCGTTGCCAAGCCCTTGGATGTGATTGCCTTTCCGCGCCCACAAGTCATCCTTGTGATTGGGGTGAATGGTTCAGGCAAAACAACGACCATTGCCAAGCTCGCGCATTTGTTTCTTGAGCAAGATTATGGCGTCATGCTGGCAGCCGGGGACACCTTCCGCGCGGCCGCCATTGGCCAATTGAAAATCTGGGCCGAGCGGCTGGGCGTGCCCATTGTGTCCGGCCCCGAAGGCGGCGATGCCGCGGGCATTGTCTTTGATGCCGTCAAGCAGGCAACCGAAACGGGCATTGACGTTCTGATTGTCGACACCGCAGGCCGCTTGCAGAATAAGCGCGAACTGATGGATGAGCTGGCAAAAATCCGCCGGGTTCTCGGCCGCCTCAATCCGGCTGCCCCGCATGATGTGGTGCTGGTGCTGGATGCGACCACGGGGCAAAATGCGCTGTCGCAGATTGAAATCTTTAAAGAAGTGGCGGGCGTTACGGGGCTGGTGATGACCAAGCTGGATGGCACAGCGCGCGGCGGCGTGCTGGTGGCTGCAGCCGAAAAATTTGGTCTGCCCATTCATGCCATTGGCGTGGGTGAAACGCTGGAAGATTTGCGGCCCTTTGATCCAGCCGAACTTGCCCAGATTATTGCAGGGGCAGATAAAGCATGACCCAGCCTGACACCAAAGCCGCGCCGCCGCAAAATCTGATCGTTGATCTTGGGCCGCTGGTCCTTTTCCTGCTGACCTATTGGCTGGCGAATGTGTGGGTCGCAACAGGTGTCTTCATGCTGGCGACATTGAGTGCCCTCATTTGGTCAAAGCTCAAACATGGCAGTGTTTCGGTGTTGCTGATGTTCTCCGGCGTCATGGTGTTGGTCTTTGGCGGGCTCACCATTTGGCTGCAGGATGAAACCTTCATCAAGATGAAGCCAACGCTTTATTACGCCATGGTCGCTGGCATATTATTCTTTGGCACCTTAACCAAAAAGCCGACGCTGGAGCGCGTTATGGCCCATGCCTATCCGGAATTAAGCCAACAGGGCTGGCATTTGCTGACACGCAATTTTGCGTGGTTCTTTGTGGGAATGGCGCTGCTCAATGAGCTGGTCTGGCGCAACAGCTCAACCGGGTTTTGGATGGGCTATAAGCTCTGGGGCGCATTGCCGCTGACCTTCCTTTTTGGGGCGATCAACATCCCGATGATTTTGCGGCATTCAACATCTGCTGACGACACCAAAGACGCATAGCCGAGATACGTCATCCTGAACCGCCCAACGTCATCCTGAACTTGTTTCAGGATCCATGATCACACTCTTAACTGAACCACCCGATAGGGACGCCAATGGATGCTGAACCAAGTTCAGCATGACGGCTCTTAAGCCGTCTCCAGCAGCCCATGTTTTTTGAGGCAATGGCGCAGCTGATCATAGGTCAGCCCCAGTGCTTTGGCGGTGGCCCTTTGGTTATGGCGATTGCGGACAAGAGCGGCGTCGAGCAACTGCCGTTCATAGGCAAAAACGGCTGCACGCAATTCCGCCGGCGCATCCGGACCTGCCGCCGTCGCAGCGCTCGTTGCGGCCGCAACGGGGGCCTCGTTTGGCACCATGCCCTGCCCAGTAATGGGCCGCCAGGGCGAGACAAAGGGATCAAACACAATATCGGCGACGGGCGTTGTGGGATCATCCCAACGATAAACAGCCCGTTCAGACACATTGCGCAATTCGCGGATATTGCCGGGCCAGCTATAGCTTTCCATCTCGGCCATCGCCGCTTTTGAAAAGCCCGGCCAACTGGGCCAGCCCAGTTCTGATGCCATGCGCCGCCCAAAGAAATCAGACAGCTGGGCCACATCTCCCTCACGCGCGCGCAGCGGCGGCAGCGTGATCACCTCAAAAGACAATCGATCGAGCAAGTCTGCGCGAAACCGCCCCTCATCGACCAGCCTGGGCAGATGCTCATTGGTGGCGGCCACAATGCGCACATCCACGCGGATGGGCCGGTTGGCGCCAATGCGGGTTACCTCGCCATATTCCACCGCGCGCAAGAGACGTTCCTGCGCACCAGAAGAAAGCGTGCCCAATTCATCCAGAAACAGCGTGCCGCCATCGGCCTCTTCAAAGCGCCCAGCACGCGCGCGTGTCGCCCCCGTAAAGGCCCCTGCCTCATGACCGAATAATTCTGCCTCAATCAACGTCTCGGTTAAGGCGGCACAATTCATGGGAACAAAGGGACCATCCCAGCGGAGGGAGAGGCGGTGCAGCCGCTCTGCCACCAGCTCTTTGCCTGTCCCGCGCTCCCCAATCACCAACACGGGCCGGTTGAGTTGGGCGGCACGGCTGACGCGTTCCACACTGTCGAGAAAAGCGAGCGATTGGCCAATAAAGGGATTGCTGCGGTCCATATGCTAATATTTAGGATATTTTCCCAATAATTCGCAAATAAAAACTCATCCCCATTCTGCCAAATCCTCTAAGAATGGCGGATTTCTGAGGTTTTTTAAACTTGGCACGGCTCCTGCAAAGCTAAGACCATAACGCACAAGCGACCCCAATTGATCTTTCAGGAGACCGACCATGAACCGCTATAAGGCTTTTGATTTCCGGGCTTCGATCCTCGCCATCGTTGCCACTGTCTTTGTCAGCACCAGCAGCCTACTCTTTGCAGCCGGCCCGCTCGGCCAAGCCAGTGCGGCTGGCGCAATCAGCCAAGACTATCCGCTCGCCTAAAATCCC
>JBEDNE010000161.1:0-24125 GCA_041170745.1 Pseudomonadota bacterium
AGCGGGCGTAAAGCCCGGAAAACTGCGGACAACCAATGCCGTGCGCGGCGCAGCGGCCAGGGCACGGTTGGTCGCAGCCGACGCGTAAGACACAGACACGCCAACGCCGACGGTGAACACCGCCGCGAAAACTGCCAATTTTGTCTTACGAATCATCATCCACATATTATTGGCACAAAGCCAAGCGGCACCCTAATATTATGTTCCATGAAGAAGCTTATACATTAAATTTGTTTCAACCCTGTTGCATGACATCCACAGCCAAGGCCCGAGCCACCTTGCGGAGCCTGCCAATCCGCCTATAACGCACGGCATCTTCTCTTGTTTGTCCGATGAGGAACTTCATGCGCCGTCCGCTTACTGCCGCCCTGGCCCTTTCGCTGCTTGCGACCCTTCCGGCCTGTGGTGTTTTGGGGTCTGGCGGCAAGGCAAAGGACCGCGCCAAGGCAGATCTGGCCGCATCGCGCGTCACCACCATTGGCGTGAATGCCTATTTATGGCGCGCAACTTTGGACACTTTGTCGTTCATGCCGCTTGTCCAAGCCGACTCCAATGGCGGCGTGATTGTGACGGATTGGTATTCCAACCCCAATAATCCAAGCGAGCGGATGAAGCTGACCGTCAGCGTGCTCGATCAGGATCTGCGGGCGGATGCGCTGCGCGTGGCGGCCAGCCGCCAAGTGAACCAAAATGGCAATTGGGTCGATGCCCCGGTGCAGGCCGCAACCGTGCAAAAGCTGGAAGAAATCATTCTCACCAAGGCGCGCGACCTGCGTCGTGCCGCCATTACCGGTTAAAGCCTTTTCATGTCTGTGGCTGAATGACTGGCGTGGTGGTTTACACGCCAGCGGCGGCCGCTATGGAACAGCCCCAAGTTTTTGATCTTAGTGCGGACCAAGAGAGCTTATGACAACGCGGTTTAACCCCTTTAAAGCCGACGGGCATTGGCAAAAAATTTGGGAAGAGCAGGGCATTTTTACAGCGCCTGCCGCCTCTGACCCGCGCCCCAAAGCCTATGTGCTTGAGATGTTCCCCTATCCTTCGGGCCGCATCCATATGGGCCATGTGCGCAACTATACGATGGGCGATGTGCTGGCGCGCTATAAGGCGATGACGGGCCATGCTGTGCTCCACCCCATGGGCTGGGACAGTTTTGGCATGCCGGCGGAAAATGCCGCGATGGAAAAGAAGGTCCACCCCGGTGATTGGACCCGCTCCAACATTGAGGCGATGAAAAAGCAGTTGAAGCGGCTGGGCCTTGCCATTGACTGGAGCCGGGAACTTTCGACCTGCGAGCCGGATTATTATGGGCAGGAACAGGCGCTGTTCCTTGATTTCTACAAGTCCGGCCTTGTTTATCGCAAGGAATCCACTGTCAATTGGGATCCGGTCGATATGACCGTGCTCGCCAATGAGCAGGTGATTGATGGCCGCGGCTGGCGCTCAGGCGCGCTCGTCGAAAAGAAGAAGCTCAACCAGTGGTTTTTGAAAATCACGGACTTTGCGGATGATCTTCTGGAGGGCCTCGACACGCTCGATCAATGGCCTGAAAAGGTCCGGCTGATGCAGGAAAACTGGATCGGCAAGTCCAAGGGGCTGAAGATCAGCTTTAACCTTGTCGGCACGCATGACGCGATTGATGTGTTCACCACCCGGCCTGACACGATTTACGGCGCCAGCTTTGTCGCCATTGCAGCCGACCATCCGCTGGCCCAAGCCTTGGCCGAAAATGCGCCCGACCTCGCGGCCTTTATGGAAGAGTGCCGCAAGGGTGGCACGACAGCCGCTGAAATTGAAACGGCTGAGAAAAAGGGCTTTAACACTGGCCTGTCGGTCGAACATCCGCTGGACCCGAGCTGGCATTTGCCCGTTTACGTCGCCAATTTCGTGCTGATGGATTATGGCACGGGCGCTGTTTTTGGCTGCCCGGCGCATGACCAGCGCGACCTGGACTTTGCGCGGAAATATCACCTCCCCGTCCGTCGTGTGGTGGCCGAGGGCGATGCGGATGCGCCAGAGTTTGAGGGCGATACCGCCTATACGGGGCCGGGCCGCATCGTGAATTCGCACTGGCTCAATGGCCTCAGCATTGATGACGCTAAGGCCCAAGTCATTGCACGCGCCGAACATGAAGGCTGGGGCGAAGGCCAGACGCAATATCGCCTGCGCGATTGGGGCATTTCGCGCCAGCGTTATTGGGGCACGCCCATTCCCATCATTCATTGTGATTTCTGCGGCGTGCTGCCCGTGCCGCGCAGTGAATTGCCGGTAAAGCTGCCTGAGGATGTAACTTTTGACGTGCCGGGCAATCCGCTGGATCGGCACCCGACATGGAAGCACGTCTCCTGCCCGAACTGTAAGGAACCAGCGCGGCGCGAAACCGATACGCTCGATACTTTTGCTGATTCGAGCTGGTATTTCATTCGCTTTGCCAGCCAGCCCAAGGACAAGCCCTTTGACCGCGAGGAAGCCGAAGCCTGGTTGCCCGTGGGCCAATATATTGGCGGCATTGAGCACGCGATTTTGCACCTGCTTTATGCGCGTTTCTGGACGCGGGCACTGGAACGCATTGGCAAGATTGGCATTACCGAACCCTTTGCCGCGCTGTTCACACAGGGCATGGTGACGCATGAAACCTATAAGGGCCCCGATGGCGCGTGGCTGTCGCCCGAGCAGGTGAAAATTGCGGGCGATGTGGTTACCACGCTCGATGGCGCGCCCGTCACGCGTGGCCGCATTGAGAAAATGTCCAAATCAAAAAAGAATGTCGTCGATCCTGATCCGATGTTCGATCAATATGGCGCAGATGCCGTGCGCTGGTTCATGCTGTCGGACAGCCCACCCGAGCGCGATCTGGAATGGTCTGAAAGCGGGATTGAAGGCACATGGCGCTTCGTCAATCGCATCTGGCGGCTGTTTGACACGCTTGAGGATGCCCAGGGTGAAGACAAGGCGATTGATAAGCTGCTTCACCGCGCGATTGCCGGCATTGCGACGGATATTGAGGCGCTGACCTTTAACAAGGCCGTCGCCAAGGTGCATGAACTGGTCAATGCGCTGGAAAAGGCGCCGGCCTCTGCCTCGCGCAGCACCGCCATTCGCGCGCTTGCCCGGCTGATTGCGCCAATGCTGCCGCATCTGGCCGAAGAAGGCTGGACGCGCATGGGCGGCACAGGGCTGGTCGCCAGCCAGCCTTGGCCCGCGCATGACCCCAGTCTCTTGGTTGATGATGAAGTGACCATTGCCGTGCAAGTCAATGGCAAGCTGCGCGACACGCTGACGGTGGCGAAGGACATCGACAAGGCGGCTCTTGAGGCGCTGGCGCTGGCGTCGGACAAAGTCATTCGGACGCTGGAAGGGGCGGCCCCAAAGAAAGTCATTGTCGTGCCGGGGCGGCTGGTTAACATCGTCGCATGAGACTGACTCGGCCTTTAACCCGCCTCATGGCCTGCGGCCTTGTGGCCTTGGCTCTGCCGGGCTGTGGGTTACGCCCGCTTTATAGTGGCGGGTCGCACGGCGTGGCGAGCCAGTTGCTGGGCGGTGTTGAAGTGCCCCCCATTTCGGGCAAGGCTGGCTGGCTGGTGCGCAACGCGTTGTTGCAACGCCTATCTGCCACCGCCCAAGGAGAGACCCGCTATCGGCTCGAAGTGGAACTGGACGATCAGATTACCGGCTTTGGCATTCGCCGGGATGCGGGCATCACGCGCGAGCGGCGGACCTTGCGGGCCCGCTATCGGCTGATTGATGTGGCCAGTGGCAATCTTATTTTAGACGCAACGGCGGGCTCGGATGCGGGCATTGACGTTGTGTCGTCAGAATATGCAACTGTCGCGGCCGAAAGCACGGCGTTGGAAAATCTCAGCAGCACCGTTGCCGATCAAATCATTGCGCGGTTGGCGCAGCAAGCACGGAGCCAACCGGGCCAGTGAAGGCCAATGCGAATGAAATTGCCCGCGCGCTGGATGCGGCGGCCGACGGCAAGGTCCGTTTCTTCCTGCTCTATGGCGCCGATGAGGCTGGCTCTGCCGCTTTGGCGCGTCGGCTGGAACGCGCCATGGGGGCCGAGGCAGAACGTCTTGATTTAGATGGCCCAACGCTGAAAGCCGATCCGGCACGCCTGCTGGATGAGGCCGCCAGCATCTCTTTATTTGGCGGGGCGCGTTGGGTGCGCGTGCAACCAGCGGGCGATGAAATTGCCGAAGCTGTGGCCGGGCTGTTAGAGGCAGAGCAAGCTGGCAATCCCGTTGTCGCGTTGGCCGGCGCGCTCAAGCCCAGCTCGCCTTTGGTAAAGCTGGCAACGGAGCATAAGCTGGCCCTTGCCCATCCCAGCTATGTGCCCGACGCGCGCGATGCGGCGCAAATTGCGGATATGCTGGCGAAAGAAGCTGGCCTGCGCCTGCCGCGTGATATTGCCCGGATGCTGGCGGCCAGCTGCGGCAATGATCGGTCGGTCATGGCGCAAGAAATTGAAAAACTGGCGCTCTATTTAGATGCCGCGCCGGACCGCCCGGCTGAGGTGACGCCAGACGCCTTTGAGGCGTTGAGCGCGGCCAGCGCCGATGGGGAATTGGGCAAGCTGGTGGATGCCGTTATGGGCGGTCAGCCGGCACGGCTGGGCAGTGAAATTGCCCGGCTTGAGCAAAGCGGGCTGGCGGGTATTCCTCTGCTCCGCGCGCTGTTCCGCCGGGTGTTTTTATTGGCCGGGTTGCGGCGCGAGATTGAGGGGGGGCTCTCGCCCGCAGCCGCTGTTGAAGCGCGCGGCAAAGCGATTTTCTTCAAGGAAAAGCCGGCGATTACAGATCAAGCGGGCCGATGGTCGTCCGAGCAATTGGCCGCCTTGGCCGACCGATTATTAGAGGCAGAACGTGCCCTGAAACGCTCTGGCACCGCAGGCGATATTCTGGCCGAGGCAGATATGCTGACGGCCGCGCGCTTTGCCGCACGGCGGCGCTAAACCCGCAACCATCATGGCGCACAAAAAAGCCCGCCCCAGCCAGGCTGGAGCGGGCCTTTTTTTAACCACCTAATCGCTGGATTAGAAGCGGCGACGCACGGTCACGCCATAAGTGCGCGGTTCCCCAAGGAACAGGCCGTACAGCTGGGTCGACGATGTCGCCACACCCTGACGGACGGCGTTGGTGGCGCCACTGCCCTGCAACGGCACGTCAAACGCGATCTGCTGATAGTTCACGTTGAACAGGTTCTGCGCCCAAGCTTCAATGGACCAGCCCTTGTCCGCTTGGCTTAGGCCAATGCGCGCATTGACCAGGGCATAGCCGTCCTGCACCTTTTCAAAGTCCAGATCAGAGCCTGTGTTCAAATCGCTGGTGTAGCGGAAATCAACATAGACCAGACCCTTGAGGCCGCTGGTGCCAATGTCGGGCGTCCAGCTGACGGCACCCGTCGTCACATATTTGGCTGAGTTGGACAGGCGTGCGCCCGGCAACTGGAAGAAGGCGGGGGACAGTGAACCCGTGGTGTTGGTCAGCGTTGTATTGCCAATCAGATTATCGGCATAGCGCGTATCGGCATAGGTAAAGCCAAGGTTCAGCGTCAGGTCACGCGCCGGACGCAAAAATGCTTCCAGCTCAATCCCCTTTGACGTCACACCGCTCTTTTGCTTGCCGGTGCAGGCGCTGTTGCCCGCAATCTGATCCGTGTCAGAGGCATCGCCGCCCGCCAGCGCAGAGCAGCCCTGCACATTTTCAACCACGAAGTTGACGCCATTAAAGGTGTTCAACTGGAAGTTCTGGAAGCTCTGATAAAAGCCCGCCAGATTCACATCGAGGCCGCGGCCATCATATTTGATACCAAATTCATAGGCATCGACCGTTTCCGGCTTAAACTGCAGCGCCGCTGTATTCAGCACGCTGGCGTCAATCGCGCGATTGCCATTGGCATTGGCTGTGCGGCCCAAACGATACAGGCTGTTGCGATCGAGATTGAAACCGCCGGCCTTATACCCGCGTGAGAAGCTGGCATAGGTCAGCACATCGTCCGTGGGCTTATAGCTGAGAACAGCTGTGCCCGTGAACTTGTCTTCCTTCTTCTTCACGCCATTTTGCGTGAAGCTGCCATTGGGGATGGACGGAATGATGCACGCCAGCTGGCCCGTACCATAAAGCGGATGCGCCGTCGGCAAGGCAGAGAGCGTGCGGCACATCAGGTTGTTATCAGCAAAGCTTGAATCGAGCGTCTTCTGCTCGTTGGTGTAGCGCAAGCCGACCGTCAGCGAGAGCGCGTCGGTGACCTTGACGGTATTGTGCGTGAAGACAGCATAGTTGCGGCTGGTTTGCTTATACTTATCCGTCACCTGCACGCCATTGAGCGACAAGGGTGCGGTTGGGTTCAGGGCCCCGCCAACGACCGCATAGCCCGGGAAGGTGGGCGAAGAGAGCCGCGTCAGCGCATCGGCGTAGCGCGTATAATCTGCCCCATAGGCCAAATTGTCATTCAGCGTCAGGATTTCATTGGCGAAATAGCCGCCCACCAACCAGTCAAGCCGATCATCCAAGGCATTGCCCTGCAAGCGCAATTCCTGGGTGAATGTCTTAAAGCTTTGCGTGGCCGTGCCATCATCTTTACGGTTCAGAATGTCGAGATTGTTAAAGTCGGCATCTTGCCCACGCAGCCAGTGCCAATCGCGATAGGCCGTGATTGAGGTCAGCTTGGCGCCGCCCAGATCATAATTGATTTCACCTGACAGGCCCCAGTCGCGCACATTACCGCGATAGGATTGGCCCGGCGTGATCGAGACACGGCGGCTATAGGGATTGTCATTAATGATGCCGCCCAAAGACCGCTCCAATGCCGCAATCGGGTTCGGGCTGCGGTTGACGGTGCCATTGGCGCCCGGTGTCACCAGCGAGGCGGGATAATAAGGGGCGGCACAGCATTCTTCCGAGCGGTCTGAATAATCTGCAATGAGGCGAATCGAAAGATCGCTCGACGGCTCAAACTTCAACTGACCGCGCAGCATATAGCGGTTGCGGTTGTTGACGCCGCGGCCTGAGACGACATCCTTCAAAAATCCATCGCGGTTGGAATAGACGCCGTCAAAGCGCGCAGAGACCGTATCCGTCACGGCGCCCGTGATGCCGCCGACCATGCGGACCGCGTTGTAATTGCCATAGCTGGCTTCAAGCGACCCGCCCGTTTCAGACGAGGGCGCGGCTGTGATGACGTGAATCAAACCAGCCGAGGCGTTGCGGCCAAACAGCGTGCCTTGCGGCCCACGCAGAACTTCAATCCGGTCAATCGCGCCCAATTCGGTCAGGCCAACGCCCGCACGGTTGCGGTACACGCCATCAACAAAGGTCGCGACAGAGCTTTCAAGGCCGGGGTTATCCCCCACAGTGCCGATGCCGCGAATACGCGCACCGCCGCCTGCTGCTTCCGACGAGGTGGAGGAGACGAGCAGCGAAGGGGACAGCTGGTTGAGCTGACGAATGTCTGACGCGCCCGAGCGGGCCAAAGTTTCAGCTGTCACGGCAGACACAGCCAGCGGAACATCCGACAATTGCTGATCACGCCGGGTTGCGGTGACGATGATTTCACCTTCTTCAATCACGGCGTCTTGTGCCGCCGTCTGCGCATAAGCAGGAGTTGTGAACGCGGCAAAAGCTGCCGACGCCAAAAGCAGAGTACGTGTCATATGGACATCCTCAAGCAGGGGTTGGTGACATGGTTTTTAATTTATGCGCCCTAGCTAGTGGGGCGCGATTCCGGGTTCCAGTGGAACGAAAGCACAGGATAAATTTTCCGAAACTATTGCGACGTTTTTGCAACATCGTGCAGTGCAGCATAAATTTTTGTGCGCACAAAAAACGGCCCGAACGCGCGGGCCGTTTTTCGTTTCACAGCAATGGCTTAGCCAAAAAATGCCTTATTTGGGCGCCAGCACCATCAGCATTTGGCGGCCTTCCATGCGCGGATATTGTTCGACCTTGGCCTCTTCGGCCATGTCTTCCTGCACCCGCTGCAACAGCTTCATGCCCAATTGGCCATGCGCCAATTCACGCCCGCGGAAGCGCAAGGTGACTTTCACCTTATCGCCTTCGCCAATGAATTTTTGGATCGAGCGCATCTTCACATCATAATCATGATCATCGATGTTGGGACGCATTTTGATCTCTTTGATCTCTTGCGTCTTTTGTGATTTGCGCGCGGCATTGGCCTTTTTCTGGGCCTCATATTTGAACTTGCCGATATCGAGAAATTTCGCGACGGGCGGGTCCGCATTGGGCGAGATCTCAACAAGGTCGAGCCCGACCTCTGCTGCCTGATCAATCGCTTCGCGGGTGTACATCACTCCCAGATTTTCACCATTTTCGTCAATCACGCGCACCTTGGGTGACGTGATAAACTGGTTGAAACGGGGGCCATTCATCGGCGCGGGGCCAGGGCCCATAGGGCGCCGGGGTGTCATCGGTGGGATAAGCAAGTCTCCATATCTGGTCGCAAAACCGGCGTCGATCTAACGTGAATCTCGGCTTTCTGGAAGCGAAATCCGCCTCGGCGAACGCAAATAGCCACTTTCTGTGGCGAAAGAGTGTCACCGCCCGGCCCATTAGGCCGGATTAAAGCGTCCGCAAGGCCGCCGCGGGGCGGGCCCGCAACACGGGCAGACTGCCAAGAAGACCCAAAATCAGCGTGCCAAATCCGCCCAAAGCAATGGTCGCCAACACTTGGCCCCAATCGGGCGTAAAGCCCAGTTGGAAAATACGCGTGCTGACAAACCAGCCTGCCGCACTGCCCAACAGCAGCGCCAGCCCCGAAAGGACAAGCGCAATAAACGCATATTCCAAGGCCTGAAGCCATAATATTTGCCCGCGCGTGGCCCCCAGCAATTTCAGCAACACGGCATCATAGCTGCGCGTTCGTCGCGCCGCCGCCACTGCGCCCACCAGCACGGCAATGCCCGCCAGCACAGCGATTGAACCTGCCGCGCCGACGGCCAGCGCCAATTGGTTCAGCAGCTTGCTAACATCGGTAATGACATCCTTCACGCGCACCATTGTGGCCGACGGGAAATTGGCCGCGACGGCGCGGTTGATGGCTGGCTCTGCCATGGGTGGCACGGCCAAGGTGGCGGCCAAGGTATAAGGCGCCGGCTCTAGCGCGGCTGGGTTGAACACCAGCACAAAGTTAAAGCCCAATGTGTCCCAGTTAATCTGGCGGAACGATGCAATCCGCGCTTCCAATTCCACGCCCAAAATGGACACAACCAGCATATCGCCAATTTTAAGGCCAGCGGCCTTGGCTGCGCGTTCGTCAATCGACACAAGCGGGGGGCCCTGATAGTCTTTGGGCCACCATGTCCCCGCTGTGATCCGGCTGCCGGGCGGCACATCTTGCGCAAATGTCAGGCCGCGGTCGCCGCGCAGGAACCACGCCTCTTCGGGAATGTCCTTCATATCAGCCACGCGTTTCCCGGCCACAGCCACAACTGGCCCGCGTAACGAGGGGATCATTTGAAGATCAGCGTCTGGCGCCTGCGCACGAACGAGCTGCGTAAACCGATCCCGATCTTCCTTGGGAATATCGAGCGCGAAAAAGCTGGGTGCGCGTTTGGGAATGGTCGTTTCAATCTGGCGGTTCAGGCTGGTCTGGATGACTGCCAGCGTCGAAAACAAGGTCAGGCCAAGGCCAAGTGCCACAACCAATCGGCCCGTTTGTGCGCCGGGACGATGGAGGTTGGTGAGCGCCAGCCGCAACAGCGGCGCACGGGGGCGCGGCACGCGGGCCGCCACACGCGTCAGGCCCGCACCCAACAGGCTTAACACAATCAACAGGCCCGCAATGCTCGCCACAAACCCAGCCGCAAAAATGGGCTCTCGCGCAGTGGCAATGGCAAGCCCGGCAATGACAGCCAGCAGCGCGGCCATAGCCGCCATTACGGGCGTGCTGGGACGAGCTGCAGGATCCACGACGGTACGAAACAGGCTGGCGGCTGAAACAGAACGGGCACGCGCCAGAGGGGCGATTGCGAATAACAGGGCCACCAACACGCCATATAGCGCGGCCAGGGCCAGAGGCGCGGGATAAAAGCCCAAACGGGGCGGTACAGGCAGCTTATCCCCCAACCAGCTTGCAAGGCCAAAGGGCAAGGCCGCGCCCACAGCCAGGCCAGCGGCCATCGCCACCCCCGCCACAATCAAAATCTGCGCCAGATAGAGCCGGAAAATGGCCTGAGCATCCGCCCCCAGCACTTTGAAGGTCGCAATGGCCCCGCGTTTTCCATCCAGCCACGAGGCGACACCATTGCCCACCCCAATGCCTGCAATCGCCAAGGCGGTCAGCCCAACCAGCGTTAAAAACTGGCCCAGACGCTCAACAAAGCGGCGGGTGCCGGGCGCGCCATTGCTGCGATCTCGCACCTCCCAGCCGGCCTCTTTAAATCGGCTGGTAATGGCTTTGGCTGCATCTTCCGGGCTCCGGCTTGGCGGCAACTTAACCCGATAGCTGGCAGAAAATAAACTACCGGGCTGCACCAGCCCAGTGGCCGCCAGCGCTTGCGGATCAACCAAGAGGGCCGGGCCAAAGGTAAAGCCCCCGCCCGTGCGATCGGGCTCTTGCGCAATCAGGCCTATCACGCGCAACTGGGCATCGCCCACGCGGATCTGGCTGCCGACCTTCAGCCCAAGTTTTTCGGCCAGCGCTGGCGCAATGGCGGCATCCAAACCCTGTGGCCGCGCCGCCAAGGCGCCGGGCTGGAGCTGCAATTTGCCATAGAGCGGATAGGCGGCATCCACGCCTTTCAGCTCAGCCAACACAGCCCGGCTATTGTCGGGCAAGGCGGCCATCGCCCGCATCCGAATGACTTCAGAGACTTGGCCCAATTGGCCAAAGGCTGCCCGCTCTTCGGGTGTGGCCGTGCGTTGGGCGGCTTCAAATTGCACATCGCCGCCCAGCAACACTTGACCCTTATCTGCCAGACCCGTCAGAATGGCCGTTGATAAGCTGCCAATGCCCGCCAGCGCCGCCACCCCCAGAAACAGGCAAACGGCCATAAGCCGCAGCCCAGCACGGCTGCCGCGCAAATCCCGAAGGGCAAGGCGCCAAAGCCCCGTCACTTTTGCGAGGCGATCCAAGCGTTGACTTGCTCTTCCAGCACATCCAGCGGGACCGGCCCGTCCTTCAGAACAGTGTCATGAAAGGCGCGATAATCAAATTTAGGGCCCAGTTCCTTTTGGGCTTTGTCGCGCAATTCGCTCATCTTCAGCCGCCCAACCATATAGGCGGTCGCCTGACCGGGATAGACGACATAGCGCTCAATGGCTTTGACAATGCCACCGGGCGCATCTGCCGAATTGTCTTCGACATATTTAATCGCCTGTTCGCGCGTCCATTTTTTGTGATGCAGCCCTGAATCCACCACCAGTCGAATGGCCCGATGCAGTTCCAGCTGCAGCCGACCAAAATCCCGATAGGGGTCCGTGTACAGCCCCATATCTTTGGCAAGCTTTTCGGAATAAAGGCCCCAGCCCTCCGTATAGGCGGTGAACCCGCCAAAGCGGCGGAAGGGCGGGACATTCGTCAATTCCGTCTGAATTGTGCGCTGCAAATGGTGGCCGGGCAGCCCTTCGTGATAGAAAAGGGCGTCTACCTCAACCAGCGGCATATCTGCCATATTGTACAAATTTGCATAATAGGTGCCGGGGCGTGATCCATCGGGCGACGGGCCTTGATAAAAGGCCTTACCAGCGGATTTTTCACGAAAAGGTTCAACGCGCTTCACCACCAGCGGCGCTTTGGGCAAAATGCCAAAATATTGCGGCAACAAGGCCGTTATCTGCTGCTTGGCTTTTTCGGTTTCCGCCAAATAGAGCGCCCGGCCTTCTTCGGTATTGGGTGCGTAGAAGCGCGGGTCTTCCCGAATGAAGCGGAAGAAATCTTGCAGGCTTCCTGTAAAGCCTGTTGTCTTCATAATGCCCTGCATTTCGCCATGGATGCGCGCCACTTGCGCAAGGCCAAGCGCATGGATTTGATCGCCATTCAAATCGGTGGTCGTATAGTTTTTCAGCAATTGGGCGTAATAGCCGGCGCCATCTTTAAAGCGCCAAATGCCATCATTGGTACCGGCCAATTTCTGCTGCCGCTCCATTTCTGTCACCAGCTCGGCATAGGCTGGCTTTACCGAGGTTAAGAGCGCGGTCTTGGCCCGTGCCAAAAGATCGGCTTTTTCGGCCTCGCTGATTGCCAGCTTGGCCACCTTGGCCTTGATGTCAGCATAGAGCGGGGCGTCTTGCCCGCCCGTGGTAAAGGGATAGCCTGCCACCACATTCTGCGCATCATTCAGCACATAAGGGTAAACCCATTTGGGCGGCATAATGCCCTTATCCGCCCGCGCGCGCGATTGCGCGATGGCTTGGCGCATGGCCGTGCCAAGGCCGACCAAGCGGCTGACATAGGCCTCTGCATCGGACTTGCTGGTCACGCGGTGGATGTTAATCAAAAAGGCCGGCATTTGGCTTTGTGCGCCATTCATCTGGTCAAACACATAACCATAATCACGGTAGCGATAATTGGCGGCAGACCGCTCCACCTTCTTTTCAAACAAACGATAGGACAAGCGGCTCTCAGGGCTTAGCCGGGCGGGATCAAAGCGACGACGCAGCTCGGCCAAGGCGGCCTGATCGGCCTGATAGTCCTGCTCTTCCGCAGCATCAGACATGTCGTCCCATTTGCCATAATCTGCATCAATGATGCCGCGATAGGATTTGCCTAAGGGAGAGCGGGCAAGCTGTGCCGCATCATAATCCGCAAAAAATTGCGCCAAGGCGGCTTCGTCAGAGGTTGTGGCGGTCGCGACAGGCGTGGCGGCCTGCACGGGAAGCGCAGTCAAAGCCGTGCCGGCTGCCAAGGCCGTCAGCGTGAGGGCGAAAATGGAACGACGCATCAGTGTTTCCTCTTCAGTTATCCTTATGGGCAGGTCTTTAGCAGTCCTGTTGGCCTGTCTATGCCTGCCGCTTGGTGTTTATCGAATGGGTCCGATCGCTCATCGAAGCATCTGCCGATCCTCAATAATCTGGCCATCGCGCATCTCAATCACGCGCCCGCACCGGGCGGCAAGCCCCGCATCATGCGTGATGATGAACAAGGTGGCGCCAGTGTCTGCCTGACGGGCAAACAGCAGGTCCATAATTTGTGCGCCCGTTGCCGCATCCAAATTGCCCGTTGGTTCATCGGCAAAGATCAATGCGGGGTTGGGCGCCAAGGCGCGGGCAATTGCCACACGCTGCTGCTCACCGCCGGACAATTGCGACGGATAATGGCTGGCGCGCGCGGCAAGGCCCACTTTCGCCAGCTCATCCGCCGCGCGGTCAAACGCCGCTGCATGGCCTGCCAATTCCAAGGGCACGGCGACATTTTCCAACGCAGTCATGGTTGGCAGCAGATGAAAAGCTTGGAGGATGATGCCAATTCGCCCGCGCCGGGCGCGCGCCAGCCCGTCTTCATCCATTTTCCCAAAATCAGCGCCGCCAGTGTGAATTTCACCTGATGTGGCCCGCTCTAGCCCGGACAATACGGCCATAAGCGAAGATTTGCCCGAGCCTGAAGGGCCCAAGAGCGCGACTGTTTCCCCCTGGCGGACATCCAGATGAATGCCGCGCAGAATCTCAACTTTCGCGTCCCCCGAACCAAGGCAGAGGGTGACATTGCGGGCCTGCATCACAATATGGTCTGAAGCGGCGGCGTTTGGACTGGACACAAGGACACTTTCTAATGCGAATTCTGGGACCATATGGGTGGGCATTGGCGCTCTCACAAGCGGTGCTTTTGGTCATGGCACCCGCCGCGCACGCGCGCGAGCGCTTGGTGCTGGCCTTTGGCGATAGTCTAAGCGCAGGCTATGGCCTGAAAGCGCAAGAAAGTTTTCCAGCTCAGTTGCAAACATCGCTGCGCAAAAAGGGCATGGCCGTGCGCGTGCATAATGGTGGCGTCTCAGGCGATACCAGTGCCGCCGGGCGCGGCCGCCTATCATGGGTGCTGGCCGGTCTGAAGGCCAAGCCCGACCTTGTCATCCTAGAACTGGGCGCAAATGATATGCTGCGTGGGCAGCCGCCGGCTCAGGCGCGCGCCAATCTTGACGCCATGCTGACTGAGTTGAAGCGCCGCAACATTCGCGTGCTGCTTGCGGGGATGCGCGCCAGCTATAATCTTGATAAGAAATATCGGGCAGAGTTTGACGCCATTTACCCCAGCCTGGCGCAAAAGCATAAAGTGCCACTTTACCCGTTTTTCATGGATGGCGTGGCGGGCAATCGATCGCTGCTCCTTGCAGATCAGATGCATCCCAATGCCAAGGGCGTGGCCGTGATTGTCCGGCGGATTCAACCGATGGTGGAAACAGCGCTGCGATAAGCCTGCGCCGCGCGGGATGCGGTTAGGCTTTTTCCAGCGTGCATTGCAGCGGGTGTTGGTTCTGCCGAGCATAGTCAATCACTTGGCTGACCTTGGTTTCCGCCACTTCATAGGTGAAGGTGCCACATACCCCGACGCCCTTTTGATGGACGTGCAGCATCACCCGCGTCGCTTGTTCCAAATCCATTTTGAAAAAGCGTTGCAGCGTATGCACAACGAATTCCATCGGCGTGTAATCATCATTCAGCATAAGGACGCGATAGGGCTGAGGCTTTTTGGTCTTGTCGCGCGTGCGCGTGGCAACGCCCAAACCGGTGCCGGGCCCAGTGCCATCTTTATCGGGTGTATCTGCTGATCGGATCCGCATAGCTGCCCCAGAATATAGAAAGTCGCAGCCCAAGGGCAAGCGGCCCTGGGCATCCGCCCATGAAAAAGGGGCCGCCCGCACTGCAGGCAGCCCCCTAATTCAGATAAGCCAATAGCTTAGGCGGTGAAACGCGCCTTCACCTGCTCAGCCGCAGCGGCATAACGGTTCTGCACCGGCGCCACGATTTCCCCGGCAAGCTTCATGTAAAACTCAGTCGACTTCGAAAAGTCAGCAACAGCGGCATCAAATTGCTTGCGCAGATAATCGCCCTGCACGCTCATGAATTCGGTCGGCGAGGTGACAGCAGCCAATGTCTTGGCATGGGCAGTCGCGGCTTCCCAGCGGGCCTTGGTCACTTCAGCGCCATGCTGGGCAACGTCTTGAAAGCCCTTGGCGGCCAGCTTGCCCGATTCCACAACGGCTTCCAAATTCGCTTTGTGGAATTCGGTTGCTTCCTTGGAGAATTCACCTGTCTTTTCAAAGGCAGCCTTGGCCTTGGCCGACAGATCCTGCAGCATTTCAGTGGCCTTGGTGCCAAATTCCTGTGCGGCAGGCTTTACGGTTTCTTTGGTCATCGTCCATGTCCTTTCACCAGCGGCCGGGGCCGCAACAGCGATTGTTTTTGCCGGCTTTGCAGCCGCCTTTTGGGGCGATGTCCGCTTGGCCGAGGGGGATGCAGGTCGTGCCATTGACTGGCTCCTGTCTTTATGTTGCGCTGCACAATATAGCAGCTTCGTGCCAATTTCAAGAGAAAATTGTGCAGTGCAACATAAGCGATGCCAAACGCTCAGAGGCGCGCGCGGCTCAGCGTAGGGAGCGAAGGAACAGATATTCCTCATCGCGGTGGGTGCCGACCATGAAATAGGTATCCGCAATCCAGCGAAAGCCATTGCGCTTGTAAAAGCTGTGACCACGGGCATTTTCTGCCCAGACCGAGAGCAGAATTTCATCCGCGTCGCGGGCCTCTGCCTCGGCAATGGTCCAATCCATTAACGCCTGGCCAACGCCACTGCCATGGTGGCTGGCAAAGACATAAAGCTGCTTAAGTTCAATAACAGTCTTATCGCCCGGATCATAATCGAGCGAGACGTCGAGCCCCAGCTTGCAATAGCCAACCAGCTCGCCAGCCGCTTCGGCAACGCGAAAGAGAATGCGGTCGCTGTCCAGCTGACGCGCAATCACATCTTCTGCGTAAATGGTGTCAAGAAATTGGGCGAGATCTTCGGGGCGATAGAGATGCCCAAAGGTTTCCACAAATGTCTCGCGACCCAATGTCGCGAGCGCCGCAGCTTCATCGCGCCGCGGCGCCCGGTACAGGATCATCGCGCAGCTCAGGCCTTGGGATAGGTGAGCTGCTCAAAGCGATCGAGGTGATAATCGGCCGAGCCAAATTGGCCCTCAATCATCGTCGCGCGCTTGAAATAATGGCCAATCGCCAGCTCTTGCGTAATGCCAATGCCGCCATGGGTTTGAATGGCGTTCTGGCCGACAAATTTGGCTGAGCGTGCAACCTTGGCTTTCGCCAAGCTGACAGCCGCTTTGCGTTCATCCGCTGGCAGATCGAGCTTCAATGTGCCCATCAGCGTCATCGACATGATCTGTTCAACTTCCAGGAAGATGTCGGCCATGCGATGCTGCAGCACTTGGAAGCGGCCAATGGGCTGGCCGAACTGCTGGCGCTGCTTGGAATAATCGAGCGTGCCTTCATGCAGCTTGCGCGTGACGCCACAGGCTTCGCCACAGACAGCCATCGTCGCTTCATCCACCACACGCTCGAGCAGATCAATGCCGCCAGCTAGATGCGCATCGCCCGGAATGGCGACATTTTCAAAATAGACTTCCGACGCGCGGAAGCCATCAACGGTCGGATAATCGCGCCGTGTGATCCCCGGCAGCTTGGCATCGATCAAGAACAGCTCAACGCCAGCCCGATCGCGCTGGGCACCGCCGGTGCGGGCAGAGACAAGCAGATGCGTTGCCCAGGGGGCCGCATAGACAACCGCCTTATGGCCATTAAGCACATAGCCCGCGCCATCCTTTTTCGCAGTCGTCGTCAGGTTCGCCAGATCATAGCGCCCCTGGGGTTCGGCATAAGCAAAGCCAATGATGACATTGCCCGAGATGATTTCGGGGATCACTGCATCGGCCAAAGCGCCGCCGGCAGCCTTCAGCGCACCGCCGCCAATCACAACCGTCTGGAGATAGGGCTCAATTGCGATGACCTTGCCCAGCTCTTCCATCATGATCATATTTTCAAGGGCACCGCCGCCCAAGCCGCCTTGCTCTTCCGAGAAGGGGGCCGAAAGAATGCCCAGCTCAGTTGCCAGCGCGCGCCAGATGCCCGGATCGCGGCCTTCGCCGCTGGCAATCATCTTTTTGCGCGTTTCAAAATCATAAGTGTCGGCCAGAAAGCGCGCGAGCGTATCGCGCAGCATATCCTGCGTTTCGGTATAGTTGAAATCCATAGTCTAGTCTTTCTGAAGTCCCCCTCCCGCGCGGCGAGAGGGGGCAAGATGCATCAAAGGCCGAGCACCATCTTGGCGATGATATTGCGCTGAATTTCGTTCGACCCGCCATAGATTGTTGTCTTGCGCGTGTTGAAATACACAGGCGCTGTCCGGTTGGCATATTCAGGACCAATCGGGTGCTCATTATCGCCTTCGCCAAAGCCGCGGAAATAGGGCGCACCATAATGGCCCGCCGCTTCCAGCGCGAGTTCCGTAATCCGCTGCTGAATTTCAGAGCCCTTGATCTTGAGCAGGCTCGATTCCGGCCCCGGGCCCTTGCCCTGGGCTTCACCCGCCAGCGTGCGCAGCTCGGTAAATTCAAGCGCCGTCAGATCCATTTCCAATTCGGCCACCTTGCGGCGGAAGAACGGGTTGGCAAGCAACGGACGATCCCCATCCGACTCGCTCATCGCAATTGTCTTGATCTTTTCCACGCCACGCTTGGAGGCAGCCACACCGGCAATGCCCGTACGTTCGTGCGCGAGCAGGAACTTGGCGCAGGTCCAGCCCTTATTTTCTTCGTACACGCGGTTTTCCACCGGCACGCGGACGTCTTCCAGCCAGACTTCGTTCACTTCATGCTCACCGCCCAAGGTGATGATCGGGCGAACCGTGACGCCCGGCGACTTCATGTCGATAAGCAGGAAGCTAATGCCTTCTTGCTGCTTGGCGTCAGGATCGGTGCGGACAAGGAAGAAGCCCCAATCGGCGTGCTGCGCCATCGTTGTCCAGGTCTTCTGACCATTCACGACATAATGATCGCCATCGCGGACTGCGCGGGTGCGCAGTGACGCCAAGTCAGAGCCAGAGCCCGGCTCGGAATAGCCCTGACACCACCAATCCTCGCCCGACAGGATGCGCGGCAGGAACTTGGCTTTCTGCTCCGGCGTGCCAAAGGTGTAGATAACAGGGCCAACCATGGTGAGGCCAAAGGGCATCAGGCGAATGCAATCGGCCCGTGCCGTCTCTTCCGACCAAATATAGCGCTGTGTGGCAGTCCAGCCTGTGCCGCCATATTCCACGGGCCATGCCGGGGCGACCCAGCCCTTTTTGTGGAGCACGCGGTGCCAGCTCAGAAAATCTTCTTTCGACAGCTCATCGCCCTCATCCTGCTTGCCACGCAGGTCGGCGGGGTAATTCTCGGCAATGAAGGCACGCACTTCGTCACGGAAGGCGATTTCTTCGGGGCTGAATTCAAGATTCATGGGACAGACTCCGGGTTATCCTCTCAATGACGTCAGGGATAGGAAGAGTTGACGTTAACGTCAATCGGGGAGCAGCCTGAATTTTTGGGTAGGGTGTGTTCAATCAAGGCCACGCCAAGGCCGCGGATCAGGCGGCCTTCGACCCAAGGCGCACATCACGCGCCGCCTCCAGCAAACGGACTTCCAAATCCTCCAGACGCGCGTCGTTGGAAATCTTGTCATTTGTCAGATCGGTCACATAAAATGTGTCGACCGCCCGTTCGCCATAGGTGGCAATATGCGCGCTATGGATCGTCACTTTCGCCTCAAACAAGGCATAAGCGAGATCATAGAGCAAAGCGGGCCGGTCACGCGCATTGGCCTCAATCACCGTGAAGCGGTTCGAGGCGCGATTATCAATCAGGATATTAGGCGCAATATCAAAGGCTTCTGCACGCGCGCGGGGAAGCGGGCGAGCCGCCAACCGCTCCACCAGCTTGGCCCTGTTCGCCAGCGCCTCACCAATTGCCTGTTCAATTCGCTGCAACTGATGCGGATCATCAAAGGGCCGACCCAGCGGGTCTTGGACCAGGAAGTTATCCAGCGCCATGCCATCGCGTGTGGTGTGGATGCGCGCATCAATGATGCTGCCGCCGGCCAAATGGATGCCCCCGGCAATGCGATAGAAAAGCCCCGGATGGTCCGCCGCATACACTGTCACCAAAGTCGCCCCGCGTGACGGGTAGACAGTGGCGGAAATAGAAAGGTCAGATTTGCCGGCTGCGTCAATCTGCCGGGCGTTGCTTTCCAGCACATCATCCGGCTCGGCCACCCAATAGGGCTCCGCCAAGCGCTTGGTATAGGATTGGAATTTTGCAGCCGGCCAGACAAGGGCTTCTTGCAGCAAATCTTGCTTCACGCGCACCCGGTCTGCCCGGCCACGCTGCTTATGGCCCAGCCGCAGCACTTCTTCTGCTGACTCAAACAGCTCGGACAATAACTGCCGCTTCCAGCTGTTCCAGACGCCCGGCCCAACGGCGCGAATATCGACCACAGTCAGCACGAGCAGCAGGCGCAAGCGCTCGGGCGATTGCACAATGCTCGCAAAATCCAACACCGTCTTAAAGTCTGACAAGTCGCGCTTAAACGCCGTTGCTGACATAAGAAGATGCTGGCGGACCAGCCAGGCGACAGTTTCTGTCTCCGCGGCTGTCAGCCCCAAACGTGGGCAGAGTTTCTGCGCGACGTCTGCACCCAAAACACTGTGGTCGCCCCCCCGGCCTTTCGCAATATCGTGCAGCAAGACAGCCACATACAGCACCCGGCGCGACAAGACTTGCCTTAGGATCGCCGTAGCCAAGGGATGGTCATCGCCCAGCACACCCTTTTCAATGCGCGACAACAGACCAATCGCGCGAATGCTATGCTCATCCACCGTATAATGGTGATACATATCAAACTGCATCTGGGCCACGACACGGCCAAAATCGGGGACAAACCGGCCAAAGACGGTGGCCTCATTCATCCAGCGCAACACCGTTTCTGGGTCGCGCGGAGAAGAGAGGACGTCTAAAAACAAGGCATTGGCGCGGGGGTCATTGCGGACCTTGGCATCAATCAGCCCGGCATCGCGGGCTGCTGCGCGCATGGCTTGCGGGTGGATTTCAAGCGACTGGCTGTCCGCCAGCGCAAACAGCTCAATCAGGCGGACAGGATCTTCGGCAAAAAAATCATCGCGCGGCAAGGCCAGCCGCCCGCGATCCAGCACAAAGCCGTTCAACTGCTTGGGAGAGCGGCGGAACCCGGCCAGGCTGGGCAGCGTAAAACGCCGGCCCTTGGAAGCGTGCGTATCATCCAGATGCGCCAGGAACAGCGCGGTCAAATTGCCGACCATTTTCGCATTTAGAAAATAATGCTGCATGAACCGCTCAACTGCCGAGCGGCCCGGCCGATCATTATAGCGCATCCGCTCCGCAATTTCGCGCTGCACATCAAAGGTCAGCCGCTCTTCGGGGCGCTTGGCAATCAGGTGCAAATGGCAGCGCACCGCCCAGAGGAAATTTTCGGCCTTTTGGAACTGGCGCAACTCGCCTGCCGTCAACAGCCCTTTATCGACCAGCTCGGGCACGGTCGTCACGCGGTAAAGATATTTGCCAATCCAAAACAGCGTGTGCAGATCGCGCAGGCCGCCTTTGCCTTCCTTTAGATTTGGCTCAACAACATAGCGGCTATCGCCCATGCGCTTATGCCGCGCATCGCGTTCTGCCAGCTTATCCGTAATGAAGGTGCGGGCGGTGCCCGCCACCACTTCGGCGGCAAAGCGGGCCGAGGCCTCATCATAAATTTGCTGGTCGCCCCAAACATAGCGGCCTTCAAGCAGCGCGGTCCGGATCGTCAGATCCTCTTTGGCCATGCGCACCATCTCATCGAGCGAGCGGCTGGAATGCCCCACTTTCAGCCCCAGATCCCACAGCGTGTAGAGCATCGATTCAATCACCTGCTCTGACCAGCCGGTCTGTTTATACGGCGTCAAAAAGGCGATATCGATGTCGGACTGGGGGGCCATTTCCCCCCGGCCATATCCCCCAACGGCCAACAGCGCGATTCGCTCAGACGCTGTGGGATTGTTAAGCGGGTACAGGCGGTGGACCGTGAAATCGAACACCAGCCGCAACAGCTGGTCGGTCAAAAACGCATAGCTTGCGGCCATCTCGCGGCCTTGCGTTGGGCGTTCCGCCAGCCGCCGGGCAATTTCGGCGCGGCCTGCCTCCATCGCCGGACGTAAAATCTGCACCGAAGCCGCTCGCAGCTTTGTCGCGTCATGGCCCTCTAGCGCCATCAGCGCGTCAGACAGCGACCGGCGCTCAATGATGGCACGACGTTGCGGAACAAGATGAAAGAGTTGTGGCATCGCTGCTGATATGCGCGTTTGTGCGCCAAGTCACAAGGCGGATTGGCGTGGGTCAAGAAGCTGGCTATGCCACGCATTGGGGGCACCATGGACCAGACACAGCTTGAAAACTTGGCACGCACCGGCATGGACGCGCTGGCCGCGGGCGATGCAGCAAAGGCGCTGCCGGCATTTCTGGCGATTGCCGATGCTGGCCGCGCAACGGGCCGGCTCTGGGCGATGATTGCCGACGCCGCTGAGCAACTGGGCAATCATGCCGTGCTGGACCGCGCTTTGGATATGCAGCTGGCGGAGAATCCGGGCGATATTCTGGCGCTCATCCGCAAAGGCGATGCCCATGGCCGGGCCGGGGATGATCGGGCGGCTGTCGGCTGGTATCAGCACGCCCTGTCGCGCGCGGCACAGATGGATCAAATGGACCCCGCTTTGGCCCGCCGTGTAGCGACAGCCCAAGCAGCGGCCAATGCCGCCGCCAGCCGATTTGAAGCGCATCTGCACGCCCAAGTGGCAGGCACCGCCAATGACAGCCCAGTCCCGCCTCGCTTTGCCGAATCCTTGGCCATTTTAACCGGGCGCCAGCCCGTGCAGTTGCAGCAGCCAACGAGCTTTTACTATCCCGGCCTTCCGCAAATTGCCTTTTACGATCCGGCACACTTTGACTGGGCGAAGCGGCTGGAAGACGCGTTTGACGATGTGCGCGCCGAACTTGAGGCTGTGCTCGCGGATGACCAAGGCATTGCGCCTTATGTGCAGGCAGACCCCAGCCGGCCCAATCGCGGCCATGCTTTGTTGAACGATGCGCGCTGGAGCGCCTTTCATTTTTTCCAAGACGGTGTGCCCATTGCCGAAAATGCCGCGCGCTGCCCCAAGACCATGGCCCTGCTCAACACCATGCCCATGCCGCATATTGCTGGGCGATCCCCCATGGCGTTGTTTTCCATCCTTCAGCCCAAAACGCATATTCCGCCGCATTGGGGGATGCTCAATACACGGCTGATCTGCCATTTGCCGCTGATTGTGCCCGACAAATGCCGCCTGCGCGTCGGGAATTATGAACGCCCCGTCAAGGCGGGCAAAGTGCTGCTCTTTGACGACAGCATGGAACATGAAGCGTGGAATGACAGCGACGAGGTGCGCGTCATTTTGTTATTTGAAGTATGGCGGCCCGAGCTGGACGATGCCGAACGCACGATGCTGAAAACATTGTTTGAGGCGGTTAGCCTTTATCCATCATCAGCCGCTTAAGCGCATAAAGCTGGTCCAGCGCATCGCGCGGGGTAAGGCCATCAACATCCAAGCTTGCCAGCGCATCACGCAAGGGATCGCGCACCTCTTCTACCCTGGTGGCGGCAAATAGGGGCAGATCATCCAAGCCTGCTGCGAGGCCACCCGTTGCATCGCGGCCTGCCTCAAGCTTATCCAGCACGGCCTTGGCACGCGCCAAAACCATGGGCGGCAGACCCGCCAATCGCGCGACAGCAATGCCATAGCTGCGGTCAGCTGGGCCCTCACCCAACTCATGCAGCAAGACCAGATCCCCGCGATATTCGCGCGCCCGCACATGGTGCAGTGAAAGTGCGGGCAGTGTCTCGGCAAGGCGTGTCAGCTCATGATAATGGGTCGCAAAGAGGCAGCGGCACCGGTTCACTTCATGCACCGCTTCCACCACAGCCCATGCAATGGCGAGGCCATCATAAGTGGATGTGCCCCGCCCCACCTCATCCAAAATGATGAAGCTGCGGTCCGTCGCTTGTGCAAGAATGGCAGCCGTTTCCACCATCTCTACCATGAAGGTAGAGCGGCCCCGCGCCAAATTGTCAGCCGCTCCAACTCGGCTGAACAGCCGATCGACCAGCCCCAAAGTCGCCATGGATGCGGGCACAAAACTGCCGGCTTGGGCCAGCACTGCAATCAGCGCATTTTGCCGCAAAAAGGTGGATTTACCGCCCATATTGGGGCCGGTGACGAGCCAAAGTCGCGATTCTGGGGCCAAGGCCAGATCATTGGCGACAAAGCGAGTGCCCTCCTTTGCGACGGCGGCTTCCACCACAGGGTGCCGTCCGCCCACCACCTCAAAGCGCGTATCAGGCGCAAAGCTGGGGCGGCACCAGCCGCCTTCAATGGCACGTTCAGCCAGGGCCGAGGCGACATCCAGCCGGGCCAACGCTTCGGCACTGTCTGAAATGGGCCGCGCACTTGCCAGCGCCAGCGCCACCAACTCGGCCAGATGCGCCGCTTCTGCAGCCAAGCTATGCGCCCCAGCTTCATTCACTTTCAGGGCCAGCTCGTGCAATTCGGGCGCGTTAAAGCGCACCACGCCTGCCAGCGTCTGGCGGTGGGTGAAGCCCGAGTCTGCGGCCATCAACGGATCCGCATTTTTGGCAGATACTTCGATATGATAGCCCAGAACATTGTTATGCTTAATCTTTAGGCCCGCAATCCCCGTCTGGTCGCGATAGCGCGTCTCCAGCATCGCCATGGCCCGGCGGCCATCGCCCGACATGCTGCGCAATTCATCCAACGCGGGATCATAGCCTTCTGCAATATAACCGCCTTGTGCTGCATCGAGCGGGGGATTGGGCACAAGAGCACGGCTCAATTTTTCCACCAGCGCGCCATGACCATCCAGCGCCGGGAGCAAGGCTGCCAAAAGAGGGGGAAGCGGCGTGGCACGGGCCAGCCGCTCGCGCAGCAGCCGCGCTTCGCCCAAGCCATCACGCAACATGCCCAAATCGCGCGGTCCGCCACGGCCAGCGGCTAAGCGCCCAAGCGCCCGGCCAATATCAGGA